>UQRS01000051.1 GCA_900543525.1 uncultured Oscillospiraceae bacterium
ACCCCACTTATTAGATAGTATATCATACTTGTCTAACAAATGGGGTGCTGTTCATAATAAACTACATAGGGGGCTTTTTTGTACTGTTTGTACATTCTGGGGCAGTTTATGAGCCGTGGCGGCTTCTTGATTTTTTCATAGCAGAGCTTTTGCAGAACCTTGCGGCGGGAGATTTGCAGGGAGAGGCCGGCGCTCACTGCTTCTTGTCGGAGGCGGTGTCCTCCTTCAGCGCGCGGAATTTGATAATCTCCCGATCCATGTCGGAGGGCGGAATGCGGCCCTTTTTATATTCCAGCGCCGTCACGCCGTACAGCGTCTGAAAGGCGCGGGCGAAGGTTCGCGCGTTGTTGAAACCGGAGGCGAACCCGATCTCGGTAATCGAGAGGTCGCTGTTGTGGATGAGGGAGGCGGCGTGCCGCGCCCGGATGGTGTTGACGTAGTGGTTGAAGCCGCAGCCCAGCGTCCGGTTGAACAGCCGGGAAAAATAGTATTTGTTATACCCGAAGTGGGCGGCCAGCTGGGTTACGGTCAGCGGCTCGAGGTAATGCTCTTCAATATACATCAATATATCCCGCACCGGGCCGAGGTCGCTGGCCGATCCCGAATAGTCGCGCAGGCCAAGCTGCTCGATCAGATAGCCGAGTATGGCGTAGAGGTATCCCTTGACGATGATGGAGTCGTTGGTGCCGTTGAATTCCTCCAGCCGGCGGATGGCTTCATATATCGCGTCGGAGCGGCGGCTGCCGATCAGGAAGGGCGTCTTGAAAACCGAGTGCTGCGCCAGCAGGTTGAATCGGCTGACCAGGTTGGTGGGAATGATGAGCAGTACAATCTCCGACTCCTTCGGCGTGCGGTAGTGGTGTACCTCATAGCTTGAAGCAACCGAAAGGTCTCCCGGACGCAAAAGGGCGGTCTGTCCGCTGATGGTGGCCTCAAAGCCGCCCTTGATGACAAAGGCGATTTCGATGTTGGAGTGAAAGTGCGGCTGGCACTCGTTGTTGGTCGATTTTTCGCAGCAAAAGGCCGTGTTCTCATCCCGGGCAAGTTCAAAAAAAGCCTGCATTTTACACATCTCTCTTTCAGGTCAATTTTTGTCGTGCCTTAAACATTTTTTCTACTTTCTATCCTAAAAGATTTACGTTATTATGTCAATATAGAAATTTTTGCTTTTGTATCTGCAGTGCAGAACAGAATAGGGACGCGGGCTTTCGGGCTGTAATGTGTCCTGTATCGAAGAAAGGAGTTCCATTATGCGTAAAAAACTGACAGCGCTTCTTGTCACGGCCGGAATCGTCCTGTCCTGCGGCTTTCCTGCTGCGGGCGCCGGCGGCGCAGAGGCCGAATCTGCCAGGGCGGCAGACGACCTGACAGACCCTCCCGTGATGCAGGAGGTATATGAAGCGGAGGAGGCGCAGCGCGCCTCCGCCCCGGTGGGTAAGAAACTGGACGATTATTCTGCCGCCGGATATGTAGAATATCTTGGCCGGAACGGCGCGGTAGCCTTTACCGTGACGGTGCCGACCACCGGCAATTACGGTGTGCGTCTCCGTTATACGAACGGGGGCAGCGCCTCGCAAAAGATTGCGGTTTATGTTGGGGAGGAGAAGATTGCAGATTCTGTTCTGAACCCCACCATCAACTGGAACACCTGGGACACCGAGCTGGTCAGCCTGCCGCTCAAGGCGGGCAAGAACGTCATCACCTATATGAACGAGAGCAGCGATGTGCTGGATGTCCGGCTGGACAAGATCAGCCTCTCCTGGCTGTATGAGGCGGAGGACGCCGAGCATCTCGGCGGCATGGGGGACAACAAGGATCACTCCGGCTATTCGGGAAGCGGCTTTGCCGCCGGCTTCCAGAACGACGGCCATGGGGTCAAGTTCTCGGTCAACGCGCCCAAGAGCGGCGAGTACGCGCTGGTGCTGCGGTATGCCGCCGGCGACACCGACTCGATCGGGCAGAGCATCAGCCTCTATGTCAATGGCAGCAAGAGCCAGGAGGTTGTAAGCTCTCTCCGCAGCTGGGATCTGTGGGGCGATCTGGCGCTTAACATCGACCTGAAGGAGGGTGCGAACGAGATTATCGTTCGCCGCGACCAGGGCGACGCCGGGCAGATCAATCTGGATTACATCACGGTGAAGGAGGTCTGCTGGACCTATCCCGGCGCGATCAACAAGATCACGGGAGAGAAAACCAGCGAGCTGACCCTCTCCTGCGAGAACGCCGAGGTGCGTCTGACCTCGGTCGATCCCAACGCCGTCAAGGTCTGGGTCGATCCGGAGGGAAAATTCAGCCGCAAGTATGAATCCTTTACAGTGGTCAACGATGCGGTCGATCCGCAGCAGCTGACCGTTTCGGATAAGAAGGATTATTACCTGATCGACGCCGGCGCCTTCGATATTAGGGCGTATAAGGATAGCCTGCGCCTGGTCTATGTGGACAAGGCCGGCAACATCCTTATGGAAAACGACGCGAAGAGCATGGGCTGGACGACCGACGGCGAGCTGGAGGTCAACAACAAGCTGCCTGCCGACGAGCAGTTCTACGGCCTTGGTGAAAAGGTCAACAGCTTCAGCCACCGCGGCCGCAAGCTGGCTATGTGGGCGGTCGACGCCTACGGCGACAAGCTCGACTCCTCCTTCGCGGAGTGGGACAATGGCCGCTGGTACATGGCGACCACATATTTTGTCAGCTCGAAGGGCTACGGCATCCTGTTCGACAACTCCAGCCGGACGGTGTTTGACTTCGGCAACACCTCAGAGGACAGATATTCCTTCGGTACATACAATCCCAACCCGGGCGGAGATTTGATCTATTACTTCATCTACGGGCCGGAGATGAAAAAGGTTACCAAAACCTACACCGACATGTCCGGCAAGAGCTTCTTCGCGCCCGAGTGGGCTTACGGCAACATGCAGTGCCACTACGGCTATAAGCAGTCGGACATCGAGCGTGTGGCCTCCACCTACCGTGAGAAGCAGATTCCGCTTGAGGTGATTATCGCCGATATCGAGTGGTACGAGTACCTCTGTACCCCGACCCAGTGGAGCAAATCAAACTATCCGGATCCGGAGGGCATGTTCAAAAAGCTGAACGAGCTGAATGTCCGGATGGGTCTGATCAACGACCCGAACGTGACCAACCGGGACAACAACGCCGACTATGTGGCCGGCGATCAGGCCGGGTATTTCGTCAAGGATCAGACCGGCAGCACCAAGCTGGTCAACTGGCCGTGGGGCGCAGCCTCCGGTCTGACCGACTTCTTCAATCCGACTGCCGCCAAATGGTGGGGTGAGCAGCTCAACATGATTCTGGATCAGGGCGTTTCGTACTTCTGGCTTGATATGAACGAGCCGGCGCGCTACAACACCGACTGGCTCTTCTGGAATGAGGAGGGCAAGGCCTGGGGCACGCTGAGCGAAGTGAAAAACGCCTATGCCATCAAGCATCAGCAGGCGGTTTATGACAAGGTGACCGAGAATGGCAACCGCGCTATGCTGCAGACCCGTTCGGGCTACACCGGTTCTCACCGGTATGCGGCCCCCTGGACGGGTGATATCAACGGCGGCTGGGGCTCCATGCACGAGCAGATTATGATGGGTACCGGCCTGTCGGTCAGCGGCTACAACTACTGGGGCTTCGACATCGGCGGCTTCTTCAGCTCGCTGTCGGACGATCAGTATAAGCGCTGGGTCGAGCTGGCTACCTTCACGCCCGTCCACCGCTTCCACTACTGCGCCGGCGTGGAGGAGAAGGAGCCCTGGACCCACAACTCCGAGGATCTGTCCAGAGACTATATCAACCTGCGCTACACCCTCGTGCCGTATATGTACTCCTACAGCGCCGACAGCATCATCGGCATCGGCATTGAGGAAGGCTACGGCGAAGGCGGCACCGGCATTCCGCTGGTTCGGCCGATGGTGATGGAGTATCCGGAGGACAAGAACACCTATAACATTGATACCCAGTTCATGTGCGGCGAAAGCTTCCTGGTCGCTCCGGTTGTAGAGAGCGCCACAACCAAGGAGGTTTATCTGCCCGAGGGCAACTGGTACGATTACGATGATTGCTCTACCGTGTATACCGGCGGACGCTGGATGACCTATGACGCGCCGGTTGAGCTTCTCCCTGTCTTTGTGAAAGAAGGCTCGATCATTCCGATGCAGTCCGAGCGGCAGTATATGGATGATCCGACCGCCAGCCCCGACGTTACGCTCGACATCTATCCCACGGTCGGAAATGGGGCGTTCGACTTCGTGCTGTACGAGGACGACGGAAAAACCGACGACTATGCCGAAGGGGTATATGCGACGACGTCTTATGACTGCAAGGTCGTGCGGGGCGCTTCTACCGATACGATGACCCTGACCATCGGCGCCCGCGACGGCAAGTTTACCGACATCGCCGACCGCAGCTATATGCTGCAGTTCCACAACGCGACCTATGGCAACCTGTCGGTTCGCTGCGACGGAACCTCGCTGAACAAAGCGGACTCTCTGGCCGCTTTGGAGGGCATGACCTCCGGCTTCTATGCCGATAAGACCACCGGCATCAGCTATGTCCGGGTGGCCGACACCGCCAAGGCACAGACCATCGTGCTTTCGGGCGACGCCGGCACCAACGAGGGCATGGTGTATGAGGCGGAGGAGGCCGATCCCGCCGGACTTACCGGTGCGGTTACAAAGACGGTTGATGGCCGCACGGTTGTCACCGGCCTTGGCAAGGACACTGTCCTCCGGTTCGAGAATGTTGTGCCCCAGAACGACGGCGTCTACAGCGTTGAGGTCGTTTACGCCGGCGGCTCGACCGGTTCTACGGTTTCCCTTGATGTTGACGATATTGTCTCCACCGTTCATACCGAGTCGTCAGACTGGTCCACGGCAATCGGTGTAGTCGAGCTGTTTGTAAGCCCCGAGGATCCCAATACCCTCCTTGTGAAAACGGAGGATTCCTCCCTCATGATTGATAAGATCATCATCTCCCGCAAGGCGACCAACATCGAGCCGGTTGAGGAATATTCTCTGCTGGCGGTCGACGGAGAGGCCGGCGGAAAGGCGGAGATGACCGACAAGGGCGTGACCCTTTCTTCTGATGGAGACAGCCTGACCTATCCGGCGCTGGATACCGTTTGCGCCGGCGAGTATGCGGTGCGCTTCAGATACTTCTCCTCTTCGGACAGCACGGTGAAGATCCGGGTGGGAGAGTATGAGACCACTGTAAACCTTGCGGCGGCGCGGAATGCCGATCTGGAAAATGAGGTTACTGTGAACCTGCCGCTCGCGCTGGCGGGGAACACGATCCAGGTGACCAAAACCGGCGGCGGAAGCGTGACGCTTCGGGATCTGCACTTTGGCTTTGAGCCCTACAGCCTGGGCAGCTCGGCTACGGATAAGCTGACGAACCCCGGCTTTGAGGAGGGCAGCATCAACGGCTGGAGCCTGACCGCGCTGGATGGCGGCAGCACAACCGGCGGATATGGCGTAGATGGCTATGACATCTATTCCGGCAGCCGCAAATTCTATTTCTTCGACGGAGATAAGGCGATGAACCGCCTTCTGAGCCAGAAGGTCACCGGCCTCGAAAACGGTACCTATGTCGTCAGGGCGAAAACCCGGCTTTATAATTCCACCGCCTACCGCGCGCTGTTTAGTATTCGCTCCGGCGACAAGAGCGCCGCGAACGTCATTCCCCGTACGGGAGAGTGGACGACCTCCATGTCCGACATGATCGAGGTTACGGATGGCACGCTGGAGATCGGATTTATCTTCGACGCGCCGGGCGGCAGCTCGCTGCAGATCGACGATGTCGAGCTTTACATGGTCACGCCGGGCGCCTACTCCGTCTCGACCGACGCGCTTGCCAACGCTCTGAGCAGACGGAATGATTATCCGGCCGACCAGTATGAGGCCGAGGCGTGGAAGAATTATCAGACCGCCGCTGCCATTGCGGAGGTAATCCTCTCCCTGGACGAGGATGAGATTGCCACAGGCGTTTTTCTGTTCGCGGTCAAGCATCTTGCCCGGATGGAGGCCATCCTCAAGGACAGCCCGAGAGAGGAAATCCTACTCGGCGACGTGGATGGCGATAATCAGGTGACCGTCTCCGACGTGGTTCAGCTGCGTAAGCTGATTGTCGCGGGCAGCTGGACCGATCGCGAGTTCGCGGCCGGCAACCTCGATGACTCGGATGAGAATCTGACCGTCTCCGACGTTGTGGCGCTGCGTGCCCTGATTGTGCGGGGCGTGTAACCCTACCGCTTCCGGCGGCAGGTTCGCTATAGTAATAAAAAAGGGACGTACCGGATTTTTCCGGTACGTCCCTTTTTTGATATGCTGTGTATGTGCCGGCCGCAGGCATGCCGGCAGCCCTTTGTCTCCTTTGCCGGGTTGAAGCCTTTCTGCCGTTTTCCTTCCCGCTCGGTGTCGGAGGCGCTTACGGCAGCTCGAGCGCGAGCTGCTGATACGGGTCGTAGATGTTGATAACCTCCAGCCCGCGGCGCTCCGCCATTTGCAAAGTGGAGGCCGTACCGCCGGCCGCTCCGTCGAAATAGGTAATCACCGCCCGGGATCGTTCGACCATGTATCTGTTCCGGCGGGCGAAGCAGCCTTTGTAGTAATTGTCCGACAGGATGATGATTTCGTCCGCCGCCTTCAGAACCTCCAGGTACCGGCGCTTCCAGGAGAGCTCCCACTTGGCGGCCTGCTCCCGGAAGGGTAGCGCGCAGCGGAGGACGACATCCCCCTGCAGCCGCCGGCGAAGAAGGACAATCTCGGCCGCGGCGATGTCGAAGCCCTGCGCCACGCCGGAGTAAAAAACGCCGCAGCCCCGGTCGGCCATCCGATAAACAGCGTCGGTCAGGTTGTTTTCAAATTGTGTATACTCCGGCGTTCCCGGCGTAAAATCAAAATTGAACTTTTCCGGCCGATAACCGGTAAAGCAGCAGGCAAATTCATCTGTCATAAAATCCTTACCTCACAGTGATACATACAAACCGGGTTGGCCGAAAGATATGCCGTCGTTTTTGCGACGGCATATCTTGAAAAAATACATCTGATGATCCGGTTTTCCGGTTGTGTGGTCGTCCGATTGTGCGGTTATCCGGTTGTCCGTGCGATTTAAAATTCCATCCGGGCTTTGATATAGTCGGTCAGCTGGTCGATCGGAATTCTTTCCTGCGCCATGGTGTCGCGGTCGCGAACGGTGACGCAGCCATCCTCCTGCGATTCGAAATCGTAGGTGATGCAAACCGGTGTGCCGATCTCATCCTGCCGGCGGTAGCGCTTGCCGATCGAGCCGGCGTCGTCATAGTCGACCATGAACTCTTTGGCAAGGCGACTGTAAACCTCCTCCGCAGGGCCGGCAAGCTTTTTGCTCAGCGGAAGCACGGCCGCCTTGAAGGGGGCCAGCGCCGGGTGGAGGCGAAGCACTACGCGGGTCTCGCCCTTGTCGTCCGTCTCCTCATCATATGCGTCGCAGAGGAAGGCCAGCAGCACCCGGTCGGCGCCGAGCGACGGCTCAATGACATAGGGGACGTATTTTTCTCCGCTTTCCTGATCGAAATATTCAAGGCTCTTGGACGACTGCTTCATATGGGCGTTGAGGTCGTAGTCGGTGCGGTCGGCAATGCCCCAAAGCTCTCCCCAGCCGAAGGGGAAGAGGAACTCAAAATCGGTTGTCGCGTTGGAGTAGTGGGAAAGCTCCTCCTTCTCATGATCGCGAAGCTTGAGGTGCTCCTCCTGCATGCCGAGGGAGAGTAGCCAGTTTTTGCAGGTCTCCTTCCAATAGGCGAACCACTCGAGGTCGGTGCCCGGCTTGCAGAAGAACTCCAGCTCCATCTGCTCAAACTCCCGGGTGCGGAAGATGAAGTTGCCCGGCGTGATCTCGTTTCGGAAGGATTTGCCGATCTGGCAGACGCCGAAGGGTACCTTCTTCCGGCTGGTGCGCTGGATGTTGGCGAAGTTTACAAAGATGCCCTGCGCCGTCTCCGGCCGGAGGTAGATCTCGTTCTTGGCATCCTCGGTCACGCCCTGAAAGGTCTTGAACATCAGGTTGAATTTGCGGATGTCGGTGAAGTTGCATTCTCCGCACTCCGGGCAGACGATGTTGTGCTCTTTGATATAGTCGGACATCTGCGCGTCCGACCAGCCGGCCGGATTGACGCCGGTATCCTCAATCAGCTTGTCGGCGCGGTGGCGGGTTTTGCAGCTTTTGCAGTCCATCAGCGGGTCGGAGAAGCCGCCCACATGGCCGGAGGCCACCCACACCTGCGGGTTCATCAGAATGGCGCTGTCCAGCCCGACGTTGTAGGGGTTCTCCTGCACGAATTTCTTCCACCAGGCCTTTTTGATATTGTTCTTGAACTCGACGCCGAGCGGGCCGTAGTCCCAGGTGTTGGACAGACCGCCGTAAATCTCCGACCCGGCGTAGACAAACCCTCTGCCCTTGGCTAAGGTAACGATTTTTTCCATGCTTTTTTCTGAATTCTGCATTTTCCGTATTCCTCCACAATGATTGAATTGATAAAGTATCGGCATTTCCCCAAAAAAGAAAAAGAACCGTTTATCTCCCATATTTGGCGGCATAAGGCCGCATAAAATTGAAGCGTGAACTCCGTCGGCTCTAACCATAGGCAAAGCTCGGCTATCTATAATAAGCCTATAGTAATGAAAGCCCCCTGCCGATGTCAAGATGCGACGCGCGCAAAGGCTTAAAGTTACTACTTACTATAGCTTGTCGTGCGTTTGCTGTGCGTTTCGCCTTATGGCAAAACGCCGGGGCATTGTCTTGAATATGGCTTTGAGCGCAAACGCTTATTTTGTTTTAAATTAAAGGACAACCGGGCCTGTAAGCCGAGTTCTGTCGTGGACAGTTATCTATCTTGGCAGAGGATTGCTCCCGCTGCTCCAGCCACCCGTTAAAGCACATCGGGCAAATGTATCGCTTTGGTCGGTGTTGCATCGGATAGGGTTTGCAGGGCCATGCGGTCTCCCGCATGCCGGTGAGCTCTTACCTCGCCTTTCCACCCTTACCGCGGAGAGTTGCCTCGCCGCGGCGGTATATCTCTGTTGCACTTTCCCTAAGGTCACCCTCGGCGGCCGTTAGCCGTTATCCCGCCCTGTGATGCTCGGACTTTCCTCAGGCGCGAAGGACGCACCCGCAACTGTCCGGCCCGGTTGCAATATGCATTATACCATCCCATGTGAGAAAATGCAAATAAAACCGGGTGTTCCTCGACCGCTTTTTCTTGATATTTCCATCCTGCATGGTATAATAACCACAGGGTGGTTATTATACCACCGGATTTCAATGCATCTTTTGCTCGCCGCCCGCAAAGCGGCCGGCAACCGCAAAAGCTATGCACGTTGTACCATTTACGCTTCGCGTTCACGGTACAACAACCACAGGGTGGTTATTATACCACCGGATTTCAACGCATCTTTTGCTCGCTGCGCGCAAAGCGAAACCTATGCACATCACACCGGCGACCGCGGCGGCTCGGGAACGCGGCCGGATGAACAGCAGTTGTAAACAGCCTTTGCATTACGAAAGGATGGTCATATATGAATTATCGGCAGTTTATGGATCAGCTCAAGGGAAAACGAATCGCCATGTGCGGCCTCGGGGTCAGCAATACCCCTTTAATCCTCCGGTTTTTGAAGGGTGGGGCGACCGTCTATGCCTGCGACCGGCGCGACCGCGCCCAGCTTGGAGAGACGGCCGATCTTCTGGAGGAGGCGGGAGCGATCCTGCATCTCGGGCCGGATTATCTGAAGGATCTTGACGTTGACATGATCTTCCGCACCCCCGGTATGAATTTCAACCTGGCCGAGCTGTGTGAGGCGAGGCGCCGCGGCGTGGCCGTCACGTCGGAGATGGAGGTCTTTTTCGACCTCTGCCCTGCGACCATTTTTGCCGTGACCGGCTCGGACGGCAAGACGACGACCACCACCCTCATCGCCCGTATGCTGGAGGCGGAGGGAAAGCGGGTCTTCCTCGGCGGAAATATCGGCAAGCCCCTTTTGCCCGAGATTGAGGAAATGGGTCCCGATGATTTTGTCGTGGCCGAGCTTTCCTCCTTCCAGCTGATCTCCATGCGCAAGGGCGCCGATGTGGCGGTGGTCACCAATGTAGCGCCCAACCACCTCGACGTGCACAAGGACATGGACGAGTACGTCTCAGCCAAGAAGAATATTCTGCTGCACCAGAACGCTTTTTCCCGCACGGTGCTGAATTTCAGTGATGAGATTACCCGCAGCTTTACCCCCGATGTGCGTGGACAGCTTCTCTACTTCAGCCTGAATGAGCCGGTGGAAAACGGCGCCTGGCTGGGGGAGGACGGCAACCTCTACGTCGCCTTCAAGGGGGAGACGACCCGTGTTCTCCATCGGGATGAGATCGCCATTCTGGGAGATCACAATGTCGCCAACTATCTGGCGGCCATTGCGGCCGTGTGGGGCTATGTCGGGATTGACTCCATCTGCAAGGTCGCGCGGGAGTTTGCCGGCGTCGAGCATCGGATTGAGTTTGTGCGGGAGAAGGACGGGGTCAAATACTACAACGACTCGATCGCGACCAGCCCGACCCGGACGATTGCCGGTCTCAAGGCCTTTAATCAGAAGGTCATCCTGCTGGCCGGCGGGTATGATAAGCACATACCCTTTGACCCGATGGCGCCCTATGTCGTCGAGAAGGTCAAGACGCTGATCCTGACCGGGCCGACCGCCGATAAGATCGAGGCGGTCGTCAGGGCCTGCCCCGGCTACAGTGAGGGAAATCCGAAAATTCTGCATGCCGAAAATCTGGAGGAGGCGGTTGCGCTGGCGGTGAAAGAAGCAACCGCGGGCGATATCGTCACCTTAAGCCCGGCCTGCGCCAGCTTTGATGCTTATCCGAACTTTGCTGTGCGGGGCAACCGCTACAAGGCGCTTGTAAAGGAGCTGTAACGTGAACAAAAAATTGTTAAAGGAACTGTCGGCCGCCCACGGTATGGGCGGTTTGACCGGTGCGCTGGAGGTAATCGAGCGCGCCTTGCCGGCCGCCTGCACGGTGCAGCGTCAGGGCGCCTCGCTCATCGCGACGCTGCAGGGAGAGGGGGAGCGCACCATCCTCTTCGACGCCCACGCGGATGAGATCGGGTTTGTCGTGACCGGCGTGCTGGACGGCGGCTTTGTCAAGGTGGCAAAGGCCGGCGGAATTGATCTGCGCACCCTCCCTGCGGCCGAGGTGGTCGTTCATGGAAAGCGCGATCTTCCGGGTGTTTTCGCTACCCTGCCGCCCCATTTGAAGAAGGGGGAGGACAATCTCCCCGACCTTGCCGACATGGTGATCGACACCGGTGTGGAGGAGGTCTGCTCGCTGGTCTCTCCCGGGGATCGGGTGACCTTCCGTCGGCGGCCGGCCGAGCTGCAGAACGGCTGCCTTACCGGCAAGTCGCTCGACGACCGCGCCGGCTGTGCCGCGCTGCTGCATGCGGCCGCGCTCCTGGCGGAGGAGAAGCTGCCCTGTACGGTGCAGTTCCTCTTCAGCGATCAGGAGGAGCTCGGCTGCCTCGGCGCACAGACGGCCGCCTTCGCCCTCTCTCCGGATGAGGCGGTCGCGGTCGACGTCAGCTTCGGGGACGGCCCCGACCTCCCGCCCGAGAAAACCGGACGGCTGTTCGCAGGGCCGATGATCGGGGTTTCTCCCGTGCTGTCGGCCGCCGTGACCAGGCGCCTCCGTCTGACGGCGGCCGATGCAGGCATCGCCTATCAGCTGGAGGCTATGGGAGGTCGAACCTCCACCAACGCGGATGTAATCGCCCTTTCCAAATCCGGCGTGCCCTGCGGCCTCTGCTCGATTCCGCTGCGGAATATGCACACGGCGGCTGAGGTGGTCGCACTGTCGGATGTGGAGGCGGTCGGCCGCCTGCTGGCGGCTTATGCGAAAGGGGGCGGCATCGCATGATTCGGATACTGGAACGTCTCTGCCGGTTTGAAGCCCCTTCGGGGAAAGAGGACAGCCTCCGCGATTTTCTGCAAAAGCAGATTGGCGGGGCGGCCGAAACGCGGGTCGACGCGGCCGGCAATCTGATCGTTTTTAAAAAGGGCAAAAAACGCCCCAAGGTGCGGCTGATGCTCGACGCGCATATGGATGAGGTCGGGCTGATCGTCACCTATATCACCGACGGCGGCCTGCTTAAATTTTCCACCGTCGGGGGGATAGACGCCTCGGTTCTTCTGGGACGGCGGGTGGTTTTTGACGGGGCGGTCGTCGGGGTGATCGGCGCCAAGCCGGTGCACCTCATGCAGCCGGAGGAGCAGAAGAAGCTCCCCTCCATTGACGCGATGCATATCGACATCGGCGCAAAATCCAGGGAGGAGGCGGAAGCCCTCCTCTCTGTCGGGGACATGGCGGTGTTTGACAGCGATTTTCTCCGTTTGGGGGAGCACCGGATCAAGGCACGCGCCATCGACGACCGCGCCGGCTGCGCAATTCTGCTTTCGCTGCTGCTTTCCGAGCTGGAATACGACATGACCTTTGTTTTCTCGGTGCAGGAGGAGGTCGGCCTGCGCGGGGCGCAGACGGCCGCCTATGCCGTCGAACCGCAGGCCGCCATCGTGGTGGAGGCGACGACGGCCGCCGATTTTGCGGGCACTCCGGCCGACCGGCAGGTCTGCCGTCTCGGCGCGGGGGCGGCGCTCTCCTTTATGGACGGGGCGACGCTGTACGACAAGGGATATTACGACGCGGCGATGGAAACGGCCGCGCGGCTTGGAATTCCCTGCCAGCCAAAGGCGGCGGTGGCCGGCGGAAACAACGCCGGCTCAATTCACAAATCCCGCGCCGGGGTGCGGACGCTGGCCGTGTCGGTGCCCTGCCGGTATATCCACTCGGCCTCCTGCCTGGCCGATCTGCGGGATATAGAGGCTTCGGCCGCGCTGGTTCGCGCCATGGCGGAGGAGATTGCCTCGGGTAATTTGGAATGATCCGGCTGATGACGGATGAAAAGGATTTTCCCGTTTTTCGGGAAAATCCTTTTGCTGTGCGGATCTGCGGCCTGCGGGAGGCATACGGAACTGCCGCGCGGTTTGCGCTTTTCTGGCGGCAGCTCTCTTCTGAAGGGGAGGCGGTCGCCTGGCTTTCTTCCTGTGACGGAGATTTTACGCTGGATGCGACCGATCGTGCCGATTTTGCCGAGCTGGCGCTCTTTTTGCAAAGCGTCGGCGGCCGCGCCTGCCTCCTGTCATACGCGGCGGCCGCGGCGCTGGATATAGAGGCGGAGGAGCGGCTGACCATCCTCTCCCGTCCGGGGGAGGGCGGCGGAGCGCTTCCTACCCGGCCGGTGGATTATCCTGCGCTTTATGCCCTGCTGCAACATGGGGGAGAGGCAACCGCGCCGCCGCCGTATGAGGCATGGTATCCCGACCTCTGCCACCGGGTTCGGCACGGCGCCGCCGCTGCGGAGATTCTGCGGGAGGCCTCCGGCCGCGCGGCCGCTGCGGCGCTGGCCGCTTTTCTCGCACCGCAGGGGGCGCTGCTTTCGGGCGTCGCCGTTTTGCCGGAGGAGCGGGGGCGCGGCCTCGGCCGCCGGGTGGTGGAGGAATTGATGACCCGGCTGCCGGAGGGACGCCCGGTTTTCGCCCTCGCCAGAGGGGAGGCGGTCGGCTTTTACACCCGGCTGGGCTTTGTCCCAGCGGGGGAGGCGGCCGTGAGCCACATCGCAAACGCTTAAAATTACTACTTGTTACAGTTTGCTGGGCGTTTGCTGTGTGTTTCGCCTTGCGGCAAAACACCGAAGAAAGATGGAACACGGAGGTCACATTGCAAACGCTTAAAGTTACTACTTGCTATAATTTATCGTGCGTTTGCTGTGTGTTTCGCCTCGCGGCAAAACGCCGGGGTCTTATTTTGAATATGGCTTTGAGCGCAAAGGCCTATAGTTTGCCGAATGTTAAAGCTTTGCGTTGCCTTTGCTATGCGTTTCGCCTTGCGTCAAAACGCTGGGGTCTTATTTTGAATATGGCTTTGAGCGCAATGGCCTATAGTTTGCTGAATGTTAAAGCTTTGCTATATATTTACCATAAAAACGGAACAGGAGAGATCAATTTGGATTTTTTTAACATAGCCGAACCCCTCTGCACCCTCGACCGAAAGGCGCGGGAGCAAATCGCGCCCATGCTGGCCGAAGTGGGGGAGGTCACCCGCTATAATCAGCTCAAGGTGCTGTCGGCCTTCATCGCCGAGGGGGTGAGTGAGTCGCATTTTGCCGCCTCGACCGGCTACGGCTACGGCGACCGGGGAAGAGAAACGCTGGAGAAGGTTTTCGCTCGGGTCATGGGGGCGGAGGACAGCCTGATCCGGCACAATTTCGTCTCGGGTACGCATGCGCTGACGGTCGGACTCTTTGGCCTGCTGCGGCCGGGCGACCGGATGCTGGCGCTGACCGGGCGGCCTTACGATACCCTGATCGGCGTTTTGGGGATCGACGGGCCTTCGGACGGCTCGCTGGCCGACTTTGGCGTGGCGTATGATGAGGTCGCTTTGGGAGAGGACGGCCGCCCCGACCTCGACGCCATCCGTGAGGCGCTCTCCGAAAAGCGGTACAAGCTGGCCTATATCCAGCGGTCGCGGGGCTACAGCCTGCGCCCCAGCCTCTCGGTGGAGGAGATCGGCGCCCTTTGCCGCGCGGTGAAGGAGGTCTCTCCCGACACGCTGGTGATGGTGGATAACTGCTATGGCGAGTTTGTGGAGAAGCGTGAGCCGTGCGAGGTTGGAGTCGACCTGATCGCCGGTTCACTGATCAAAAATCCCGGCGGCGGCATCGCGCCGACCGGCGGATATATTGCCGGCCGCGCCGATCTGGTGGAGAAGTGCGCATATCGCCTGACCGCGCCCGGCGTAGGACGGGAGGTCGGCGCTACCCTCGGACACAGCCGCGAGCTGTATATGGGCCTTTTCCATGCGCCCCACGTCACGGGGGAGGCGCTTAAAACCGCCCTTTATGCCGCCGCGCTGTTTGAATTGCTGGGGTATGAGGTTACGCCAAAAAGCAGCGAAAGACGCGCGGATATTATACAATCGGTAATTCTCCGCTCGCCGGAGGCGCTGATCGCCTTTTGCCAGGGGATGCAGAAGGGGGCGCCGGTCGACGCCTTTGTCACGCCGGAGCCGTGGGACATGCCCGGCTATGATTCGCAGGTGATCATGGCGGCGGGAGCCTTCACCCTCGGGGCGTCGATCGAGCTGTCGGCCGACGCGCCGCTCCGCGAGCCGTATGCCGCCTGGATGCAGGGGGGACTGAACTTCGACAGCGGCGCAGCCGGTGTGCTGCTTGCGGCGCAGTCGATGCTGGAGGGCGGCTTTTTGCGGTTTTAAACCGCCTTGTGTAAAGGCTGTTTTCATTTGCAATTTTAAGTTGTATATAAAAAAGAAGGGATGCCTGATCGCTGGACGGGCATCCCTTTATTACTGTAATAATAACGAGGCGTGAAAAGCTCTTGAAACTCAGCAGACATGGGTAAGATGAAATTTTTAAAAGAGGGGCGATGGGGAGCGAAAAAATTCAGTAAGATGGGGTGAGCATATGATGCAGGAAGATGGGGGATTCCAAAGGGGGACGCTTCCCCCTTTGACCCCCCTCCTGAGCGACCAAAGGAGCCCGCCCCTTTGGAATCCCGGCCGGCATTGGGGGATGCAATTAAGTGTGAAAAGTTCAAGAAGTTATCGGATAGAGGGTAACATCGCTTCAAACAGCAAACGCCCGGCAGAGTGACTCTGCCGGGCGTAAAGCTTATTCAAAAATCGGTTCTGCCTTCTATCGAGCGCTTACTCGCCGAGGGCGGGAGTAGAGGCCGTGTTGGCAGCGCTGCAGATTGTGTACTGCACACCGTCGC
>UQRS01000052.1 GCA_900543525.1 uncultured Oscillospiraceae bacterium
ACGCAGGCGGGCTGACGCCCGCCAAGGCGAAAAGGGCAAAAAGCGCCGGAAAGACACGCTGGCAGGCGAGTCTGTCCTTGTCAAGCGATGGTATCTTCCCTCCGATACTTGTAACCGGGCAGGTTTTTTGACAGTCTGAAAAGCGCCCCGTCGGGGCGCTTTTCAGCTGCTCAATTGCTCAATTGCTCAGCGCAGCG
Source organism: uncultured Oscillospiraceae bacterium (assembly GCA_900543525.1). GTDB lineage: Bacteria > Bacillota > Clostridia > Oscillospirales > Acutalibacteraceae > UQRS01. Next base: position 198 of record UQRS01000052.1, read on the forward strand.
GCCGCGGAGAGTACGGCCAGCAGCGGCAGCAGCGTCTGCCCGCGCTGCCGCAGGCGGCGGCGCAGGAACGTAACGGCGGTCATTCCGCCAGCGTCTTGCCCATGGCGCGCAGCGCGTCCAGCGCGGCATCGTCGGGAGCTTCGCAGCAGGTGACGCTGTCGCAGACCAGATTGATGCCCGCATCGGCGCAGTCCTTTTCCCAGGAGCGCATCCACTCGCCGTCGCCCCAGCCGTAGGACCCGAACAGCGCCACGGCCTTTCCGCCCAGGCAGTTCTTGCAGGCGTCGAACATGGGCTGGAATTCCATCTCCTCCAGCACCTCGCTGCCCATAGCCGGGCAGCCGAAGGCGATGGCGGCGTAGTTGCCCAGATCGGCGGTGTTCACCTGATCGACGGTCAGCAGGGCGGCATCCGCGCCGGCGGACTTCATGCCCTCCAGCACGGCGTTGGCCATGGCCTCGGTGTTGCCGGTGCCGCTCCAGTAGATAACAGCAGTCTTTTTCATGATATTCGTTTCCTTTCTTTTACCCCGCCACAGCCAGCTGCTCAATGGTGGCACCGGCCTGCCAGAGTCTGTAATATGTGTCCGTGCAGCGCTTGAACCGGTCAAACAGCCGCTGTGCCTGACGCTCGTCTCCATAGACCTTCCACAGTCCCGCGCACTTGTAGTTGCAGGCATGGTTCTCCACGAAGCCGCGCACGTCCTCAGGAGGGTAGCTGAGGAACAGGCCGATCTCGTGGGGAAAGTCGCTGCCCTGCCGCAGGCGGCGGATCAGCGTGGCCACGCAGCGCCCGCAGCTGTCGCCCTCATAGCCCGCCTGCGCCAGTATGTCACGCGCCAGACCGTCGCTGAGGTCGCGGCGCAAGGTAGCGGGGCGGTAGAGATACAGCAGGACGCTGCCCGGCGTGAACCGCAGCGGCAGCAGGCACAGTCCCTTAGGGGACAGACGGCGGTTGAGACTGCGCACCTGGCACAGAAGCTCCTCCCGGCTGGTGCAGGGACAGGGGAACAGGCTGCCGGTCTTGATACCGGCCAGCGTGGGCGCGCACTGGCGCACCATCAGTTCTTCGGACATGCGGCCACCCCCTTACACGGCGTGCTTTTCCAGAATGCTCCGCAGAGCGGACAGGGAGCTGGTATGGCAGCGCTCGATGCGGGTGGGCGTCCCCTTCAGCTCGCTGAGCGCGCTCTGCACCAGCTTGTGGGACATGGTGGAGGTGAAGAAGATCATCAGGTCGGGGCTTCCCAGCTTGTTTTTCAGTCCGCCGGCGGGCTTGGTGAACACCTTGGCGGAGCATTTGTAGGACTGGCAGAGTTCTTTGTAGCGGCGCTCCATGCACTCGTTGCCGCCCAGGATCACAACGCTCATATCTCACTTTCCTTTCTGTTCGTTTCTATCGTATTCTTCGGCGCAGCGCACCTGTTTATTCTTGGTTAAGGTTCTTTAACCGTTGGTTTTCAAAAAAGCGCCGCTGGGCGCTTTTTTGTTGTGAAAGCAAGGGCTTACTTCTTATGGAACGAGAACAAGCCCTTCTTTTCATAGGGATGAGCGTCCACCGCCGTGACCGTATAGCCGGTGGCGGAGATGGCGGCGCGCAGCGCCTGCTCATCCAGGGGCTCCGGAGACAGGATCACCGTCTCGCCCTTGGTGTGGGAGGACGTGACCTTCTGCACCGGGAACCGGTTGCGGACGGTATCGTTGATGTGGCTCTCGCACATACCGCAGGCCATGCCGTCCACCTTCAGAATCGTTTCGATCATAGTGATACCTCCCTTTGGGACGCAGGGGGAGCGTGTTTCCACGTTCCCCCTGCCCTGTTCAGTGCTTGCAGCTCTGGCTGTGGCACTGGCCGTGCATGGCGCAGTGGGCGCAGCCGGCGCCGCAGGAGGACTTTCCCGCCTTTTTCTGGCGCAGCAGGTAGCGGATGATGAGGATCACAACGGCAAGTAGACCGGCACTGATGAGGATGGTGCCCAGATTCGCTGTCAGCCATTCCAGCATGAAATGTCACTCCTTTCAAAATCTGATATAGGCTGTTTTACTTGACAGCCAGCTTGGTGGCTTCCTTATAGGGCTTGCACAGCATATAGATGATGCCGGCCAGCAGGATCACGGACACGATGACGCCCAGGATGTTGGCGTTGCCGGTGAACAGGCTGCCGAACTGGTTGATCATCAGGGCGATCACATAGGCGAAGCCGCACTGATAGCCGATGGCGAACCACGTCCACTTGGCGCTGTTCATCTCGCGCTTGATGGCGCCGATGGCGGCGAAGCAGGGAGCGCACAGCAGGTTGAACACCAGGAAGCTGTAAGCGGTGATGGCAGTGAAGGCTGCGGCCATGGCGTCATACACGCTGCCGTCGCCGCCGCCGTACAGAACGCCCAGGGTACCGACGATGTTCTCCTTGGCCACCAGACCGGTGATGGATGCAACCACCGCCTGCCAGTTGCCCCAGCCCAGAGGTGCGAAGATCCAGTCGATAGCGCCGCCGATGGCAGCCAGGATGGAGCAGTCGATCTGCTCGTCAGACAGCATCTGGAACTGACCGTCCACCCAGCCGAAGTAGCTGGTGAACCACACGAAGATGGTGGACAGCAGGATGATGGTACCGGCCTTCTTGATGAAGGACCAGCCGCGCTCCCACATGGAACGCAGGACGTTGCCCAGGGTGGGCCAGTGGTAAGCGGGCAGCTCCATAACGAAGGGAGCAGGCTCGCCGGAGAACATCTTGGTCTTCTTCAGCATGATGCCGGAGATCACGATGGCGGCCATGCCGATGAAGTAAGCGGAGGTGGACACCCATGCGCTGCCGCCGAAGATGGCGCCGGCGATCATAGCGATGAAGGGCACCTTGGCGCCGCAGGGGATGAACGTGGTGGTCATGATGGTCATGCGGCGGTCGCGCTCGTTCTCGATGGTACGGGAGGCCATAACGCCGGGGATACCGCAGCCGGTACCGATCAGCATGGGGATGAAGGACTTGCCGGACAGGCCGAACTTGCGGAAGATACGGTCCAGCACGAAGGCGATACGGGCCATGTAGCCGCAGGCCTCCAGGAACGCCAGCAGCAGGAACAGAACCAGCATCTGGGGCACGAAGCCCAGCACCGCGCCGACACCGGCCACGATACCGTCAAGGATCAGGCCGGACAGCCAGTCGGCAGCACCGGCGGACTCCAACGCGTTGCCCACCAGCACAGGAACACCGGGCACCCACACGCCGTAGTCGGCGGGGTCAGGGGCCTCAAAGCCATTTGCCTCCAGATAGGCCGCGGCGTCCACATAGGTCATCTGCACCACATCGTCCCGCTTGTCGGCATCCTGGGGCAGGGCGTCATAGTAGGCGGTCATGGTGTTGACGGCCAGGGTCTCCTCATCCTCCACATCCACGGTGGCGGTGTCGGAGGTGGGAACGAAGGACTTTATCCGGGCCAGGGCGGCGCCGGCATCGAAGTCCTCCGCCTCGGTGTCCAGCCCCAGGAAGGCGTCTACGGCCTGGGTGGCGGCGGTATATTCGTCGCTGGCCTCGGTATATGCCTTGGAGCCAATGCCGAACAGGTGCCAGCCGTCGCCGAACAGGCCGTCGTTCGCCCAGTCGGTAGCGGCGGAGCCAACGGTGACCATGGAGATGTAGTACACCAGGAACATGACCACGGCGAAGATGGGCAGACCCAGCCAGCGGTTGGTGACGACCCGGTCGATCTTGTCGCTGGCGGAGAGCTGACCGGCGTTTTTCTTCTTATAGCACGCCTTGATGATCTCGGCGATGTACACATAGCGCTCGTTGGTGATGATGGACTCGGCATCGTCGTCCAGCTCCTTCTCGGCGGCCTTGATGTCCTCCTCGATGTGGGCCATGACGGTCGGGTCGATCTTCAGCTGATCCAGCACCTTGTCATCGCGCTCGAAGATCTTGATGGCGTACCAGCGCTGCTGCTCCTCGGGCAGGTTATGTACGGCGGCCTCCTCGATGTGGGCGATGGCGTGCTCCACGGGGCCGGAGAAGGTGTGCATGGGAACGGTCTTGGTGGACTTGGCGGCCTGCACGGCGGCCTCGGCGGCCTCCATAATGCCCTCGCCCTTCAGAGCGGATATCTCCACGATCTTGCAGCCCAGCTCGCGGCTCAGCTCCTCCACGTTGATCTTGTCGCCGTTCTTGCGGACCACGTCCATCATGTTGATGGCGATGACAACGGGGATGCCCAGCTCGGTCAGCTGGGTGGTCAGATAGAGGTTGCGCTCGAGGTTCGTACCGTCGATGATGTTCAGGATGGCGTCGGGACGCTCGTCGATCAGGTAGTTACGGGCGACGACCTCCTCAAGGGTGTAGGGGGAGAGGGAGTAGATGCCGGGCAGGTCCATGATGACCACGTCGCTGTGCTTTTTCAGCTTGCCCTCTTTCTTCTCCACGGTGACGCCGGGCCAGTTGCCGACGAACTGGTTCGAACCGGTCAGGGCGTTGAACAGCGTCGTCTTGCCGCAGTTCGGGTTGCCCGCCAGAGCAATTTTAATCTGTTTTTCCATTTCATATGCTCCTTCTGTCAGGCCGCAGTCGGCCTTCATGAAATTTGAATTACTCGACTTCGATCATTTCCGTGTCTGCCCGGCGCAGAGAAAGCTCATAGCCGCGGACAGTGACCTCCATGGGGTCGCCCAGAGGCGCTACCTTGCGCACGAAGACCTCCGTGCCCTTGGTGATGCCCATGTCCATGATGCGGCGCTTGACCGGGCCTTCGCCGTGGAGCTTGACGACTTTCACGGTTTCGCCGATCTTTGCTGACCTGAGTGTTTTCATATTTCCTATTCCTCCTTAAAAATTTATGGAGAGTATCCGCTCCATTAAAACCGGAGTGTGTAAAGCCGATGCAGTAAAGCGGCGCTCTGCACAGTCCGTTTGCTCACGAGACACCGTAAATCAGATCATGATTTTGCGGGCCATCTCTTCACTGATGGCGACGCGGACGTCCTTGACGTTGACGATGACATTTCCGCCCAACGAGTTGATGATCTTAACGCTTCCGCCGGCCACAAAGCCCAAATCCTCGAGATGCTTTTTAACCTCCGGATTACCGCCGATTTTCTTGATTGTGTTCTCCTCGCCGACTGACGCGAGTGTTAAAGGCATCATAGTACATCCTTCCTTATTACGCAGGATTTTAATTAGCATTATCTAACTCTATACTATAGAAATTGGTTAGCGCCCGCTAATTGTCTACATAATACGTGCTTTTTTTCGGCTTGTCAAGGGGTTTCGGGGGAGAGAAGAAATTTTTCGCAAAATTTCGGCATTTTGCAAAATGAGTTAGGACTTGCTAACCGAAAGATTGTAAGTTTTCTCCATACCGGCAGCGCGGCCGGATTTTTAAATTTTGGCCGGGCTGCCGCTTTCTTACTTGCAGTTTTTTGAATTATATGCTATTCTATTAAGAAGCATGTCTGACGGCATGATATTTTATGAAAAGAGGAGGTCTGATTATGCATTTGCAGGAGTCCGGCGAAATGTATCTTGAGACCATATTTATACTCTCTCAAAAAGGGGGCGTCATCCGGTCGGTCGACGTGGCGGAGGAGATGGGCTTTTCCAAGCCCAGCGTCAGCCGGGCGGTCGGCCTTCTGAAGCAGGGGGGCTACCTGACGGCCGACGGAGAGGGACACCTCTCCCTGACCGCGGAAGGGGAGGAGGTCGCCCGGAAAATTTATGAGCGGCATACCATCCTGACGGCGTTTTTGATACAGCTCGGCGTGGATGAAAAAAATGCGGCGGAGGACGCCTGCAAGATCGAGCATGATATCAGCGACGCCTCCTTTGCGGCGATCAAGCAGCATCTGGAGCGCGTTTAAGGCTTAAGGCGCAGAATGCTTTTGGGAAAATCTTTGGGCGCCGCCCGGGATAAAGCGTAAATCAGGCCGGCTCTTTTAAGAAAACGTATCGTTTTTCTTAAAAGAGCCGGCCTTTGCTTTCCCGAGTATGGAAAATGGGCCGACAAAAAAAGGGGGAAGGTTCTTTTCCCCCGCCCGGTTTTGCGCTTTGCGGCAAGGTGGGGCGGAGAGCCGCCGAGCCGCTGCACTGCGGTGCGCTTTTTTCTGCCCCGAAAAGGGCGGAAAAAAGGAGAAGACTCCCGCTAAAAAATGCGGAGCCTCCCCCTTTTTTCTTTTTAAAAACTGCGGAGCATTATTTTTTTTCAGCTACATAAACGTAGGGCTCGATCTGTGCGGAGATGCCGTCATCCTCCTCGCAATGCGCGATGACATGCAGCGGCTTGGTGAGATCCACGCTGAAAATGCCCATGATGGACTTTGCATTTACCGTGTATTTGCCCGAGATGATTTCGGTATCATACGGGTGAGACATGGTGATGTTGACAAAATTCTTGACGTCCTCAATGCTGCGCAGCATGATTTCCCTCTCGATCAAACTTTTCGCCTCCCTCTTTGGTTGAAGACAGCTTTTCATAAACTGTGCGCGGGAAAGTGCGCGCCGCCCGGCGGCCGACTTCTCCCGCGAAAAATGCATTTTATTGAAACCTGCCTAATCATAGCACTTATTTTCCCTCCCGTCAAGTGTTAAATCGGGGGATATCCACGGGTTTTGTGCAGATATTCCGCGGCGAAAAATGCACATTCCGGCAAGGTACGGTTGAATCCGGGGGGAAAATCGAGTATAATAGCCGCAGGAAAAAAGGAGGCTGCTTCTGCCACCGGATTTTTTCAAAAGCTTTGCAATAGATTATTTTGAGGAGTTTTTGCCCGATTATGAAAGTTTTGTTTATTACCCTTGGCTGCAAGGTGAATCAGTATGAGACCGAGGCCATCCGCGAGCGGTTCGAAGCCGCGGGCTACCTTTCCGCTGAAGAGGGGGAGGAGGTCGATGCGGTCATCATCAATTCCTGCACCGTCACGGCCGAGAGTGATCGAAAAACCCGGCAGCTCTGCCGGAAATACCGCCGACTCTGCCCCACGGCGGCCATCGTGCTGATCGGCTGCATGGCGCAGGCCTTCCCGGAGGAGGCGGAGGCGCTGGACTGTGTGGACGTCATCCTCGGCAACCGGGACGCGGGAATGGTCCTGCAGAAAACGGAGGAATATCTCTCCGACCGGGTGCGGATCGTGGAGGTTGCGCCCCACGACCGAACTGAGCGGTTCAACACGCCCGGCATCGGCCGATTTGAGGAGCGCACCCGCGCGTTTATGAAAATAGAGGATGGCTGTCAGCGGTACTGCACCTACTGCATTATTCCGACCGCGCGGGGCGTTGTGCGCTCCCGTCCGGCGGCGGATATAAGGGCGGAGGCGGCGCGCCTCGCCCTCGCCGGGTATCGGGAAATTGTGCTGGTCGGCATCAACCTGTCGGCCTATGGCAGGGATACCGGAGAGCGGCTGTGCGACGCGGTTTCGGCCGTTTGCTCGGTCGAGGGCATTTCGCGGGTGCGGCTCGGCTCGCTCGAGCCGGATCAGATCACCGATGACGACCTCGCCCGTCTTGCGGCAGAGGAAAAATTCTGCCCGCAATTTCATCTTTCCCTCCAATCGGGCTGCGACGCAACCTTAAAACGGATGAACCGGCACTATGACACCGCTTTCTACACCGATCTTGTGACCCGCATCCGCCGCGCTTTTTCAAACCCGAGCGTGACCACCGACGTTATGGTCGGCTTCCCGGGAGAGCGTGAGGAGGATTTTCTCGCCTCGGCCGAATATGTAAAGGAGATCGGCTTTGCCCGCAGCCATGTTTTCGCCTACTCCCGCCGGGCGGGAACCCGGGCGGCCGTCATGCCGGATCAGATCCCGAAGAAGGAGAAGGCGCGCCGCGCCTCCCTTATGTCCGCCGCCGCCAAAGAGGCGGCCGACCGCTTTCATGAGGGGCAGGTCGGCTGCGTAGTACAGGTGCTTTTTGAGCAGTTTGCCGACGGTCTGCTCTCGGGCTACAGCGAAAACTATACCCACGTATTGACGCCGGGGGATAAATCCCTCTGCGGGCGGATCTGCCCGGTGGAGATTACCGGCGTCCTGGCCGACGGCTGCACCGGCCGCCTGCTGCGGGAGGGCGAGCGCACGCCTCTTTAAAGAAAACAGCACATAAAAACGCAAAGCGCCTTTTTGCAGGAATACTGCGAAAAAGGCGCTTTGGTTATCTTCGTAAAAAATGCAGTGCTTCGGTTGTCAAAGCACTGCATTTTTTGCGGTTATTCCATAAGTAACGGCCGGGGGAGAGGGCGCACCGCCTTTGCCTCAGGATTCCGTCCAGTAGCGGTTGTCGGTCAGCACCGTGCAGGTCAGAAAATCGTCGGTAAAGTAGAAATCCACGGTGTGATCGTTGGTTGTGTAGCTGACAACCGAGAAGGAGGCCGGCGTCGAGGGGAGAAAATCGACCTGCGTGACCGCCTCCTCCCGGGTGGGGGCGGCGTCAATGGCGGCCTTTACATCCTCCGGCATGGTGATGCCGATCTGAAAATCGAAGGCGTCCTTGAAGCAGACAATCCGGGAAATGCCGCTGCCCTCATACTTCGTTTTGTAAAACAGGTAGGTGTCGCCGAGGTCGACCTTCACCTGGGTGTAGGAATCGTAAATGGTCATATCAAAGCCGTGGTTATGGCCGTCCTCCGCCTCCTGCGAGGGGGGCGCGGTCTCCTCACTCGGCGGGGTGTAGTTGTACATCTCCTTCACGGTGCCGATGTAGGTGCCGAGGGCGACGTCCACCCCGGGGATAACCCCCTCCACCGCGTAGGAGAGCACATCCACCGTGTGCGCCGCTTTAGAGGAGGCGGCCGCCGTATCGGAAGAAGCGACCGCAGCCTCCTTCCCGCTGCAGGCGGCGAGAGAAAGCAGCATGGTCAGCAAAAGCAAAACAGCCGTGCAACGTTTCATTTTTCAAAATCTCCTTTTCACATATCCTCCGGGACGAAAATTATACGCGCTTTTCCGAAAGCAGCTTCTGCCGCAGATTCCAGAGCTTTTCGGAGTAGTCCACATAGTATTTGTGCGGCTTTTCAAACCGCTGCACCTCTTCCCAAAGGGTCTCCACCTGCCCTTTGCAGTAGCGCTTGATGCTCTGGGCGGAGGGGCTTTCATAAACCAGCTGCCCGGCGTCGAAAATCGGAACCAGCAGCCGCCGCGCGATGAAGTTGCGGATGGTTTTGCGCTTCCAGGTGTATTCCGGGTCAAAAATTTCATAGGGCTGGGTGTCGTCGATATGCTCATCGGCCAGCGTGATCACGTCGGCGATGGCCTTCCCGCTCTCCCGGTCGAAGAGGCGCCAGCAGCTCTTAAAGCCGGGCAGCGTGATTTTGGAGACGTTTTCGCTGATCTTGATTTTGGGGATAAGGATTCCATCCCGCTCGATTGCGGCAAGCTTGTACACGCCGCCAAAGACCGCCTCGCTCGAGGCGGTGATCAGCCGCTCTCCCACGCAGAAGTTGTCCACCTTTGCCCCCTGCATCAGCATGTCGCGGATGAGGTATTCGTCCAGCGAGTTGGAGACAAAGATGTGGCAGTCGGGATAACCCGCGTCATCCAGCATCTTGCGCGCCTTTTTGCTCAGATAGGTGATGTCGCCGCTGTCAATCCGGATGCCCATTGGCCGGCAGCCGGCCGGCACAACCACCTCGTCAAAGGTTTTGATCGCGTTCGGCAGGCCGGATTTCAGGGTGTTGTAGGTGTCCACCAGCAGGACGCATTGGCTGGGATACCGGGCAGCATAGACCTTGAAAGCCTCCAGCTCGCTGTCGAAAAGCTGCACCCAGCTGTGCGCCATGGTGCCGGCCGGGGGAATGCCGAAGCGCTTGGCCGCCATGAGGTTGGAGGTCGACTCCGCGCCGCCGATGTAGGCCGCTCTGGCGCCGTACACTGCCGCGTCATAGCTGTGCGCCCGCCGGGCGCCGAACTCGGTTACGCTGTGCCCCTGCGCCGCGCGGGCGATGCGGCAGGCCTTTGTCGCGATCAGGGATTGATAGTTGACCGTGAGCAGCAGCATGGTCTCCACCAGCATGGCCTGAATCATCGGGCCGCGAACCGTGACGATCGGCTCACCGGGGAAGATCGGCGTCCCCTCCGGTACGGCCCAGACGTCGCAGACGAACTTGAAATTTTCGAGCAGCTGCAAAAAACGCTCGTCAAAGCGGTTCAGCCCGCGCAGATAGGCGATATCCTCCTTTGAAAAGCGGAGGTTTTGCAGATGTTCGATCATCTGCTCCAGCCCGGCCATGATGGCAAAGCCGCCGTCGTCCGGAACCTTGCGGAAGAAGAGGTCGAAGTAAGCCGTCGTCTCCTCCCGCCCGGTGTCGAAAAGGCCGTTGGACATGGTCATCTCATACAAATCAACCAGCATGGATAAATTTTCCTTCATCATGCATCACCTTTCGGATAAAACAGTGCTCAGAGGGCTTTCTCGCCTCCCACAGTGTGCGGCAGACGCCTCCTGTCCATTTTATGATTTTTTGTATTATATTTTTTAGTATATCATATTTTCCCAAAAAATCAAAACCTTTTCCCGGCCGAAAAAGAATTTTGGCAGAGGGGGGCGGCCTTCCCATACCGCGGGCGGCAGATCGGGCGTTTTTGTTTATCCAAAAAGGCTCGCCGCTTCATGCATGCGTTGCCCGTCGGCGGCCGGAAAAGCGGAGCAAGTGTAAGAAACCGGAAGGCCGGAAAAGCCGGAAATTTTTTTAAGAAATGCGGAGATTTTCAAAAAGAAGAGGACCGAGATTTTCCCCCTTTTCAAACCGGACGGAATGTGCTAAAATATTATATTATCGCATGCGTAGGCGCTCTTGGGAAATTCCGGCGGGACGAAAAACACTCTGCAAAATCCGCCGCAACGCCTGCCCGGATGCAAAAGGAAAGGAAGCGCTTTTATATGGAATATACATTTGCCAGGCGGATCAGCAAGCTGCAGCCCTCCGCCATCAGAGAGATTTTGAAGTTCACCTCTCAGCCGGGAATCATCTCCTTCGCGGCGGGCAACCCCGCTCCGGACGCCTTCCCGGTGGAGGAGATCCGCCGCCTCTCGGCCGAGATTTTTGAAACCCGGCCGATCGACGCGCTGCAATATTCCATTACCGAAGGGTATCCGGCTTTGCGGGAGCATCTCTTCCGGTATATGCAGGAGAAGTACGCCGTCGGGACAGAGGGCGACCGTCTGCTCGTTACCAGCGGCGCCAATCAGGTGATGGAGCTGGTTTCCAAGGTTTTCTGCAACGAGGGGGACATGGTCATCTGTGAAAGCCCCTCCTTTATCGGGTCGCTCAACGCCTTCCGGTCGTACGGCGTGCATCTCTGCGGCGTGCCGGTTGAGGCGGACGGCATGAATCTGGAGCTTTTGGAGCAGGCGCTCAAAACCGAGCAGAACGTCCGGTTTATCTACACCATCCCGAATTTTCAGAACCCGTCGGGCGTTACCATGTCCCTTGAAAAACGGAAGAAGCTTTACGCCCTCGCCAAGCAGTACGGCGTGCTGATTCTGGAGGACAACCCGTATGGAGAGACCCGCTTTGCCGGAGAGACGATTCCCCCGATCAAGAGTTTGGATACCGAGGGGCTGGTGATCTACGCCGGATCGCTGTCCAAGGTGGTTGCCGCCGGACTCCGCGTCGGCTACGCCATCGCGCCGGAGGCGATCATTTCCAAGATGGTGGTCTGCAAGCAGGTTAACGACGTGCACACCAACATCTGGTCGCAGCTGGTTTCCCACGCTTATCTGACCCAGTGCGACTTTGACGCCCATCTTGCCGATATTCAGAAGATTTACAAGCGCAAGGCCGGGCTGATGATGTCTCTGCTTGACCGGCACCTCTGCCCCCACGGCTTTTCCTACAACCCGGTTGAGGGCGGGCTTTTCCTCTGGGTGAAGCTGCCGGCCGGGCTGGATATGCCCGCCTTCTGCACCGCGGCGGTCAAGGCCGGCGTGGCGGTCGTGCCCGGCAACGCCTTCTTGATGGATGAGAGTGAGCCGTGCGACTACATCCGGCTCAATTTCTCCACCCCCACCGATGAACAGATGAAAAAGGGAATGGCCATCCTGGAGCAGGTCGCTTTGGAGATGCTGAAAAAATAACCTCTGCAAATACCCTCTGCCGAAAGGGCAGTCGGAAAACCGCCCGTCCGGGCCTCCATATTCCGGGCGCGGCGTTCAGAAAGGCTGATTTTTATGAGTGAAACAACGACGCAAGATAAAAAGCGTACCCTCAGCGCCATCCAGCCGAGCGGCATTCTGACCCTCGGCAATTACCTGGGCGCGCTGAAAAGCTGGGCCGCCATGGAGGAGGAGTTCGACTGCATCTACGCGGTGGCCGACCTCCATGCCATTACGGTGCGGCAGGACCCTGCCAAGCTGCGTGCCCAGATCAAGATGACCTGTGCGCTGCTGCTGGCCATCGGCCTCGACCCGGAGAAGTCCATCCTCTTCATCCAGTCGCACGTGCCGGCGCACGCCGAGCTGGCCTGGATCCTCTCCTGCTACACCCAGTTTGGGGAGATGTCCCGCATGACCCAGTTTAAGGATAAGTCGGCCAAGCATGCCGACAACGTCAATGTGGGGCTGTTCTCCTATCCCGACCTGATGGCGGCGGATATTCTGCTCTACCAGCCGGACTATGTCCCGGTCGGCGCCGATCAGAAGCAGCATGTGGAGATTACCCGGGACATTGCCGGCCGGTTCAACGGAATCTACGGTGATGTTTTTAAAATTCCCGAGCCGTACATTCCCAAAACCGGCGCGCGGGTCATGTCGCTGCAGGACCCGACCAGAAAGATGTCCAAATCGGATGAGAATATCAACGCCTGGGTCGGCATCCTCGACACGCCGGAGGAGATTATGCGCAAATTCAAGCGTGCGGTGACCGACTCGGAGGCGAAGGTCTGCGTCGGCGAAGGGAAGCTTGGCATCAACAACCTGATCGGCATCTACTCGGCCGTCACCGGCCAGACGGCGGAGGAGATCACCACCGCCTTTGAGGGCAAGGGCTATGGTGAGTTCAAAACGGCCGTGGGCGAAGCGGTTGTGGAGGCGCTGCGTCCCATCCGGGAGCGGTATGCGCAGATTTCCGCCGAAAAGGATTATGTGGAGAAGGTCTATGCCGACGGGGCACAGCGTGCGGCCAGAATTGCCAACCGCACTCTGGGCAAGGCGATGAAGAAAATCGGCTTCATCCGATAAGCTTCATCGTGCCCCTGCGGCGTTTTGCCGGTGAACCGAAAAAAGAAAATGCAGCGCCGTTTTCGGAAGGGGTTCCGAGGACGGCGCTGCTTTTTTGGCTCTGTGAATATTCCGTTAAATTTATAAAAATCGTCAAAAAAGTATTGACAAAACAGCGCAAAGGATGGGATAATAAAATGAATTCAGATGGGAGCGTTAGCGATGAGAGTAATTACCGGCACGGCACGCGGCCGCCGGCTTCAAACGCTGGAGGGGGAGGATGTGCGTCCGACCACCGACCGTGTTAAGGAAGCCATTTTCAGCATCATCCAGTTTGAGGTGGAGGGTCGCCGTTTTCTTGATCTGTTTGCCGGCTCCGGTCAGATGGGGATTGAGGCTCTCAGCCGCGGCGCGGCCTCCGCAGTTTTTGTGGACGTCTCCCGGCAGGCGGTCGACGTTGTCGCCCGCAATTTGAAGGAAACCGGCTTTGCCGATCGTGCACGGGTCGTGCGGGGAGAGTACACCGCCTTCCTGATGCAGACGGGCGAGCGGTTTGATATTGCTTTTCTGGATCCGCCGTATAAGGCCGGCCTTCTGCCGGAGGCACTGCGTCAAACCGAAAAGGTGATGCAGGAGCATGGCGTCATCCTCTGCGAACACCCGGAAGAGGTGGAGTTGCCCGCGACGGTCGGCCGTTTTTCGGCCGTGCGCCGGTATCGCTACGGCAAGATTTTTGTAACCATGTACAGAAAGGAAGCGTGAGGTTTGAACGGGATTACCGCTGTCTGTCCGGGAAGCTTTGATCCGGTGACGGTCGGACATATCGACGTTATCCGCCGCGCCGCCCGGATGTTTAAAAAAGTGATCGTAGTTGTGATGAGCAACACGAGCAAATCTCCCAGCTTTTCGGTGGAGGAACGCATGCACATGCTTGAGCTTGCGACCTGCGGCATCTCGAATGTCGAGGTGGACTGCTATGCCGGATTGCTCGCCGACTATACCGAGAAGGTCGGCGCACGCGCGATTGTCAAAGGCCTTCGCGCCATGTCGGATTTCGAGTATGAATTTCAGATGGCGCTGACCAACCGAAAGCTCAACCCGAATGTGGAGACGCTGTTTCTGACCACGGCGGCCAACAATATGTATCTCAGCTCCAGCATGGTGAAGGAGATCGGGAGCAAAGGCGGCGATATTCGGGATTTTGTTCCCGAGGTTATTCACGATACGGTAAAAAGACGATTGATGCACGGTTCATCCGCACATCCGATATGAAAGGAAGAGGAATAAAATGAATGTTGAAGAATTGATGGATCAGATTGATGAAATGCTGGAAAAATGCATGAAATTACCGGGCGGTAAGGTGATTATCGACGCGGAGAAGCTGCGGACGGTAGCCGACGATGTGCGTTTGAACATCCCGGCGGAGGTAAAGCAGGCGCGCGGGATTGTCTCTGACCGGTCGGACATCATCAACACCGCCAAGCGGGAGGCGGACAACATCATCCGTGCGGCGGAAGAGCGCGCCAAGGCAATGGTCGCGCAGGAGGAAATCACCCGCATGGCGCAGGAAAAAGCGGGCGAGATCATGGCTACCGCGCAGAACAAGGCGAAGGAAATGCGCAAGGCTGCGCAGGATTTTGTGGACGACATCATGCGCCGCGCTGATGAGAATCTGACCGCTAATCTGGCCGAGGTTCGCAAGACCCGCGCCTCTCTGAAGCAGCAGATTCCGGCCGCCCCCACCAGCCAGAGGGAGGAGGACTGACCGACTGACCGACCGGATGTCGGGTGAGCGGACTGGCCGAACGACCATCCGCCAGGCGAACGGCCGAATGGCCGACCGGCTAACCTGCCGCCTCTCATTAAAATTTTGCCTTCCGCTTTTTTTGTAAAGCTTGCTGAAGGAACATTTTTTATGGGCGGCGTCAAAACCAAAAGAAGCTATACAAAACCCGCAGCTGTTTCTGAAGTGACCCCAAAAAGTTAGACAAAAATAAGAATAAAAATTGTTCAAGCTACC
>UQRS01000053.1 GCA_900543525.1 uncultured Oscillospiraceae bacterium
CGCCGATCTCGTCAATCAGGGAGATCACATTGTCGATCGCCTCCTGATCAATGGCCGGGGTCGGATTGAACAGCTCTGCAACCTCTTCCTCCGTCTTGGCGCTTCCATAGATCTGGAAGGAAGCGACGCGGCCATTCAGCTTGCCGTCGGACGACCACTGATCGAAGATGCTGACCGGAGCACCAATGTTGTACTGTGCATTATAGCTGCCGAAGGTCGCAACATCCTTCATATCGGCCGGCATTTCTCTGACCAGCTTGCGCTCGCCGTTGACATACAGGGAGAGGGAGTTGGTCGCATAATCCTGAGTCATAGTAACCATCATCCAGCTGCCGGTTCCGGGGTAGGCGTTGTCGCCATCGTCGGTCGCCTTGCTGCCGTAAACCATATTGTAATGCACGGCATGCGCGGTGCTGTACTGCATGACCAGGCCGTAGCCGACTACCCTGCCGTAGGAGAAGTAGTGCGACCACTCTTTAAAGCTGTCGACGCTGAGCCACATGTTGATGGTCATGCCGGTATCGGTGTGGATAAAGGGATCATAGTCCTCGCCTCTCCAGCGGATGGCGGTTTCGCCGTTCAGCTTGGCGGAGGCAGTTCCATCCTCCCGACCCTCGCCGATCTCAACGCCGGTCATGTCGACCGTGAGGTTACCGGTCTTGTCCGCGAGGGAAGCCTCTCCATTATACGCGGAGAAGTCGAGGTCGAGCAGCAGACCGCTGCTGACCGAAGGCTGCTCCGGCTCGACATAGGTCGAATCATACAGCTTGGCAATTTCCGAGTCGGTCAGGGCACGTCCGTAAATGGCGCAGGAGCCGATCAGACCGTTCAGCTTGCCGTCGCCGCTCCAGTAATCCCAGCAGTTGTTCCTGTCGATCGGCGCGCCGAGGTTGTAGGAAGCGTTGTAGCTGGCGCCATCCTCGGTATAGGTGGCGACATCCTTCATAGTGTAATTCCAAACCGAAGCCTGAATCAGCTGCCCGTTGACATAGACGGAAAGCAGCTTGGTGCTGTAGTCCTGTTTTACGGTTACCATGGCCCAGGTGTTGATGCCGGGATAGCCGGTGCTCTCCTTCATCTGGGGATGGGTTCCATAGCTCAGCTTGGGGTTGGCTGCGGCGGTGCCGGTGTACTGGCAGATCATGCCGTAATCCTGCCGGCGGCCATAAGCGAACCACTGCGTCCACTCTTTATACTCCGCGATGTTGTACCAGACCGAGAGGGTAAATCCCGTGTCGGTCAGCGCGAAAGGATCGTAGTCGTCGCCTCTCCACCGGATGGCGTCGGTGCCGTCCAGCTGGGCGGCCTTGGTGCCGTCCTCCCGACCTTCGCCAACCTCAATGCCGGTCATGTCGACCGTGAGGTTGCCGGTTTTGTCGGTGAGGGTCGCCTCTCCGTTATAATCGGAGAAGTCAAGGTCGAGCAGCAGGTCGCTTTCGCTGATGACCGCGCTGACGCTCGGAATGCTGGTGGCGGCAAACATACTGATCAGCATGGCAGCCGAAAGTATGCAGGCCAGAATGCGTTTTGCTTTCATAAATATCCTCCTTAAAAACTTTTCAACTTAACAATGCACGCTGCATATTTTACTGCTTTCGTGCACGGAAAACAGAGTTTAGAAATGTTGTCATATTATGAGAACAAGTTTATATTTTTTTACACAATCTGATCATAAACTCACGTTCTGCAAATAGCAAGGACAAAATTTGCCTAAATCAAGACAAAAAATGACACGACGAACATCGTGTCATGGACATGTGACTTGTAGTCGAAGTTGCAGGAATATCCTGCTGTCTGCCGCCTTTATAAGGAATGCAAAGGCATAGGAAACGTCCGGCCGGTAGGGCGACAGAATGGCAGGGCAGTAAAGCGGTAGAGCGGTAGAGCGGGTTAAAACTCCGCCATGTGGGCGGGGATGCCATGCGCCTTGAGGGGCTCGATCAGATCCTCGGTTTTAAGCAGGACGGTTGCGGTGTTGTCGTTCGGGTGTACGCCAATCAGAAAAGGTACCTTCAAAAAATGCCGTCGATAAAGACCCGCACCCGGCGCTCCGAATCGTTCAAAAGCCCGAGAGGGGTAACCGCCCCCGGAACCAGCTGCAGAATAGCCATCAGATCCTCCGGCGAGGCAAAGGAGAGCGGACGCGTGCCGTTCTGCTGCCGGAATTTTTTCAGGTCGACCCGTTTATCTCCCCTCACCGTAATCAGGTAATATGCTTTCTTTTTGTCATCCCGCACGAACAGATTTTTGGCGTCCGCCTCGGAATAGGGGATGTCGATTTGGCCAAGCTCGGCCATGTTGTAAACGGCGGCGTGCTCTGTGATCCGGTGCCAGATGTTTTTACGCTTTAGGAAAGTATAGATTTCCTGCTTGTTCATACTGCGGCCTCCAATTTGTCCTGTGCGTTCGGAGTTTACGGCGACACCCCGGCCGGAGGCGTCCCATGCTCTTCTGTATGTTTTAAGAGAAAACGGCACCCGAAAAATCCGATCGTTTTTCGGGTGCCGTGTCGGTTGTGCAAAAAAGTTTTTTCATGCTCCGGAAAGCGGTTCGCCAATACATAGCGCGCGAAAAGCCCGCTCCCGCTTCGCGCAGTGTGAGAAAGCGCCCGGAGTATATGTTCGGCCGCCTTTCCGGGCCTATACGTTGATTTCCACCTCAATGCCGAGGAGGTCGGCGTTCTCCTCCAGAATCGGGCGGATAACCTCCTCCACAAACTCGGCCGTCTGCTGCGGGGCGCGGCCGACGAAATTCTCCGGCTTTAAGACGTGGAGAATTTCCTCCTTCGTCATGCCGAAAACCGGGTCGGCCGCGATCCGGTCGACCAGATCATTCTCCAGCCCCTCCTCCTTCACACGGCGGGAGGCGGCCATCGAATGCACCCGGATGCGTTCATGCAGCTCCTGCCGGTCGCCGCCTTTTTTGACCGCCTGCATCATAATATTTTCGGTGGCCATGAAGGGCAGCTCCTTCCACAGCCGCTGCTCGATCACCTTCGGATATACCACCAGCCCGTCCACTACATTGATATACAGGCTGAGAATCGCGTCGATGGCGAGGAAGGCCTCCGGCACGCTGATACGTTTGTTGGCCGAGTCGTCGAGGGTGCGCTCAAACCACTGGGTTGCGGCGGTGATGGCCGGGTTGACGGTGTCGGCGATCACGTACCGCGCAAGGGAGGAAATCCGCTCGCTGCGCATGGGATTGCGTTTGTACGCCATGGCAGAGGAGCCGATCTGATGCTTTTCGAAGGGTTCCTCCACCTCCTTCAAATGCTGGAGCAGGCGCAGGTCGTTGGAGAATTTCATCGCGCTCTGGGCAATGCCGCTCAGGGTATTCAGCACAAAGCTGTCCACCTTGCGGGAGTAGGTCTGCCCCGAAACCGGCTGGCAGGCGTCAAATCCCATCTTTTCGGCGATTTTGCGGTCGAGGGCGCGCACCTTCTCATGATCGCCCTCGAACAGCTCGAGGAAGCTGGCCTGCGTGCCGGTCGTCCCTTTGGAGCCAAGCAGCTTCATGGAAGAAAGGCGATGCTCCAGCTCCTCCAGATCCAGCACGAGGTCGTACAGCCAGAGGGCGGCGCGCTTGCCTACCGTCGTCGGCTGCGCCGGCTGAAAATGCGTAAAGGCCAGCGTCGGCTGATCCTTTTGCGCCAAAGCAAATTTGGACAGCTCGGCGATCAGGTTGACCAGCTTGCGTTTGACAAGGCGCAGCGCCTCGGTCATAATGATAATGTCGGTGTTGTCCCCGACGTAGCAGGAGGTCGCACCGAGGTGGATGATGCCCTTGGCCTTCGGGCACTTCAGCCCGTAGGTGTAGACATGCGCCATTACGTCGTGGCGTACCTCCTTCTCCCTTGCGGCGGCTGCGTCATAATCAATGTCGGTGATGTGCGCTTTCATCTCGGCAAGCTGCTCATCGGTGATGGGCAGGCCAAGCTCCTGCTCCGCCTCGGCCAGAGCGACCCAGAGCCGCCGCCAGGTGGAAAATTTCATATCGGGGGAAAAGAGATACTGCATCTCCTTACTTGCATAACGCGAACAAAGCGGACTTTCATAGCTGTTTTTCATGATCTGTGTCCTCCAAACCGTTTCGCCGCGGCCGCGGCCTTTGCTTTTTTTCTGTCAGAAATATTATACATAGAAAAGCCGCCAAAGTCCAGTATTTTCATAAATTCATTTGATTGACAAAAGTCCGGATTCCTGTATAATTGAGGTATACTAAGCGTAAAAATATATTTTGATCGGCAGACCCGATCAAACCTATAAGGCGGAAGGATGGACAGCATATGGCGATTCTGATTACCGGCGGCGCCGGCTATATCGGCAGCCACACCTGCGTGGAGCTGCAAAACAGCGGCTACGATATTGTGGTCGTCGACAACCTCTCCAACTCTAAAAAAGGTGTGCTCTCCCGGATTGAGGCGATCACCGGCAAGCCGGTTCGGTTTTATCAGGCTGACGTCCTGGATAGAGAGGCCCTGCGGGAAATTTTCCGGAAAGAGAAGATCGAGGCGGTGATTCACTTCGCCGGACTCAAGGCGGTCGGTGAGTCGGTGCAGATTCCCCTGGCCTATTACGAAAACAACATCAGCGGCACGGTCGTCCTCTGCCAGGTGATGGAGGAGTTTTCGGTGAAAAAAATCGTTTTCAGCTCCTCCGCGACCGTTTACGGCATGAGTGAGACCATGCCGCTGACCGAGGATATGCCGCTCGGCGCGATCAATCCGTATGGCCGCACCAAGCTGTTCAATGAATACATTCTGCGCGATCTGACCGTCTCCGACCCGGAGTGGAGCGTTTCTCTCCTGCGGTATTTCAATCCGATCGGCGCACATCCCAGCGGCACAATCGGGGAGGATCCCCGCGGCATTCCCAACAACCTGATGCCCTATATCGCGCAGGTGGCGGTCGGCCGGCTGGATCACCTCAACGTTTTCGGAAACGATTATCCCACGCCGGACGGAACGGGCGTGCGGGACTATATTCACGTGGTGGACCTGGCGAAGGGGCATGTCAAGGCGGTTCAGTGGGTGCTCGAAAACACCGGCTGTGACGCGGTCAACCTCGGCACCGGGCATGGCGTCAGCGTACTCGACCTCGTGCACGCATTTGAGGAGGCGACCGGCGTGCATATTCCTTATGAGATTGCGCCCCGCCGCGCCGGAGATCCGGCAACCGTATACGCCGACTGCAGCAAGGCGAAGCGCGTCCTCGGGTGGGAGGCCGAGCTGGACACCCGCCGCATGTGTGAGGACACCTGGCGCTGGCAGAAGAACAACCCGAACGGATACGTCGACTGATTTTAGCGACATTTTATCCGATCGGCGCATATCTGCATGGCACGATCGGGGGAGGATTCCCACGGCGGTTTTTAAAAAGTCCGAAGGGAAATTTTTATACAGAACGGTTTGTACAAAATGGAATGCTTTTTCAGCAAAAAAGCAGCGAAGCCGTCCGGGTCTTAAACCCGGACGGCTTTTGATTTTTGCCAAATTTCACTTTAAAGGCGGCAGGTGCGTCCTGCCGGCGCTGCATAAGTTAAGAAAGAAGAGGCCGGGTTTTAAATTCGGGATACCGTTTACCGGAATGTACACGATAACAAAGAGCAGTGCTGCCGCCGTAACGGCCGCCGCCAATATCACCGGAAGATTCGGACAGCCTACCTCGACGCCTGCCGCTCTGCCGCCATCCGCGCGGCAATCTCGGCCGCAAGGCGGTCGGCGAGCGCGTCTATCTCGCTTACATAGTCGTGCTGCACCTCAAAATATCCGGGGCAGCCGCCGCACTCCTCCCGCAGCGCGCGATGAGCCTGCAGCAGTGCTTCCATCGACCGGGTTTCCGGGTACAGGCGGTGCTCAATCGCGTTCCGATGGGACAGTATATCGGCGTACCGCGCGCGGATGTACGCATCCGAGAAGCCGAGATATACCTCCAGCACGGCCGGGCGGTAAGCCTCCTCCAGCCGGGCGGTAAGCGCCGGGCGGAAATAGCACCCCTCCATAATCAGGTGCTGCCGGTTCTCGACCACCGTTTTCAGGATGCCGGACAGCACGCCCCACATCCGATCGGAGATCAGGCGGTCATCCTCCTCGGCCGAAAAATCGGCAAGGCCGCCCCGGATCAGCCCCATCTTCACATGGTCGGCCGAAAGGTAGGGAATTCCGCACTTTTCCAGAAGCCGCTGCGCCAAAAGGGTTTTGCCGGTGCAGCTTTCGCCCCCGATCAGCAAAATCACAAAGCCGCCCCCGTTTCTGCCGGCGTTTCGCGCTGCGGCCGGCCTGCCTTTTCTGCCGGGGCGGCCTCCACCCTTTCCGCCGGTAAAATAAACCGCACCGCAGCGGGCAGAATCTCAATTTCCGGGTCGCGGATGGGCAAAATCTCCCCATCCAGATTCAAGGAAATCGGCCGGTCGGCGGAAATTTTCAGCCGGCGGCAGTGCGAAAAGCGGGCGATCGGCATTTTTTCAAGATGCTCGCCCCGCTTGAAAATGCGGATAAATTTGAAAAAGGTCGGAATCGACACCCGCGGAATGCGGATAAAATCAATCCAACCGTCCGACAGGTCGGCATACGGCGCCGCCTCAAACCCGCCGCCGTAAAACCGCCCGTTGGCGGCCAGCGCAAAGGTGTAGCGGTCGTCCGGATCCTCCACCGGGAGGCCGTCCGCCGTCAGGGTAAAGCGGTGCGTCCGTTTGTGAAGCAGGCAGTAAATCAGTGAGATTTTGTAGGCCAGCGTACCGCTGACAAAGGGCAGCCGTTTGAACGCGACCATATTTTCCGCCACGGCCGAATCGTAGCCGGCCGATACGATATTCGCACTGATCCGCTCCCCGACACGCAGCAGGTCAAGCGGGATAGAGGCGCCCTGCGTCAACCGGCCGACATCCCTGAAATCCGCGAGGCTGTACTGCGGAAAGCTGCGGATGAAGTCGTTGCCCGAGCCGGTGGGAAGAACCCCTACCTCCACCTGCGGAAAGGGATACGCCGCCTCCAACACCGCGCGCAGAGTGCCGTCCCCGCCGCAGGCATAAATGCGAAGCGGCTCGCCGCTCCGGCAAGCGGAGCGGATAACCTCCCCGGCCTCGTCGGCCGAACGGGTCAGCGCAATCTTGACGTTTTGCAGTTTTAAGGCGTCGATCTGCGCCCGGATGTCGTCGGCACGGCTTTTCTTGCCGGCAGTCGGATTGATAATGAACAAATGCGTCATGCGAGCAAAGCTCCTTTCTTTAAAAAAGAAAACCTGTGCTATGGCTGCATTTTTTAAAACTTGCCCGTAGGAAAAGCAGAGCGCCAAAGGCTCTGTATTTTTCGGCCGCTTGTCCGGATGACCGACTGAACGGCTGAACGAAATCATTTCTTCAGAAGCGTTTGAAACGTTTTTTATTTTATCATATATACTTTCAAAAGAAAAGAGCGGATTTTGCAAAGGGAGAAAGCGCCTTTTTCCCTTTTACAAAATCTGCTCTTTTTATATCTGCCGCTTTGCGGGAGGAGACACAGCCTGCGGCCGGTTATCCGCCGGCCATCAGATCCTTGATAACCTCCCCCGCGAGAATCATCCCCGCGACCGGCGGCACGAAGGAGATGCTGGCCGGCAGCCGCGGATCTCCGTCGGGGCAGAGAGCCGGCTCTTTGGAATAGACCACCTTCAGCCGGTCGATACCGCGCCGGCGCAGCTCCTTACGCATGATACGCGCCAGCGGACAAATGGTGGTTTCGTAAATATCCGCAACCTCAAACCGGGTCGGATCAAGCTTGTTGCCGGTCCCCATGGAGGAGATCAGGGGAATCCCCTTATCCTTCGCAGTTTCGGCCAGCAGCAGCTTGGCGGTCACGTTGTCCATGGCGTCCACGATATAATCCACGCCGGAGAGGTCGATGCTGCCGATCGTCTCCCGATTTACAAAAAACTGCCGCGCCGTGACCTTGGCCGTCGGATGGATGTCCAACACCCGGTCGCGCATCACCTCCGCCTTCGGCCGGCCGAGGTTGGAGGTCAGCGCCAGCAGCTGCCGGTTGAGGTTGGTGATGTCCACTACGTCCCGGTCGATCAGGACGAGGCTGCCGATGCCGCCGCGCGCCAGAGCCTCAGCCGCCGCGGACCCCACGCCGCCGAGGCCGAAGACCGCGACGGTGCAGGCATTCAGCCGCGCGACCGCAGCCTCCCCAACCAGGCGTACGGTACGGGAAAACTGTTCCTCCATATTGCATACATCCTCCTTCCCCTGCGGGGAAAATGCTTCCGCCGCCTTACCTCTCATTTCCGCAAAAGAGAGCGGGGCGGCAGGGAAAAAGCGGGCGGAATCCGCAAGGGTTCCCGCCCGCGAAGGCCTTCCTCCCGGCGCTTTGCCGGAAGAAGCCTGATTATTCATGATTGGCCAAATACTCGTTTACGTTGTAGCAAAGGGTCATCAGGCTGTCGCCGAGGTGCACATTCTCCACCGGAAGATCGGGATACTTGACCGACAGATCATAGTGGCTGAAATTCCAGAAGCCCTTGACATTCAGCGCAATCAGCTGCTCGACAATCTCGGACGCCTCCGCCCGGGGGATGCAGAGGACAGCGACATCAGGCAGGTTCTCGCGGCAGAATTCATCCAACCCGTCGATGTGCCGGATGGGAAACCCTTTGACCATCTGGCCGGTTAAAGACTCCTTCTTATCGAAAATGCCGATCAGACGAAAGCCCTTATTCTCAAACGACATGTGGGTGATGATCGCCCGGCCGAGGTTGCCCGCGCCGATCAGGATGGCCTTCCGATCTTTATGGAGACCCAGAATCTCCCCAATCTCGGTGTGCAGCTGCTCTACATTATAGCCGTACCCCTGCTGTCCAAAGCCGCCGAAGCAGTTGAGATCCTGCCGGATCTGGCTGGCGGTCAGTCCCATCCGGACGGACAGCTCGCGGGAGGAAATGCGGATTACGCCGGCCAGTTTCAGGTCAGCCAGAAATCGGTAATATCTCGGCAGTCGCTTGATGACCGAGGTGGAGATATTGCCCTGTTTGCTCAAAACGTTCGCCTACTTTCAAAATGGGCGGCCGGAAAATTTCCCGGCCGTTCCCCCAAATCCATAAACTTTACGCCAGCTTTTCGACCGTCTGCATGACATAGTCGCCGAACTCCGAGCAGGTGCAGCCGGTGTCGCGGCCGGTGACGGTCAGCTTCTTTTCCTCATACATGCAGATGTCGAGCGCGCGCTCCAGCAGCGAGGCCTTATCCTGCCGGCCGATGTGGTTGAGCAGCATAACCGCGGCCCGCAGCATGGAGCAGGGGTCGGCGTACTTGTCTCTGCCCTCGGCCACCATGCGGGGCGCCGAGCCGTGAATCGCCTCAAACATGGCGTAGCGCTTGCCGATATTGGCGCTGCCGGCCGTGCCGACGCCGCCCTGGAACTCGGCCGCCTCGTCGGTGATGATGTCGCCGTAGAGATTGGGCAGGATGAACACCTTGAAATCCTTGCGCCGCTTTTCGTCGATCAGCTTGGCGGTCGTGATATCAATGTACCAGTCGTCAGTCTCAATCTCCGGGTACTCGCGACCGACCTCCTGACAAATCTTGAGGAATTTGCCGTCGGTCGTCTTGACTACGTTGGCCTTGGTGATGATCGAGACCTTGCCCTTGTTGTTCTTGCGGGCATAGTCATAGGCCAGCCGGGCAATCCGCTCGGTTCCCTCGGTTGTGGTTACGATGAAGTCGACCGAAAGATCGTCGCTGACGTGGATGCCGTCCGAGCCGACGGCATACCCACCCTCGGTATTCTCACGGAAGAAGGTCCAGTCGATGCCCTTGTCCGGCACCTTTACCGGCCGCAGGTTGCAGAACAGATCCAGCTCCTTGCGCATCCGGACGTTGGCACTTTCGATGTTCGGCCAGGGATCGCCGGCGCGCGGCGTGGTCGTCGGCCCCTTCAGGATGACGTGGCACTTCTTCAGCTCGGCCAGCACGTCGTCCGGAATAGCCTGCCCTTTGGCCGCCCGGTTCTCAATGGTCAGGCCGTCAATCTCCTTAAATACGACCCGGCCGCTCTTCACCTCGTCCGCGAGGAGGAATTTCAGCACACGCGCGGCCTCGTTCGTGATGACCGGGCCGATGCCGTCTCCACCGCAGACCCCGATGATCAGCTGATCGAGCGCGTCGTAATCGACAAAGTCCTTCTGTTTTTTGATCTCCTCCGCGCGAGCCTGCTGCTTGACCAGCAGCGCCTCAAACTTTTCTACAGCGTCCTTGATAAATTGTTCTGTCATTGTTGTACAGACCTCACTTTCCGTTCGTCTTTGCCTGATAGGGCGATGGGGCGGATTATCCGCGGTTTTTGGTGTAGTTCAGCAGTCCGCCGTCAAGCAGGATGTCCCGTCCTCTGCCCGAGAGCAGGGGGGTCAGGCTGCACTGCTTTCCGGTGGTTTTGTCGAGGAGGATGACCTTTCCCTCTCCCTCGATTGCGGCGCGGACGCCGGGCAGCTCAAGCTCGTCGCCCTGGCTGATGGCGTCATAGTCGGCCGGGTCGTCAAAGACCAGCGGCAGAATGCCGGCGTTGATCAGGTTGGCGGCATGAATGCGGGCAAAGGATTTGGCCGCGACCGCCTTGATCCCGAGATAGAGCGGCACCAGCGCGGCGTGCTCTCTCGACGAGCCCTGACCGTAATTCTCTCCCCCGATGATGATACCGCGGCCGGCCGCCTTGCAGCGGGCCGGGAACTCCTTATCACAGACGGTGAAGCAGAAGTTGGAGAGATAGGGTATATTCGACCGGAAGGGGAGAATCTTCGCCCCGGCCGGCATGATGTGGTCGGTCGTGATGTTGTCCCCAACCTTGAGAATAGCGGGGGCTGCGATGATCTCCTCCAGCGGCGTGGTGGTCGGGAAAGGCTTGATGTTCGGGCCGCGCAGAATCTCGCACTGATCATACGCCTCCACCGGGGCGGGCGGGTCAATCAGGTTGTCGTTGACGGTGAATTTTTCCGGCAGCGTAATGTCGGAGAAATCAACGCCAAGCTCTCGCGCGTCGGTCAGGTAGCCGGTCAGGGCGGAGGCCGCGGCCGTCTCCGGACTTACGAGATAGATGCCGGCGTCGGCCGTGCCGGAGCGTCCCTCAAAGTTGCGGTTGAAGGTGCGCAGCGAGATTCCGGCCGAGTTGGGCGACTGTCCCATGCCGATGCAGGGGCCGCAGGCGCACTCCAGAATACGGGCGCCCGACGCGATGATGTCGGACAAAGCGCCGCAGTCGGCCAGCATATTCAGCACCTGCTTGGAGCCGGGGGCAATGCCCACGCTGACGGTTGGACAGACGGTTTTGCCCTTTAACATCTTGGCGACCTTCAGCATATCCAGCAGAGAGGAGTTGGTACAGCTGCCGATCAGAACCTGATCGACCTTGATTTTTCCGATCTCCTCCACCGTTTTGACCCGGTCGGGCATGTGCGGCATGGCCGCAAGCGGCGTGAGGGTGGAAAGGTTGATCGAAATCTCCTCATCATACACGGCGTCGGGGTCGGAGGCGAGGGGGGTATAATCCTGCTCGCGTCCCTGGGCGGCCAAAAACTGCCGGGTGACCTCATCCGACGGGAAAATCGAGGTGGTGGCGCCCAGCTCGGCGCCCATGTTGGTGATGGTCGCCCGCTCGGGCACCGACAGGGTGGAGATGCCTTCTCCGCCATACTCGACAATCTTGCCGACGCCGCCCTTGACGCTCATGATCCGAAGAACCTCTAAAATAATATCCTTGGCGGCGACCCCCTGCCGCAGGCGGCCGGTCAGGTTGATTTTCACCATTTTGGGCATCGGAATATAGTAGGTGCCGCCGCCCATGGCGACCGCGACGTCCAGGCCGCCGGCGCCCATGGCCAGCATGCCGATACCGCCGCCGGTCGGAGTGTGGGAATCCGAGCCGATCAGGGTCTTTCCGGGAATGCCGAACCGCTCCAGATGCACCTGATGGCAGATGCCGTTTCCGGGGTGAGAGTAATATATGCCGTGCTTTTTACAAATCGACTGAATATAGCGGTGGTCATCCGCGTTTTCAAATCCGGTCTGCAGGGTGTTGTGATCAATATAGGCAACCGAACGCTCGGTTTTTACCCGCGGGACGCCCATGGCCTCAAACTCCAGATAAGCCATCGTGCCGGTGGCGTCCTGCGTCAGAGTCTGGTCAATCCGCAGGCCAATCTCTTTCCCGACGGTCATCTCCCCGTCGACGAGGTGGGCTTTGATGATCTTTTGTGCAATCGTGTAACCCATGTCTATCAAGCCTCCATACAATATAAAATATATTTTATTATCTTATAAAAGCCGCAGATTGTCAAGAAAACATTGCAAGTTTGATAGAAAAATATCAAAATCTTTTTTGACGGCAGAAAACCAAAAGCCCCGGGAAATCGCTTTCCGAGGCTTTTTTTGTATCTGTTTTTATCGGATATAGGCTTTGACCGTCATGATCTCCCCGCCCTCGGCCGGGCCGTGCGGCCGGATGGTGTACCGCCCGACGCAGGCCGGAATCACAAAGGTTTCGGCATAATGGACGACAAAGGGGGCAAACCGCCCTTCCGGGCTTTCCACCACTGCCTCTGCCCCTTCGACCAGATTCAGCATATTCACGCTGCCGCAGGTATCGTGCTGCACCCGGCCGGCCGAGCGATGGGTAAGGGTGACGATCGGCTCGAGCGCGTGCAGGCCGGTTTTTCGCACCGTCCGGTCGGCAGAGGCCTCCAGCGTTTCGGCCTGTCCGACCAGCTCGCGATGGACGAAATCGGTATCTCTCTCCCACCGGATCGCCTTCGCCCCGTGGGAGAGGTGAATCGGCCGCGGCCGCCCGTTCAGATCCAGCCGCGCCCAGTCCCACAGCTTGAAGGTGAAAATATAGGGAGTCGCGCTGATCTCCAGCACCATGCAGCCGGCGCCGGAGCAATGCACCGTCCCGGCCGGAATCAGAAAGTGGTCGTGCTTTTTTGCTGGAATCCGGTTGACATACCGGTCGGCGGGGAATTCCATCTCTCCCCGCTCGGCGCGGGCGAGATCGCGCAGCATCTCCGCCCGGTCGATCCCCTTTTTTAAGCCGAGAAAAACGCAAGGCTCGGCCTCCTCATCCACGTCCAGGAGGTAGTAGCTCTCATCCTGCGTATAATGCATGCCGAAATTCTGCTGGATATAGGTGGTCGGCGGGTGCACCTGCAGGGAGAGGTTCTGCCCGCCCATCGTGTCCAGCAAATCAAAGCGTATGGGAAACTCCGCCCCGTAGCGCCCGTATACCCGGTCGCCGAGCAGCTCGGTCGGCCGGTAAAAAACGAGGTTGATGGCCGGAACCTGTACCTGTCCCCGGCCGTAATCGAGCAGCAGACTGTTCTCCTCCGGCACGCCGTCAAAGCTCCAGGCGTAATTGGGCGCCGCGGGGTCGAGGTCGAAAACCTCCTGCATCCAGTGGCCGCCCCAAACGCCCGGGTCAAAGTAGGGAACCAGCCGGAACGGGCGGGAGGCCGCCGCCTCCAACCCGGCAAAAAGGGCGGAGGCCGTTACCAGCTTCGGACAGTCAGCCCGGTGGGTATCTAGGAAATATTCCGTATCCTGCCAGATATCCTGCTTATGCCGGTCGGCAAACCGCCACTCGATAAAATATCCCTGCTTGAATTTTTCGGTAGGACGGGCGGCGGCGTTGTCGCTGTTCCAGTTGGGGCTGCCGCCGCGATAGCGCAGCTGAATCTCCCACCGCGACAGGTCGGCATAAACCCGGATATCCCCCCTGCAAAGCAGGGAGGCGCCCACCCCGTACACCAGGATGACGCCGTCGGCCTCCGCAATTTTTTTACGCATGGCAGAAAGCCTGTCGGAATCGAAAAAACGGTCGATCGTCCAGGGACACATCACACCGAAAACCGGATCCCCGGTCAGAAAGTCTGCAATTTCCTCCGCATAGGCGGCCTTGGAAAGGGCGCAGTCGTCCGAGCAAAAGCAGGAGGCCGGCTCCAGCGCGGAAAATAGCTGCAAAACATCGGTATACCGGACGCCGGGATAGCAGTCAACCGTCAGAACGGTTCGTCCCCGGCCGGAGATCCGTTTTTGCAAAGCCGCGGCAATCTCCGCCTCCCCCACAAAGCAATCATCAGAAAATCCGGGCACCGGAATGGTCGGTGCAGGATCGTAGTTGTGATATTTTTTCGGTATTTTCATGCCATGTCCTCCGGTAGGCTGTAAATTTGGTACCATTGATGACGGGAGCGCACCAGCCATCAATGGTAGTATTGTAGCATATGTATTTACAAATTTCAATCCAAAAAGCGGTTTTTATCAAATAAATTCCAAATATTTCGCAGCGTTCCCCGGATTTATCAGGACAATTTTGAGCTTTTTAAGATATGTATTTACATTTATACAAGGCTACGCTACAATACGCCCATCCTGCGGTCGTACCATCGGTGGACAAGGAAAGGCACGCGGAAAATACTGTTCATATTTCCAAGTGCCTTGACACAGTATGGACACATTTCTGCCCGGCAAAACCCTGTATTCCCTTGTCAACCGATGGTAATGAAAACATATACGAACAAAAAAGGAAGGAATGCATAGCATATGAATCAGAGTAAATATTCTATCGGTCTTTGGCATGGTTTACGCAATCTTCTCTGCTGCGCTTTGTGCACCGGGCTGCTTCTCGGCTTTCTTGCGCCGGTTTCGGTTCGCGCTGGGGAGGCGGCCAATCTGCTTACTGCGGTCGACGCCATCGCCGGAAGTCAGTACAGCGATCAGCGCACCACCCTGATTATTGACGGCAGCGGCCTCTCGGGAGAGGAGACGACCGCTCTGCACGACGCCAATTTCAACGCCTTTACCATGTGGCACACCGACGCCAATCCGGGGGAGAACGCCTGGGTATAGATGGATTTCGGCGCGGACTTTGCATTGGATGAGCTGTGGGTTTGGAATATGAATCAGGCGGGCAATACGGCCAGAGGCCTGAAAAACATCAAGATTGAGTACACAGCCGACGGAATCGTCTGGAACACCCTTCGGCCGGAGGAGGGCGTCGCTTTCTCCGACAGCCCGGAGGGGTATCCCTTCCAGCTGGCGCAGGCCAGCGGGGAGGACGGCCTGGCGGCGACCAACCTGAACGACGGCATCAGCACGCCCATCCGTTTCGGCGGCGCCATGGCGCGCTATGTAAAAATCTCCGCCCACCCGGAGGCCGGCATCGGCTCCTGGGGCGACATCTACTTCGGACTCAGCGAGGTGCGGTTTACGGTTCAGAAAGGCGGCGAAGCCATTGATCAGGAGGCGATCGACAATGTGATCTCCCTGATTGACGAGATCGGCG
>UQRS01000054.1 GCA_900543525.1 uncultured Oscillospiraceae bacterium
AACCAAAACCTCCTGTGTTTTTGTTTTATGTTTTCATTATACCCGCCCCGTCAGGGTTTACAATAAACAGAAAAAGCCCCGTGATAAAACTCTTATCACGGGGACAGAAGGTGTAAAAATTTTTATCAAATCCATCGAAATGATAAAATCAGAGTTTGAAGCGTGAAAGGACCACGGACATAGAGCCTTTGATCAATTTGGCAAGCCGCTCCACAATCAGCTGCGGATCCTCATGCATATCGTCCTTGATCCAGTCGAGCATCAGCCCGATGAATACATAGGAATAAACCTGCGCAATGAACTGCTTGTCCTCATCTCTGACCGTGATGCCGTCCGACTCCT
Source organism: uncultured Oscillospiraceae bacterium (assembly GCA_900543525.1). Taxonomy (GTDB): domain Bacteria; phylum Bacillota; class Clostridia; order Oscillospirales; family Acutalibacteraceae; genus UQRS01. The sequence continues at coordinate 343 of UQRS01000054.1, forward strand.
CATCAATCACATCCAGAATCAACTGGTCCACCAGCGGCTGCAAATATTTTTCCACCTGCTCTCTGTGTACGCAGCGGTAGACGTTCAGGATAAACGGCCGGTTCTCCTGCACCGCCTCAAAAATCTGCAGCAGCCCCTGCTGCCAGGTCTCATAAGTCTTTTTCTCATCCAGCGCGCGCTTCGCATCCTCAAGGCAGGACCACTCCACCAGGTCGTAAATATCCTTAAAATGGTAATAGAAGGTCATGCGGTTGATTCCACAATCCTCCGCAATATCGGCCACCGTAATTTTGGTAAGCGGCTTTTTCAGCAGCAGATTTTTCAGCGACTGTTCCAAAGCGCGCTTGGTTATTTGAGACATGCTGCCCTTCCCCTTCCGATAAAAATTCTGCGAACAACTCGTATAATTGAATTATATCACATTCTCGGCGCTATGTAAAACAATTCTTGAAAGGCTGCGTGCCTCCCGCTGCCATTTTGGGAAAAGACGGGTCAATACAGCGCGCCCTACCGCCGTGTAAATTTGTGCAATTTGCAAAGGGGAAACCGCGCAAGAAAAGATTGACAAACCCGGCCGAAAAGCATACTATAGAATTAGCCGAAATATGGGGCAGTCGCGCCTTTCCACAGCGCCGCTTCAAACCGATTTTCGGCCTTTCCGCTCGGCTTTTTTTCGACGTTTTTCTGGAGAAAAGCGGGCAAAATATATTTTATGGAAAATGGCAGGTGAACAAAATGGACGCCAGCAGCAATGGCAGTACAAAGCCCGGGGGGCGAAGCGTAAAATCAGAAAATGAGCGCACGGACCCCCATTTATGCGGCGTCCGGTCGGTCGCCTGATTTTTCACTTCGCTCCTTGCGGCATGCAAGGAGGGATTTGTATTGGAAGAAAACAACACCACAATTCTTTTAAAAACCATCACCTCGCTGCTTGAGGGCAAAAAATACACCGCCCTGCGCGAGGTGCTTGCCACGATGAACCCGGCGGATATCGCCTCCCTTTTTGAGGAGCTGGATGAGGCCATGCTGCCTCTGATTTTCCGCCTGCTCCCGAAGGAGCTGGCCGCCGAAGCCTTTGTGGAAATGGACGCCGATCTGCAGGAATTGCTGATTCAGGGCTTTTCCGACAACGAGCTGAAAGAGGTGCTGGATGAGCTTTACCTCGACGACGCGGTCGATATTGTAGAGGAAATGCCGGCCAATGTGGTCAAGCGTATTTTGGCGAACACCCATCCGGACACCCGCAAAATGATCAACGAAATCTTAAAGTATCCGGAGGACAGCGCCGGTAGCATCATGACCATTGAGTATGTCAGCCTGCTGCCCGACATGACGGCGGAGGAGGCAATCCTCCGCATTCGCAGAACCGGCTTTGATAAGGAGACCATCTACACCTGTTACGTCATGGCCGACGACCGTGTGCTGGTCGGTATCGTCACGGTAAAGGATCTTCTTCTGGCCGACGACGACGCGATCATCGCCGACATTATGGACGCCAACCCCATCTTCGTCCACACCTGGGAGGATAAGGAGGACGTCGCCAACAAGCTGAGCAAATACGACTTCCTGGCCATGCCGGTGGTCGATGACGAGCAGCGGCTGGTCGGTATCGTCACGGTTGACGACGCCATCGACGTTCTGCAGGATGAGGCGACCGAGGATATCGAGAAGATGGCCGCTATCTCTCCGTCGAGCGACAAGCCGTATCTGAAAACCGGCGTGTTCGAGCTTTTCCGGGCGCGGATTCCCTGGCTTTTGTTCCTGATGATTTCGGCCACCTTTACCGGCACCATCCTGACGAAGTTCGAGGACTCCTTGGCCGTTGTACCCGCGCTGATCGCCTTTATCCCCATGCTGATGGACACCGGCGGCAACTCGGGCGGACAGGCATCGGTCACCATTATCCGCAGCCTTTCTCTGGGAGATGTGGAGTTCCGCGACATTTTCCGCGTCATCTGGAAGGAGATGCGGGTCGGCATTATTTGCGGCGTTACTCTGGCGGCGGCCAATTTTGTCAAGATTTTGCTGATCGACCGCGTAACCGTACCGATCGCGCTGGTTGTTTGTTTGACGCTGGTCGTGACCGTCTTTACCGCCAAGCTGATCGGCTGTACCCTTCCCCTGTTTGCCAAAAAGCTCGGCTTCGACCCCGCGGTTATGTCCAGCCCCTTTATCACCACGATTGTCGACGCGCTCTCCCTCCTTGTGTATCTGGAGATTGCGACGATCATCCTGGGACTTTGATAAAAAGGCTGAGGTATTCCGCCCGTCGGATCTTCGCTCTTTTCGGCAGGCATTTAAACAGCAATACAAAAAAAGGAATGCGACATCTCCCGGACCGATCGCATTCCTTTTTTATTTGCCCTGCTTTTACATAATCTCTATCCGTGCGGTATATCTTTTTTCGGAGGCAGCACCTTACTACAGATTTGAAAAAAGCAGGGCGGCCTCCCCCGCCTCCCTTTCCGCCGGCAAAGGGCGGACACGGCCGCGCTTTACCCCTGTGTCCAGACAAGTCTGCCTTTCCGGTTTCCCGGCTTCGTCCTACGCGCCGCACTCTACAGAAAAAAGCCCCGGAGAAAAATCTCCGGGGCTTTTTGAATACCTACTATGAAACCTTAGATCGCGCGGGTAACTTTACCCGAACGCAGGCAACGGGTGCAGGCGTTCACTCTGCAGGGCTTGCCATCAACCAGCGCCTTGACCCTCTTTACATTGGGCTTCCAGGTACGGTTGGAACGACGGTGCGAATGGGATACCTTGATACCGAATTTAACTTCTTTATTGCAGAAATCGCATTTTGCCATATGTCTGCACCTCCTTTGTCTAATCGCAAAGATTATATTATCACAGCTTGGTTTATTTTGCAAGTGTTTTTTTGAATTTATTTTTGACAAAAAGGCAAAGCGGCTTTTCGCCCTGCCGCAGCGGCAAAAAGCTCCGCCTTCCTGCTACTTTACTTAATCTCCGCTACAGTGACGCCGGCCTCCCCCTCGCCATAAACGCCGAGGCGGAAGGACTTGATATTCCGGTGGCGGCGGAGGTGCTCCTGCACGGCGGCGCGCAGAACGCCGGTGCCCTTGCCGTGAATGATGCGGATGGAGGGGATGCCCGCGACCACAGCGTGATCAATGTACCGATCCAGTTCGAGGATCGCCTCGTCCGCCGCCATGCCGCGCAGATCCACCTCACTCGGAGCAGTGCTCTCGGTGCGAGAGGGCGCGCCGGTAACCTTCCGGCCGCCGACTGTCACCCGGTTCTGGTTCTCCAGAAGGCGGAGGTTGTCAAACTTCACCCGGGATTTAAAAATTCCGGCCTGCACCTCGGCCATCTGCTTGTTTTCAAAAATCTTGAGGACGGTGCCCTCCTTATCAATGTCCACAATGCGGACGAGGTCGCCAGCCTTCAGCGGACGCGGCAGCCGATAAGGCAGGCTCTGCTTTTTCTCCACCGGGTCGGCGCCGCTCTCCAGCTTTCCGAGGCCGGATTTGGCCGCCGCGCGCGCACGCCGCGTAGCCTCCCCCTTGTCGGAAGCATTTCGCGCCTGCTTTCGCAGTGCTTCAAGCTCGTCCAGCAGCCGGTTGCTTTCGGCGCGGGTGGTATCGATAATCCGCTGCGCTTCGGCCTTGGCGCCTTCCAGCACACGGCTGCGTTCCCGGTTCAAATCCTCCAAAATTTTGCTGTTGCTGCGCCGCGCGCTTTCCAGCTCGGCATGAATCCGCTCGGCCTCCCGCCGCTCAGTCTCAGCCTCCTGCCGCGCCTGCTCCAGAGAAGAAACAACCTTCTCAAACCGGAGGTTTTCATCCGAGATCAGGCTGCGTGCCCGTTCGACAATCTCCTCCCCCAGCCCAAGCCGGGTCGAGATGGCAAAAGCGTTCGACCGACCCGGCACACCGATCAGCAGCCGGTAGGTCGGCTGCAGAGAGGCCACGTCAAACTCACAGCTGCCGTTCTGCACGCCTTCCGTGTCCAGCGCGTAGGATTTCAGCTCGGGATAATGGGTCGTCGCAGCAATCCTCGCCCCGCACCGGCGCAGCTGCATGATAATCGCCTCCGCCAGCGCGGCGCCCTCCACCGGGTCGGTACCCGCCCCCAGCTCGTCCAGCAGGATGAGCGTATCGGGGCCGGCAACCTCCAAAATCGAGACGATCGTCTTCATGTGGGAGGAGAAGGTGGACAGCGACTGCTCGATGCTCTGCTCATCCCCGATGTCGGCCAAAACCGCCGAGAAAACCGAGATCTCGCTCCCGTCCTCCGCCGGAATCAGGAGGCCGCACATGGTCATCCCGGTCAGCAGGCCGATGGTTTTCAGGCTGACCGTTTTGCCGCCGGTGTTCGGGCCGGTGATAATCAGGGTATCATAATCTATGCCAAGGCCGACCGTAATCGGCACGACCGTTTTGGGGTCAAGCAGCGGATGCCGGGCATTTTTCAGAAAAATCCGCCCCTCTCCGTTCAAAGAAGGCCGCCCGGCCCGCATGGCATAGCCAAGCTTGGCCTTTGCAAAAATCAGGTTGAGGCTGACGACGCTCTCATAAGAATCCAGCACCGCCTGCGCAAAGCCGCCGGCCTCGGCCGACAGTTCGTAGAGAATGCGCTCAATCTCCTCCTGCCGCCGGCGCTCGAGAATTTTCAGGTCGTTGTTGATCTCTACCACGGCGGCCGGCTCGATAAACAGCGTCGCGCCCGAGGCCGATGTGTCGTGCACAAGTCCCGGCACGCTGGCGCGATGCTCCGCCTTGACCGGCACGACAAAGCGGCCGTCCCGCATGGTGACGATTCCCTCCTGCAAAAACTTCGCATAGCCGGAGGAGCGCACCATCCGATCCAGCTTTTCCCGGATGCCGTTTTCGGCCTGCCGGATTTTGCGGCAGAGGTCGTACAGCGCCGGAGAGGCGTTGTCGTACATCTCCTCCTCCGACCGGATGGCGGCAAAAATTTTCTCTTCAAAATATTTGTTGGGGAAAAGCATCTCAAAATAGCGGTCGAGGATTTCCGTCCCCTCACAGGAATTGTCCGCCCGCCACTCTTTAAGCGAGCGAAGCACCCGCAGAAGCTCCCCGATCTCCAGCAGCTCCTTCATGGAGAGGAGGCCGCCGGCCTTCGCCCGCGTCAGCGCAGGAGTGCAGTTTTTCGCGCTGCCAAAGCTCGGCGCGCCGAATTTCGCCATCAGGATATAGGCGGCGTCGGTCTCGGACAGCAGGCGCTCAACCGTGTAGATGTCCGAGGAGGGCTGGATCGCCCGGGCGGCGGCCGCCGCGTCCTCCATAGTTGTCTCTTCACACAGGCGCGAGAGCACGCGATCCAGCTCGAGCACCCGCCAGTGTTTTTGTTGATCCATTGGTTTGATCCCTTTCCAGTTTTTTAAAAAATATCCGCCAAATCAAAACAAAATAATCAGCAGCCAAAAGCGGCGGAGATTTTTTGCCGCCGTGAATCCCGGTTGCCATGCACAGCATGGCGAGGGATTCGGCATTTGAATTTTATTTTTTATTGCGAAGCAATGAAAAATATCCGCCAAATCAAAACAAAATAATCAGCAGCCAAAAGCGGCGTAGATTTTTGCCGCCGTGAATTCCGGTTGCCATGCACGGCCGGAATTTACAGGCTGTGGTAAAAATCCAACGTCTTATAACCGCGCTCGGTCTGCTCCAGCAGAAAGCGCTCGGTCACGCGGGAGAGGGCGGCGGCCGCCTTCTCCGGCATCGAGAAGCGGAAAAGCCGCTCAAAATCGCTGTACACAATATGCCGCATGGCCGCAAGCAGCGTCCGGTCAAGCAGAATTTCACCTGCGCCGGGGCGGTGCTTGGTGCAGAAAAGCCGCCCCTCCCGCACGCTGAAAACCATATGGTCGTCGGTATCCTCCCCGCAGGCGGCGCAGCAGACGAGGTCGGGCATATAGCCCGAAAGAGTCAGCATCCGCAGCTCGACCACCGCCTTGATCAGATCGGGCAGTTTTTCTCCCTTCGCAAGGAAGGCCAGCGCGTTGAGCATCAGGCGAAGATACTCCTCCGCCTCGCTCCCCTCCGGCGCCAGAACGATACAAAGCTCGCAGAAATACTGCGCCAGAGCGAGCCGCTGAATATCCTCCCGCAAGCCCCAGAAAATCTCCTTCGGCGTGGCCTCATCCAATTTGTATGTATCCCGACTCTTGAAAAAAGTCAGGTCGCTGTAGCAGAGCAGCCCGCAGCCGGAGGCGTTGCGGTTCTTCACGCTCCGCACCCCGCGGGCATAAGCGCTGACCAGTCCGTTCGAACGGGTCAGCGCAACGATATATTTATCGTTTTCAGAAGCGATGTTCTCCCGCACGATGATCCCGTCGGTCGACAGATGCATGTTTCTTTTCCTCCTGCACGGCCGACGCGGCCGAACTGTTCCTGCAGTTTTTATAGGCCAGATATTGCCTGACCTCACCGGTTTTGACAAAAGCGGCCCAGTATTCTTCCTTTTTCAAATGAATCGCTCTCCCTTTCAAAAAACAGTACAATACTATTTTTCCTCAGGAGAGCGTTCGAAATTTGAGTAAAATTAATCCAAACCAAAGCCGTGAATCAGGCCGGGGCGGTTGCGCCAGTCCTCCTTCACCTTGACCCAAAGCTGCAGGTTGCATTTGCAGCCGAAAAAGGCTTCGATGTCGGCGCGCGCCAGCGACCCGGCCTTTTTCAAAAGCGCGCCCTTCTTGCCGATGATGATGCCCTTGTGGCTTTCCTTTTCGCAGTAGATAACCGCCTCCACCTCCAGAACCGGCTGACCGGCGGCATTGTCCCGTTCATAGAACCGCTCGACCCCGACGGCGATGCCGTGCGGCACCTCCTTATTCAGCAGGCGGAGAAGCTTCTCCCGCACCAGCTCTCCCACCAGGACCCGGTCGGGCTGGTCGGTGAAGGTGTCGTCGTCAAAGAAGTGCGGCCCCGGCCGGCTCAGAGCGGAAAGCTCCTGCAGCAGTGCATCCAGCCCGTCGCCCGTCCTGGCCGAGACCGGCACCACCGCGGTAAAATCATACAAAGCCGAGTAGGCCGAAATCATCTCGAGCAGGCGCTCCTTCTCCTCCAACAGGTCGATCTTGTTCAAAACAAGGATGGCCTTCAGCCGCCGCTTTCTGATCGTTTCCAGCAGCTCCAGCTCTGCCGGCGGCAGGCTTTCGGGATTGAATTTGAATTTGGAGACCGCCTCCACCACGAACATGCAGCCGTCCACGTCGGAGAGTCCCTCTCCCACCGCCTTCATCATGCTGTCGCCGAGGCGGTTGTGCGGCTTGTGATAGCCCGGCGTGTCGATAAAGACAAGCTGCGTCTCCCCTTTGTTGCAGACGCCCATAATGCGGGTACGGGTCGTCTGCGGCTTGTCCGAGACGATCGCCACCTTCTGCCCCAGCATCCGGTTGAGAAGGGAGGATTTGCCGACATTCGGCCGGCCGACAATGGATATAAACGCTGATTTTGTATTTTCCATGAAAATTTTCCGTTTCTGCCGGATCGGCCGGCGCTGCCCCTCCCGCAGCACGGGGAGGAGTGATGATCTTTTCGCAGGGCGGGTGGAGGGAACGCCTCCCTCCGACGCCGTGCCTTATATATAGTTATGTTCAGTCGGCAATCCGCGGAACGCCCAGCTTTTTCAGAATTTCTTCCTCTCGCTCACGCATCCGCAGCGCCTCCAGCCCACCGTCCTCATGATCGTAGCCGAGCAGGTGCAGCATGGAATGCACGGTGAGAAAGGCCATCTCCCGCTGGAGGGTGTGCCCATACTCCTCCGCCTGGGCGCAGGCATGCTCCATTGAGATCACGATGTCTCCCAGCATTTTTGCGCCGCTTTCGGGGTTGATGTCATACTCTCCCCCGCTGCCGAGCGGAAAGGACAGCACATCGGTGGAGCGGTCGATATTCCGGAACTGACGATTCAGCTCGTGGATACCGTCGTCATCCGTAAAGGTGATGTTCACCTCCGCCGCGCCGTCAAACCCTTCCGTTTCCAGCGCCGCATGGCAGGCACGCCGCAGCAGCATGCGGATTCCGGCCGGAATTTTCACTGCCTTCTGCTTGTTTTGGATAACCACTTTTACTTTATCCATACCCTTTTTCTCCATTCTGCCGGCCGACCAATCGCAGCAACGGGCAACGGGAAGCGCGCTGTCTCCTTTATAAAAGAAGAATCGCTTCGCATCTGCCGCTTTGCTCCGAACGGTCGAGCCTTCCTTTATACTTCCGATTCAGCGTGCACAAGGCACGCGAAAAGCCAAAAAACACAGGCTACAGCCGAATTCTGCGCTATTTTTTGCCCGAGGCGCTGTTTTCATACGCCATGATAATCTCCTGCACCAGGCGGTGACGCACAACGTCCTTGTGGTTCAGGCGGATGGTCGCAATGCCGTTGATTCCGCGAAGGATTCGCGCCGCCTCATTCAGGCCGGATTTGCGCCCGTCGGGCAGATCAATCTGCGTCACGTCGCCGTTCACCACAATTTTGGAATTCACCCCAAGCCGGGTGAGGAACATCTTCATCTGCTCGGGCGTGGTGTTCTGCGCCTCATCCAATATAATGAAGCTGTCGTCCAGCGTCCGCCCGCGCATATAGGCAAGCGGCGCTACCTCAATATTTCCGCGCTCCTGATAGCGGGCGAAATTCTCCGCCCCCAGCATGTCGAACAGCGCGTCATAGAGCGGGCGGAGATAAGGATCCACCTTGCTTTGCAGATCCCCCGGCAAAAAGCCGAGCTTCTCCCCCGCCTCCACCGCCGGGCGGGTCAGGATGATGCGGTTGACCTCCTTCGCGCGGAAGGCGGTAACCGCCATCGCCACCGCCAGATAGGTTTTACCCGTGCCGGCCGGGCCGACCCCGATAACCACCGTGTTGTCGCGGATGGCCTCCACATACTTCTTCTGCCCCAGCGTTTTGGGCTTGACCGGCCGTCCCTTCGTGGTGATGCAGATGCAGTCGGAATCGGTCAGGTTGGAGAGGTTTTCATCCTCCCCATCCTCTATCAGCCCCATCACATAGCGGATATTCTGCTCATTGAGCATCTCGCCCTTGTTGATGAGCATCAGCAGCCCACCGATCACGCGGGAGGCCTTTCCGACCCCGTCCGCCTCACCGCAGACCTTGACCTCCCCGTCCCGGGAGGTGACCCGAACGTTATACCGTTCCTCGAGATATTTTATATTTTCATCAAAGCTGCCGAAAAGGCCGGCAATCTGCTCCAATCGCTCGATATTGATAATTTGTTCAACCATGCGCTTTCCACTTTCGTTTTTCAAAAATTCACCAAAGCAAAGGCTTTGTCCCCAGCCTTGAAGTTTTTAGTTATTATATCACAAATTTTTATTCATTTATAGTTGTTATAGATAAAATTTCTTCGTCCGCGATATTCTCGTTACAAATGCATAAATTTTCCATATATATTCCGTCATTTTGTTCGACAATATTTTCGCTTTGGGACAGAATATCCATACCCGCCAGCTCCGTTTTGGTCAAAACCTCCATTTCTTTTCGTGCTTTTTCGACCGTCTCTTCCAAAGAGAGGGTATATTCCACCCGCTCGGTCTCATAAAAAACGGCGGTATAGAGGGTGATCGGCAAACGCTTTTCAAGAAGGCGCAGGTCATGCTGCCCACACACCTTCTCATACGGATACTGCTCGCTGCCGAGATAGAGCGGCAGCGCCTGCCCGAAGAAGCTGACCACCGCCTTGGATTTCTCCCGCCCGGTGGGACGCATCTCCTCCTGCCGGAAGGAGACGGCGGTCTGCAGCCGGTGCTCGGTCCTGGCATAGACCTCTCCCGCCGCATGCTTCAGTCCGGTGTAGCCGGTCGCATACTCAATCGTGCCGGAAACCAGAAGGTCTCCCGCCACGACCGTGCTTCCCACCTCGACCGCCAGATTGCCGCAGGTGACCCGATGCCCGGTGATCGTGCCGCCGATCCTGGCCACAAGATTGCACGGCTCCTCCCCGGTTTTGTCGGGTACATCCGCGATCTCGCTGACGTCGATCGTCGCCAGAGAGCCTTCTATATTCACCGCCGACCAGGCGAGGTACGGCACCTTAAGCTGAATTTTCTCCGGCAGGCTGAAGGCATCGATCTCCGCCGTGCGCGCCCCCACATGCACCCCAAGCTCCTCCAGCGCCGTGAGAAGTTGCTGCGGGTCGGTGCGCACGCAGCCGACCAGCTCAATCTGCCAGATGAAGCCGGACAGCCAGCAGATCAGAAAAACATAGACCGCAAACCCCACGCCGAACCCGATCCGCCGCCGATAGGCCTTCAGCTTGATGAAAAGGCCGATCGGCCGGATATAGCGGGTGGTAACGCGGCATTTGCCCTTGAGCGCGTGCATCCGCTTATAATCTCGGATGTACACGCTGGCCTCAATACAGCCGTTCTTATACTCCGCGTCCCAGACCGACACGCCCTTCGCCGCCAGAATGTTCAGCAGCCGCTCGGGATAATCGCCGCAAATGCGAAACCGCACATACCCCAAAATGTAATGCAGAATCCGGATAAACAGCATCTTTCCACCGCCTTAGAGAGAAAATTCAACCGTCGCGATCAATCCGGAGATCACCGCAACATTCCCACTGAGGGAGGAAATCTCCAGCCCGCTGCCAAGGAAGGAGATGCAGCCTCTGCCGATATTCAGGGTGATTTTGGTGTCGCTGTAGGCGGCGACGCAGCGGCAGCCATCGACCGTCGCCTCGCGATTGCCGATCAGCTCGGTCTTGGCGTCGCGCAGGATGGCGGCCGACGGCACCTCCAGCGTCCGGCCGATCAGATCAATTTTGGAGTGCGGCTTTTGCGGCGGATGATATTTTCTGCGGGATTGTTTTTTCATAGCTGCTTTCTCCTCCACCCGGCGGGCGGAAAAAGGGCGGCACACACCGGCGTCAAACAGCCGGGATGCCGCCTTTTCTCCGTCCTTTTTCCGGTCGTGCTCCTGTTTATAAAAAGCCGGGAACCGCCTTTCTTCCGCGCACAGGCGGCTGCGCCGGCGCTGCCATGCTGCGCATGGGCGATTCATGGTATAATAGGGGACGCCCTATAGCTTTATGCCGGCCGAAACATAGCCGCGGCGTCCCCCGAAAATGGGCTTTCCCGAGCCAGGTGTGGCCGGGGCTTTTTACAAAGGCCCATTTTCCCCGGGCTTTGCGATATAATGAATACACGATGTGAAGCGGCGGCAAAGCCGCCGACATCTGAGTATTCATTGAACGGCTGAATCCCGGCTGCGCCGTACAGCACCTTCCGGCGCTGCCATGCTGCGCATGGGCGATTCATGGTATCATATGTTGTGGTTTTAAGAATCATTCCAGCCGCATAAACTGAAAATGGCGGTGATTGCATATGCGGGTATTTCGAATCAGAGCAATACATTTTTTCACCTTCACGGCGGGAATGGGCTTCATCGTACTCCTTTTCCTTTTGCCGGAGGCGGCGAAAAACGGCGCCTGGCAGGGGCTTCTGGCCTGTGCCGAGGTGGTGGTGCCATCGCTGTTCCCCTTCATGACGGTTTCCCTCTTTTTGACCAAAACCGGCCTTCCAAAATGGGTTTCGAGGCCACTTGACCTGCTCTGCCGGGGGCTGTTTCTCGACCGGCACGGAGTGGATATTCTGCTGAGCTTTACGGCCGGATTCCCGGTCGGCGGCCTCCTGATCGCGGAGGAATACAAAGCCGGCCTTCTGAATGAAAGGCGCGCTGCGGCCCGGATGACCTACTGCGTCAATTCCGGCCCCGCCTTCATCATCACGGCCGTAGGCCTGGGGATGCTGGGATCGGCCGAAATCGGGCTTTTGCTCTTCCTCGCGGTGACGGCCGCCGCCCTCGCCAACGGGATCGTGTTTTCCCGTCTGCTGCTGTCGCGGGAGGAGACACCCCCTCCCCCGCCCCGGCAAAGCGAAGACTTTTCATCCGCCTTTGTCGGATCGGTTTCCGCCGCCGCGACCCAGATGCTCGGCATCAGCGGCTTTGTGGTGTTTTTTTCAACCCTGGTCTCCCTGCTCGGCTGTCTGCCGCTGTCAAAGAGGCTCTCCCCCATCCTGGCGCAGGTTCTGGAGGTCACGGTCGGCGCGCTGGCCAGCCGCCGCGAGGCTCTGCCGATGATCGCCGCAGGGCTGGGCTTCGGCGGCCTCTCGGTCATTTGTCAGGTACTCTGCCTCGTCCGGACGGTCCCGTTTTCCAGAGGGATATTCCTCCTTTCCCGACTGACGCACGGCGCGCTGTCCGCCCTGTTTGCGCGGCTGCTGCTCCCTCTTTTCCCTTTGGCGAGGGAGGTGCTGCTCTCCACCGGGCGGCCGAACGCAGCGGCCGGCCTCTCTCTCCCGCTCGGGTTGGCGATGGCCTTTATGTGCGTGACCCTCATCGTCTGCGCGAAAGAGGAGGGCTCTCTCCTTCTGGAAAGCCGCAAAAAAAATAAATTGTGATATTACGCAAAGAAAAGTATTGACAAAACGCCGCGCTGTGGTATAATGTTTTTTGCTACTGCAAGTGGCGGAAATGGTGGATATAGCTCAGTTGGTTAGAGCGCCAGGTTGTGGCCCTGGAGGCCGACGGTTCGAATCCGTTTATCCACCCCACAACAAACCTGAATGCCGCAGTGTTCCACTGTGGCATTTTGTATATTGGGGTGTCGTCAAGCGGTAAGACACAGCACTTTGACTGCTGCATTCGTAGGTTCGAATCCTGCCACCCCAGCCATGGCGAGTGTTCTTACAGCATTTGAAAGGCTGTAAGAACACTCGCTTTTTATACAGCGAGTTCACAGGGGGCGTAGTTGACGACTACGCCTTTTCTTGTATTTACGGACACTTCCGGGATCGGCAGGGGCAGCACCGTTGGAATCTCGATCGTTCCGACGCAGTTATAGTGGATGCGAAGCCGCTGCTCCCATACGCCGTCGATCTTCTCAGCATTGAACACTTCAATCTTCTCAATCAGTTCGTTCAGCATCCGGGGCGTCAGTTTTCTCGCTCTGGTGTACTTGCGGACAAGACCGATAAACATATCCGTTGTCATGGAACGGCTGCTCTGCTTCTCTATCTCGGAGCGGAGCTTTTTTATTTTCTCCGCCAGCTCCTTTTGCTCGTCCTCATACCGCCGGGACATTTTTGCGAAGCGGTCATCGGAGAGCTTGCCGGAAACATTGTCCTCGTAGATGCGTTCAAAAAGACCGTCCACTTCTTCATCACGGGCAAGGAGCGTTTGCAGCTCTTTTTCCTTCAGCTTGCGGTCTGTCTGTTCCGCCTGCTGGGAATGACCGATCACCGCTTTTACAAATTCGTCCTCATAGAGACTGGCAAATTTCGTTAAGCGCCGTATCTCTCCCAGCACCACTTCCTCCAGGAAGTCCACACGGACATAATGGGTAGAGGTGCAGGTGCCGCGATTGCCCTTGTAGTTGGAGCAGTTGAAATACTTGATCTCCGGATTGCCCTGATTGAAGTGAAAGTGAAGGTTGCTGCCGCAATCGGCGCAGACCAACAGGCCGGAAAACATATTGTGTTCTCCATTGTTGGTGCGGCGCTTACGGATTTTGCCCCGCTTCTGCTGCACCTGCTCATACACAGCACGCTCGATGATCGCCTCATGGACGTCCTGGAACACCACCCAATTCTCACGGTCATTGTCGATTCGCTTCTTATTCTTGTAGGATTTGGAATAAGTTTTGAAATTGAGAATGTCACCACAGTATTCCTGCAGGGAGAGAATTTTGGTTATTGTGGAGCTGTTCCACTTGGTAGGAGGCTGCTGTTTGCCCTTGCCGGGGCGTTTGATGCCCTTCGTGAGCCAGTAGGCCCGCGGGGTCAGGACATCGTCCTTTTCAAGCTGGGCGGCAATCTGCTCTGTTCCGAACCCCTCCAAAGTCATGCTGTAAACGCGGCGCACAACCTGGGCTGCCTCGTCATCCACGATCCAATGCTTCGGATCATTCGGGTCCTTGATGTAACCATAGGGAGGCTGGCCCATCGGCTCACCGGCATTGCCCTTGATCTTATTGCTGATGCGCCGCTTTTTGCTGATATCGCGGGCATACCACTCGTTGAACAGGTTGCGGATCGGGGCAAGCTCATTTTCGCCCTCCGCCGTGTCGATGTTATCCGAAACGGCCACCAGGCGAATATCATGGTCCGGGAAAAATTCTTCCGTCAGCCGTCCGACCTCAATGTAGTTTCGCCCCAGGCGGGAAAGGTCTTTGACAAAGACGGCGGCGGCTTTTCCCTGTTCCAACTGGCAGATCATTTCTACAAAACCAGGGCGATCCATCGTCACGCCGGAAATGCCGTCATCCAGAAAATGAACCAGATTTGTGTAACCCTTTTCCTTTGCGACTTTGGCAAGCAGTTTCTTTTGATTGCCGATGCTGTAGCTTTCGCCTTCAAGATTATCGTCACGGGAAAGCCTTTCATAGAGAAAGGCGGTCACGTCACGGGATTTTTTGTTATTCGACTGTTTCATAAGTCCTCCTTCCGTCAAGGCAGTCGAATAGCAAATATACTTGTACGAACACATTATACCGCCATTTGCTGCCTCTGTCAGCCGGGTTTGAAAGCTATTTACAGCTTTTCACTCTCGGACTTCATCAGGCGAAGGAGAACGCTGCCCAGGGTATCCGGGCTTTCTTCTTTGAAAACCGGCTCAACAACGAACGACCGATTGCCAATGTGATAGGTCGTTTTTGCATCCAGAGGATTTTTCTCTGGCCTGCTGGTCTTGCCGGGATTTGTAGCTTTATCTTGCATGATAAAATCCCCTTTCATAAAGCATAAAGATAGCAATGAAAGAGGCAAAACGGACGGCTGCTGGCACAGCTCCACGGGAGTCTAACCCCGGCCCATGCTGATGG
>UQRS01000055.1 GCA_900543525.1 uncultured Oscillospiraceae bacterium
GAATGTCGAGCTTGCGACCCAAATCTCCCGCGATTCCGTCCCGCCGGAGGAGATTCTCCGCAAGGTCGGTCTGGGGGAACGGATGAACAATTTTCCGGCTGGGCTGTCGGGCGGAGAGCAGCAGCGGGTCGCCATTGCCCGCGCGCTGGCCAAGCGGCCGAAGCTTCTCCTCTGCGACGAGCCGACCGGCGCGCTCGACTACAACACCGGCAAAATGATTCTGCAGCTTTTGTCCGATACCTGTAAAAATGAGAATATGACCGTCATTCTGGTCACCCACAACTCGGCCATCGCGCCGATGGGCGACAAGGTGATCCGGATGAAGAGCAGCAAGGTGCGGGAGGTCATTTGCAACGAGCATCCCACCCCGATTGCCGAGATTGAGTGGTGATTTCATGAAGGTTTCTATTTTTTCCAGCGTCCTGCGGGAGATTCGGCAAAACCTCGGCCGGTTTCTCTCCATATTCACCATCATAGCCATCGGCGTCGGCTTTTTCGCCGGAATCAAGGCGACCGAGCCGGATATGAACGAGTCGTCCAATCGCTTTTACGCCGACTACAACCTCTTTGACCTGCGGCTGGTCTCTACCCTGGGGTTTGATACGCAGGATGTCGAGGCGCTGCAGCAGCTTGAGGGGGTCAGCGTCTATCCCGGATATTTCACCGATTTGGAGATCCGGTCGAACGGCAGCGACGCGGTCGCCAGGGTGTATGCCTATGACGGCAACGACGGCGTCAACCGCGTCCTGATCACCGAAGGCCGCCTACCCGAGGCGGAGGACGAGTGCATCATCGAAAGCTCCGGCTTCCGGTCTCACCTGAACGTCGGGGATACCGTCACCCTGACCGGCGACGGGGCCGATCAGCTCTCCCGAACCGCCTACAGAATTGTTGGAAAATTTCTGAGTCCGATGTACATCTCGGCCTCGGAATTTGGCAGCACAACGGTCGGAGACGGCTCGATCGACACCGCCATTTACCTCCCAACTGCAAATTTTGACAGCGAGGTCTATACCGAGATCTACCTCCGGTTTGACGAGGCAGCCGCGGCCGCCGCCTACTCCGAGGCTTACGCCGACGCGGTTGCCGCCGGGAAGGAGGCTGTGACCGCCCTTGCCGATAGCCGGAAGGCGACGCGGTACGACACCCTCATCAGCGAGGCCAATCAGCAGATTGCCGACGGAGAGCAGCAGATCAAGGATGGAGAAAACGCGCTTTCCGACGGGAAAAGGCAGCTGGACGAAGCGGCCGGGAAGCTTTCGGCAGCAAGACAGGAGCTTTCAGCCGCCGAGCGGGAAATCTCCGACGGAGAGGCCGCGCTGGCCGAAAACGAGACGCTGCTGAAAAGCCGGATTTCCGTCGCCGGAGAGGCACTCTCTCAAAAGCGGGAGGAGCTTGCCGCACAGCAGGCGGCCTATACTTCCGGGAAGACGGCGTATGACGCCGGACTGGCTGCGTATACGCAGGCGGCCGCCGCTTTGGAGGAGGCCGCCGAGCAGCTCCGCCAGCTTTCGGCCGCGTATGGAGAGGATAGCGAGCTTTACCGCGCCGCCGCGGCCGAATATGAGCAAAACCGCCTCCAGCTCGAGCAGAGCAAGGCCGCCCTCGACGATACCGCCGCCGAGTTGGAGGCAGGGCGGCAGGCGCTGGCCTCCGGCGCGGCGCAGCTTGACGCGGCCGAGGATGAACTCGACCGGCAGGAGGCCTCGGGAAAATCCGAGCTGGAGGCCGGCCGCAAAAAGCTGAACGAGGCGAAGGCAGCCTATACCGCGGGGATGGCGGAGTACAGAAGCGGGTCGGCAGACTACGCCGCCTCTCTGGCCGAGTATAGCCAAAACGAGCCGGAGGCCAGAGCCAGGCTGGACGACGCCCGGCGGGAAATTGCCGACGCAAAGGAGGAGGTTGCCGCCCTCTCCCCGCCCGAATGGTACATTTTCACAAGGGAGGATACCCCCGGCTACGCCGAGTACGGCATGAACGCCGAGCGGATCGGCAATATTGCAAAAATCTTCCCGGTCTTTTTCCTGCTGGTGGCGGCGCTGGTCTGCCTGACCACCATGACGCGCATGGTGGATGAGCAGCGCGGCTGGATCGGCACACTCAAGGCGCTCGGCTATACCGGCGGATATATCATGGCAAAGTTCATGCTCTATGCCCTGTTGGCCACCCTGCTCGGCGCGGTGGTCGGGCTGCTGATCGGGTTCCAGCTTTTCCCGAACGTGATTATCCACGCCTATACCATCCTCTACAACACGCCCTTCATCCTTACCCCCTTCCGCTGGGACATGGCGGTTTGGGCGACCGGACTCTCTCTGCTCTGCGTTGCGCTGACCGTTTTTCTCACCTGCAGGAATGAGCTTTCCAAAATGCCGGCCAAGCTGATGCGGCCAAAATCTCCGCAAAACGGAAAGCGGGTTCTGCTCGAACGGATCACGCCGCTGTGGAAACGGCTGAATTTCAGCCGAAAGGTTTCTGCCCGGAATATCTTCCGCTATAAAAAGCGGATGCTGATGACCCTGATCGGCATTGCCGGATGCACCGCGCTGACCCTGACCGGCTTCGGCGTGAAGGATTCGATCTCCGACATTGTGGATCTGCAATATACGGAGATTTGGCGTTACAGCGCCATCGCGGCAACCGACGGGCAGCCCTCCGACGCCGCGCTTGCAAAGATCACCTCCGCAGCAGAGGCGGCGGCGCCGGATGTGGAAATTCTGCCGGTTATGCAGAAGAACTACACCGCGTCGGGAGATGACGGCAGCTGCGATGCCACGGTGACCGTCCCCTCCGACCCCGACCGGTTTACCGGGTTTGTCCATCTTTCTCCCCGCACCGGGCAGGAGAGCTACACCCTCGACAGGAACAGCGTAATCATTACCGAAAAGCTGGGCCGAATGCTCGGCCTCTCGGTCGGGGACAGCATCACCCTGCAAAGCGGTTCGGGAAAGCCGGTCTCCTTCCCGATCGGCGGCCTCGCCGAAAATTATGTCGCCCACTACATCTATATGACGCCGGAGCAGTATGTCGCGGCCATGGGTACTGAGCCGGAATATTCTCTCCTCTTCCTCCGCTACGGCGAGGGTGTGGACGAGAGTGCCTTATCAACCGCGCTGCTCGGCTGCGGGGAGGTTCTGCAATTCTCCGCCCTGGCAAGCAGCAGGGATACCTTTGACTCGATGCTGCAGGTGCTTGATTTTGTGGTGATTGTGCTGATCCTTTCGGCCGGTGCGCTGGCCTTTGTCGTGCTTTTCAACCTGACCAATATCAACATCACCGAACGCAAGCGGGAGCTGGCCACCCTCAAGGTGCTGGGCTTTTACGACAAAGAGGTCAGCATGTACATCTTTCGGGAGAATATCGTGCTCACCCTGCTTGGCGCGGGGATGGGGCTGATCCTCGGCAGAGCGCTGACCGCCTTTGTCGTCCGCACGGCCGAGATTGACAAGCTTATGTTCGGGCGGCACACAAAGCCGCTTAGCTTTCTGCTGGCTTTTGTCATCACCATTCTTTTCTCGATCATCGTCAGCCTGATCATGCATCGCTCGATGAAGAAAATCGACATGATCGAATCGCTGAAATCGGTTGAATAGCCAAATCCGAAAGCACCGCCGCTTCAAAAGCCAAAAACCGACCCGGAAGGCCGCTGCCCTCCGGGTCGGTTTTTTAAAGCTTCAAGCGTCTTATTCCCGCGGCTTAGCCCTGCGCGGCGAACTTCTGCTTGACCTGATTGATTTTCTGCTGGTCGGCCTGCTCGGTCGGGTACCAGCCCTTGGCGGCCATATGCTTGTAAATCTCATCCTGAATCGTCAGGCTGTCGCGCAGCGCCTTATCAAACGCTGTATGCACATTGGTCGTACCGGATTCAATCGTCCCGTGCATATACAAATCGCAAACACCCTTGGTGGACATCAGAATACTCTCCATCAAACACTTGTCATCCATATCGAACTTTACGCTCCCTTCAATTATTTCTGATTTCATGCAGTGTACTTTCAAACAAGATTATAGAACTGTTTAAACAGCTCCTCATGCTTGGACGCCAGCTGCGTCACATAGTTTTTCAGTTCGCCGTCCTGCAGGTCGGAAGCGGCGGACTGACACTGCGTTTTCAAAAATTTCTCATGTCCCAGAGCGTCTTCGATATACAGCAATTCCTTTGGACTCATTTGTCTCACCTCCGGTAAATAGTGTGTTCCAAATGCAGTCCAAAGATACATGTTCAACGAATTTTCGGCCGTGCTCAGGCTTTCTCCGCCACGACCTCCACTTCAACCAGCACATTTTTCGGCAGAGATTTTACCGCCACGCAGGAGCGCGCCGGTTTTTCGGTGAAATATTCGGCGTACACCCGGTTGAAGGAGGCAAAATCCTCCATATTCTGCAAAAAGCAGACCGTTTTCACCGCCGTCTGAAGAGAGCCTCCCGCCGCTGTCAGCACAGCTGAAAGATTCTGGCAGACCCGGTGAGTCTGCTCCTCAATCGTGCTGCCCACAACCTCTCCGGAGGCGGGGTCGAGCGCAATCTGCCCGGAGGTGAAAATCAGTCCGCCGGCCTCCACCGCCTGCGAGTACGGGCCGATCGCCGCCGGCGCCTTCTCTGTTTGTACCTTATTCATGATGCATACCATCCTTTCTCAAACGATTTTAAATCCTTCGTCACGCAGCGTCTTGGTAATCTGCTGCACATGCTCGTAGTTCCGGGTCTCCATCTCGATCCGGAGGAAGCAGCCGTTTACGCTTTCGGTGTGCCCCTTTTCGTAATGCACGCCGGTCACGTTGCCGCCGCAGTCGGCTATGATGCGCGAGATGTCCTTGAGCTGTCCGGGCTTGTCGATCAGCTCGATCAGCAGGCTGGAGGAGCGCCCGGCCTTGAGCAGGCCGCGGTCGATCACGCGGGAGAGGCTGGTCACATCTATATTTCCGCCCGAAACAATGCTGACCACCCGCTTGCCCTCCAACGGGAATTTATGGAACATCACCGCAGCCACCGAAGCCGCACCGGCGCCCTCGGCAATCATCTTCTGATTTTCGATCAGGGAGAGAATCGCCGAAGAAACCTCGTCGTCGGTCACCAGCGCAATGTCATCCACATAGTCGCTCACATACCGGAAGGTGTTTTCGCCCGGCTGCTTGACCGCAATGCCGTCCGCAATCGTCCCGACCGAGTCAAGGCACTCGATCGTGCCCGATTTTATGGAGTTGTACATGCTGGGCGCGCCGGCAACCTGCACGCCGTAAACCTTCAGGGAGGGGCGGATCTGCTTGGCCGCAAACGCAACCCCCGAGATCAGGCCGCCGCCGCCCACCGGCACGACCAGCGCGTCGATATTGTCGAGGTCGTTCAAAATTTCGAGCGCGATGGTGCCCTGTCCGGCGATTACATTCTCATCATCAAAGGGATGCACAAAGGTATAGCCCTTGCTCTCCTTCAGTTCGAGCGCCTTCTGATAGGCGTCGTCGTAGCATCCCTCTACAAGGCAGACCTCCGCCCCATAGCCTTTTGTAGCCTCCACCTTGGAGATCGGCGCGCTGTCCGGCAGGCAGATCAGGGAGGAAATCCCATTCTTGGTCGCCGCCAGCGCCACGCCCTGCGCGTGGTTTCCGGCCGAGCAGGCGATCACGCCCTTCTGCTTTTCCTCCTCCGACAGGGTGGAAATTTTGTACGCCGAGCCCCGCACCTTGAACGAGCCGGTAATCTGCAAATTCTCCGGCTTGAGGTAAAGCTCGCATTCCGGCGCGATGCCGTAGGAGCGCACCAGCGCAGTCTCCCGGATGATATGCCGGAGCGCCACCTGCGCGTCAAAAACCTTGTCCAATGTCAACATAAACCCTTCATCTCCTGATCTGTTTTGCTGGAAAAACGGCCTTGCAATTTGGCCGGTTGCCCGGCTTTGGGAAAGCGAAAAAGACGCCCGTCCCAAAACCTCCTGTTTTGAGACGGGCGTCCGAAATCTTTCAGGACACTCGCGGTACCACTCAAATTGCAGATGCAAACATCTGCCCCTCATCGGGGTCAAGCAACCCCTATGCCTTTACGCAGCATGCACGGGAAGCGCCTACTAACTTTTTTAACCCTCGTGTTCGGACTTCCGGCTCGGAAGGGATGGGTCGTATGGGAATGGCCAATACCGGTTCGCAGCAGCCACCGGCTCTCTGACAATGGGCAATCCTGACCGTCTTCGTCACAGCCTTTTTATTTTTTAAAAATTTTAGCACACATCCCACCGGCTGTCAAGCCCCTCCGTCCAAAAAATCTGACGGGCTTTAAAAATCGTGCGGCATTCCGAAAAGGGCTTATCCTTTGACAATTCTGCCGCGCAGCGCCACCACGTCGGAAACGGTCAGCTCTCCGTCTCCATCCAGATCGCCGGCCGCCCGCTGCACTGCAGAGGCCTCTCCCCGCACGATCATCTGCCGCAGCGCCACCACGTCGGAGACGGTCACGCTCCCATCCCCGTTCAGATCGCCGGCCAGGACAAACTCAGCCTGCAGTACGCAGTCCTCTTCGGCCAAAAAGCTGTAAGCTGCCTCCCTGCCGACCAAACGGCCGTCGGCGTACCAGCCGGCAAAAGCATAGCCTTCGGCCGGCTGCGCGGTCAGGGTCACCTTTTCTCCGGCATAGTATTTTCCGCCGCCAAGAACCGCACCCGTCCGGGCGTCCGCGCTCTCGGCCGTCACCGATACAACCGGCTTTACCACCGTCACCCCCTCGGGCAGGAAGTCCCGGATCGCCTCATAAAATATCCCGGCCATATAGACGTACCCTTCCTCTGTCGGGTGCACCCCGTCGTTGTAGAGGCTGTAACGCCCCTCGGTCGCGGCGTATATGTCGATCAGCGCGCAGCCCTTTTCCCCCGCCACCTGTTTTTCCAGCGGGACGAGGTTGTCCCGCACCGAGGTGTTGGTGATATTGAAATTCGGGTAAGAGGAGTAGGGCGAGGTGGCAACATAAACCTTCGGCCGGCTCGGCAGGTTTTGATAAATCTCGATCAATTCGCTGTACTGGGTGACAAAGGCCTCCCGGTTCGCGGCAACCGTGGCCGAGTCGTTGGTGCCAAGCATCAAAAGCACAATGTCCGCGTCCCAGGCCTTACTCTCGGCGTAGCTGCCGGTCGTCCAGTAGGGATAGCTGCCGTTTTTCAGAAGGCAGCTGCCGCCCACGCCGAAGTTGCGGACCTCATAGCTCTCCTCCCCCAACAGACGCTGCAAAACCGCCGGGTAGGAATAAAGCGCGCTGCTTCCCGTACCGCCGCCGTTGGTGATGCTGTCGCCGACGCAGGCCACATTGATCTTGCGGGAGGTGATCGGCTTCGGCTCCGGGTCGGTCACCGGCGTCAGCGTGATGGTCGCCAGCGAGATGGTGTAGAGTGACGCGTCGCGCCCGCTGATCCCGCTGTTCTTGCCGACCGCCGCAAGCCGCAGGGTGTTCTCCCCCGCCGCAAGATGCACCTTTCCGACGCTGTGCGGGCCGAAGTAGCCCAGCTTCCCGGCATAATACTGATCAAACGGGACGCCGACCGCCTCCCCATTCACGTAATGCTGCACCTGCGGCGCGGAGGTCTGCATCCGATAAAGATAGCTGAGGTCGTACTCCCCCTCCTCCGGCACCGAAAAGGTATAGGTGATCGAGTCGCCCTCCGCCTCGCCGTAGAAATCCACATATTTGCCGCGCAGACCGGTATCCTCCCGCACGGCGAAGGCGCGGCTGCCGCTCTTTTGCACATACGGCTCGCTCACCCGGTAGATATACGGGCTGAAAACGGCACAGGCCTCCAGATTTTCCGTCGCGGTAAAGGTGTACTCCCGTTCGAGGGAGAGGGTGTTCCCCAAATCCCCCTCAATCCATTTGACAAAGTGATAGCCCGGATTTTCCGCCGCGCGGAGGGTGACCGTCTCCCCCGCGAGGACAGAGCCGCCGCCCGTGACCGTGCCCATGCGCCCGTCGGCAGAGGCGGCCGAAATCTCCACCGGGTACGGCTCGCCCCAGAGGTCAAGCCGCAGATAGTCGCCGGTCAGACGCCACTCGTTGTTGGTGGATTTGACCCCCATCCCGGTCACCAGCATTTTAAGATACTGCTTTCCGGCCTTCAGCGCAAAGCGGGAAGCCGTCTCCCCATACACGCCGCTCGCGGTGGCCTCGGCCGTCTCCATATAATTCGATGTTCCGGCCCGCCGGAAGTTGGAGGCGTCCACCTTTCCCGCGATCACATCACCGGAGGTGTCCAAAAGGGTGTGATCCTCGCTGACGCCCGGCGTGTCTCCGAAAGAAAACTGCACCATCCGACCCGTCTCATTATACCGCGCACAATAGGTCAGGGTGTAAATTCCGCTCTGCGGCACCTCGATCTCAAACACCATAAACAGCGGAACAAACTCGTCGCTTTTTCCCGCCGTGATCTGCAGCCATTCGCCCGACGGACCCCAGTCGGTGCGCCGCGCAGCCTCCAGATCCTTATACACGGCCGCCTGCGTCATTTCCTCAAATTCAAATGTGTACTGCTCCACGGGCACCAGGCCTCCCTCCGCGGCCGACGGCACAGCGCCGCACAGCAAAATAAGGCAGAGTATAATTGCTGTAATTTTTTGCATATAAATCCCCCGAATTCCATATTTTCATTTCAATTATAGCACACCTTTCATTTTTTCGCAATTCATCGCGCAAAAAAGGCATTCATCCGGAAGGTTATGCAAGGATTAGACATCAATCCTGCCAAAAAAGAGGCATGTGGTGCAATTTTTATCATCACGCCCGTTCACAAAAAAGGCAACCGCCCCTCTGCACATAAGGCAGAAAGGACGGTTGCCGCAGATTTTTTCGGATGCTATCTCTCGCTCGACTGCGAGGTGTAAAGCTCGTAATATCTTCCCTTTTTGGCCATCAGCTCAGCATGACTTCCCTTCTCGACAATCTCTCCCCCGTCGATGAACAGGATGGTGTCGCAGCTCTGTATGGTAGAGAGACGGTGGGCAATGATGAAGCTGGTGCGCCCTTTGAGCAGCTCGTTGATACCCTGCTGCAGCAGCGCCTCGGTCTTGGCGTCGATGGAGGAGGTCGCCTCATCCAGCACCAGGATTTTCGGGTTGGAAAGCAGCGTCCGCGCAAAGGCGATCAGTTGCTTCTGTCCGCCCGAGAGGCGGCCGCCCCGCTCGTTCACCGGCGTATCATAGCCCCGCTCCATCTCGCGGATGAAACCGTCGGCCTGCACCCGGCGCGCGGCCTCCTCAATCTCCGCCCGGGTGGCGTCCAACCGACCGTAGCGGATGTTGTCCGCGATGGTCGAGGAGAAGATGAAGGAATCCTGAAGCATGATGCCCATCTGACTGCGGAGAGATTTGATGGTGACCTCCGACACGCTGTGCCCGTCGAGAAGCACCTCCCCCTCCGTGATGTTGTAAAAGCGGCTGATCAGATTGACAATGGTGGATTTTCCCGCACCGGTCGGGCCGACCAGCGCGACCGACTCGCCCGGCCGCACCTTGAAGCTGACATTTTTCAGTACGCGGACGCCCGGTTCATATTCGAAGCTGACGTTGCGGAACTCCACCTCGCCGGTAATCTCCGGCAGCGCGTAGGCGTTCGGCGCGTCGCAGATGTCCACCGGCTCATCCATGGTCTGAAAAATCCGCTCAAGGTAGGAGATGGTGTTGATCAGCTGATTGTACAGTCCGGCAATGGCCGTGATCGGCTGCCAGAAGCGGGAGGCATAGGTGCCCATCGCGATGATGACACCGACCGACGCGGCAGGCTCGAACCAGAGTATTCCGGCCATATACATAATCGCCAACACCCACTGGGAGATGTTGTCGACCGACAGTCCCACCAGGTTGGAGATATAGATCGCCTTCATCCAGGCCTTGTTGACCAGCTTGTTCAGCCGGGCGTAAATCTTCTCGTTCTCATCCTGGCGGCAGAAGGCCTCTGTAATCTTTACGCCCTCGATGTTCTCGCAGATATAGGCCGACATGTTGGATATTTTGTTGTTGGTCGCCTGCCAGGCACGGCGCTGTGCCGGCTTGATCAGAAAAATCACCAGAGTCAGCACCGGAAGTCCGGCCACGATGATGGCCGCCAGCCGCGCGTCAAGGGAGAACATGAAGATCGCGATAAAAAGGATGTTGAAAACCTCGATAATCATATTGATAATGCCGTTGGAAAGCATATCCGAAACCGAGTTGACATACTGCACCACCCGGACGAGGATTTTGCCCTGCGGCCGCGAGTCGTAGTAGGCAAAGGGCAGCTCCTGCAAATGGCGGAAAAGATCCGACCGTATGTCATAGACGATATTCTGCCCCACACCGACCATGATGACGTTGCGCAGGGTATTGAAAATTTGGCTGATGACGATGGTAGCGATCAGGATCAAAGAGAGCCGTACCAGCTCGCGGACATTCCCCTCCGGAATCGGGCCGTCAACCGCCATCTGAATCAGCTTGGGGCCGATCAGCGCCACGAAGGAGGCGGCAAGAGACAGCACCAGCGCCAGCAGCATCTTGGCCTTGTGCTTCTTGGCATAGACCAGACTCCGCTTGAGGTGAGACACATTAAAGGATTTTTCCAGCGTTTCATCAATGTCGTATTTATTGCGTGCCATCAGTCCGCACCCCCTTCCGCGGTTTCGGGAATCGGGACGTTCTGCAGCCGGCAGATCTCCCGATAATAGGCGTTGGTTTTGGAGAGGCTTTCATGCGTGCCGATGGTCAGTTCGCCGTTTTGCATAATAAAAATGCGGTCAGCGTCCCGTACGGAGGAAATTCGCTGCGCCACAATGATTTTGGTGCAGGTAAAGTCGAGAGAGCGCAGACTCTCCTGTATGTAATGCTCGGTCTCCATATCCACGGCGCTGGTCGTGTCATCGAGGATCAGAATCGGCGGAGAAACCGCCAGCGCACGGGCCAGTGCGATCCGCTGCCGCTGGCCGCCCGAAAGGCCGACGCCGCGTTCGCCGACGATGGTGTCATAGCCCTCCTCCATCTCGGCAATGAAATCAGCGGCCGCCGCCTTGCGCGCAAAGGCGAAAACCTTGCTCTCCGCCAGGTCGGGGTTGCCATAGGCGATGTTGCCGTCAATCGTATCGGAGAAGAGGAAAACATCCTGCGTCGCGAGGCCGATGGCACCGCGCAGATCCTCCAGCCGCATCATGCGCACATCCACGTCGTCGACCAGCACCGCCCCCTCCCGCACATCGTAAAAGCGCGGAATCAGGTTGATCAGGCTGGTCTTGCCCGAGCCGGTCGGCCCCATGATGGCAATTGTTTCCCCCGGTTCGATGGTGAAATCCAGATGCTTCAGCACCGGCTCCCGATCGTAGGAGAAGGAAACGTCCCGGAAGGTGATCTTGCCCGCCAGCCGTTCCTCCTTCACCACGCAGTCGTGGCGGTTGGCAATGGTCGGCTTGGAGTAATAAATCTCAATCACCTTGTCGGCGGCGGTAAAGAACCGCTGCATATCGTTCAAAATGGTGCCAAAGCTCTTCATCGGGTTGGCAAGGCTGGCCGTCAGCCCCGAAAAGGCGGTCAGGCCGCCCAGCGTCAGGCTGCCGTTGATGATGAAAAGGCCGCCGCACAGCACCATAATCACGGTCAGCGCGTTGGAAAGAAACTCAATCACCGGGGCAACCGTCTGCCAGCGATAGGCCGCTTTGAGGTTGGCGGCTCTAAAATCGTTGCTGAACCGGTCGAACCGCTCAATCTCATAATCCTCTCTGGCAAAGGCCTTGACCACCCGGTTGCCGGCGATATTTTCCTGCGCGGCGGTGTTCAGGCGGGAGAGGCACTCCCGCAGCTCGGCATAAACCGGCCGGATTTTTTTGGTATAAGCGACCGAGATGATCGCGATAATCGGCATGACCGCCAACATCATCAGCGTCAGGCCGATATGCACCGTCGCCAGATAGATCACTGTGGCCAAAAACAGCGACAGCGCGTCGGTAAAGCTGTAGGAGATCCAGGCCACAGCGTGGCGGACATACTCCATGTCACCGGTAACGCGGGTGATGATATCGCCCGTCCGGTTGTGGTCGTAAAAATGCAGCTCCTGATGCACGATGGTATCAAAAATATGATTGCGCAGCTTCATAATGGTGTGCTGAGACGCAATCTCCAGGCAATAAACCATCAGATACCGCAGCCCCGTCCGCAGAAGCTGCACCCCGCACATGCCAAGCAGCACCGGCACAAGCAGCTCGGTTCTGCCGCCGCGGATCACATCGTCGACCAGAACCGCCGACAGCATCGGGATGAAAATCATCATGGTCATGGTCAGCACGGACAAGAAAATGCCCGCAACAAAGTAAGGTTTCTTCCCGGTCAGGTTTTTCCAAACCCATCGCAGTTCAAACATAACCGTTCCCCCCTGCCCCGCCGCCCGGCGAAGGCCTCCAAAACGACCGTTTTTGTGAGGAGTCGGAGTAAAGCCGCCGCGCCGGGCAGCGCCAAAGCCGGCTTTCCTCAAACTCCATTCTGTACAATGCCAAATTCCATTTTAAAAAAAGCGGCCGACCCGTTGTTCGTTATTTTGGATTGCATCCTCTCTAACATTGACGGGACGGCCCTTCAATCGACAATCCGAAAATTGCCGATGCCGACTAATATTATAATCGTTATTTTCAAAAAGTATAGTGCAAATCGGCAAAAAAGATGCCCAACTTTCCGAGGGAGAAGTCAGGCATTCTTTGTCACTTTTTTCCAACTTTACCGGGGCAGGGCGGATTTGATCTCCCTCCCCTCCCGGATGAGGGCGCGCAGCGCCGCCTCATTCCCCGAGGCGATGGCCGTTTTATAGGCCGTCAGCCGGTCAATGAGGCCGTCCAGCTCCCGACAGAGATTGTCGCCGTTTTGCAAAAACAGCCCCGACCACAGCCGCTCATCCACCGTCGCCACGCGGGAGACATCCCGGAACGACCCGGCCGAATAGCCGCTGTGCCCCTTCGCCGCTGGAGATTTCACATACGCGCCGGCCAGCACATGCGGCAGCTGGGAGGTATAGGCGATCATCTCGTCATGATGCTCGGGCGAGGTTACCGCGGCCGTCCGGCAGCCGATTTCGGCCGCAAAGGTCATCAGAAAGGCGGTAAGCTCCGGCGCCGTCCGCTCGGTCGGCGTGAGGATATAGCTCGCCCCCTCGAACAAATGCGAATCGGCGTTGGCAAAGCCGCTGACCTCTTTCCCGGCCATAGGATGCCCGCCGAGGAAATGCAGGCCGTGCTGCCCGCAAATCTCCTCACAAGCGGAGACCACCTGCCGCTTGACGCCGCAGACGTCGGTAACCGCAGCTCCTGCCGGAATGCGTCCGGCCTCCTCCCGCAGGAAGGAGACGGCCGCGTCGGGCGGCAGAGCGAGGATGACAAGATCCGCCTGCTCAAGCAGCTCCGCCCCGCCGACCCGATCTGCCGCTCCGGCGGCCAGCGCGGCGCGGCAGACCGCCTCCTCCCGATCAATCCCAAGGAGGGGATAGTCGGTTTTCTCCTTCACGGCCAGGGCGATCGAGCCGCCGATCAGTCCCAGCCCGACAACGCAGATCGTGTTTATTTTCCGCATACCGAAAACTCCCTGTCAAAGGCGGGGGCAACCGCCGCAATTTTTCCGGTCAGCAGGTCAAACTGCGCCGGCGTGATCGACTGCGCGCCGTCACAGAGGGCGGCCGCCGGATTGTTGTGCACCTCCACCATCACGCCGTCCGCGCCGGCCGCAATTCCGGCCATCGACAGCGGCTCGACCATCCAGGCGATTCCGGCCGCGTGGGAGGGATCGACAATCACTGGCAGATGCGAAACCTTCTTCAGCAGCGGCACAGCCGACACGTCCAGCGTATTGCGGGTCATGGTCTCAAAGGTGCGGATGCCCCGCTCGCAGAGGATTACCCGGTCGTTTCCGGCCGCCATGATGTATTCGGCGCTCATCAGCAGCTCCTCGATGGTGTTGGCAAGCCCCCGCTTGAGGAGGATGGGCTTGTTGGTTTTTCCAAGCAGCTTGAGCAGGGCAAAATTCTGCATATTCCGGGCGCCGACCTGGATGACGTCCACATCCTCAAACAAAGGCAGCTGGTCGGCCGACATGATCTCACTCACGATGGGGAGGCCGGTCGCCTCCCTCGCATGGCGGAGGAGGTCGATGCCGTCGGCCCCCAGCCCCTGAAAGGCATAGGGAGAGGTACGCGGCTTGAAGGCGCCGCCCCGCAGCAGCTGCGCGCCGGAGGCCTTGACCGCGCGGGCAACCTCGGTGATCTGCTCCCGCGTCTCGACCGAGCAGGGGCCGGCAATGACGGTCAGCTGGCGGCTGCCGATTTTGGCGTCGCCAACCTCAATCACGGTGTCCATCGGGTGAAATTTGCGGTTGGCCTTTTTATATGGCTCCTGAATCCGGGTAACCGACTCAACCAGATCTTTGGCCTCGATCGCCTCCATATCGACTTCGGAGGTATCCCCCTCCAGCCCGATCACAACCGAATGCCGGCCGCGGGAAATGCTGGCTTTCACCCGGTTTTCATCCTCCATCTGCCGGGCGAAGGCCGCGACCTGCTCCTCGGTTGCCGTGTTTTTCAGTACGATAATCATAATGCATTCTCCTTCGGTTTTATCATTTTCCGTCCGGGAGCGGGACTTTCGGGCATTCCGATAAAAAAACGGAGCCCACCCGCGTGAGCCCCGTTTTCATGAACAAAATTCAGAATCGGCGGTTATCCACGGCGCGGCAGGACGAAATTGGCCCAGCTGTAAAAATAGCTGTAGCCGTAATAACCGTAATACCGTCCCAT
>UQRS01000056.1 GCA_900543525.1 uncultured Oscillospiraceae bacterium
GTTAGGAGATGAAAAAATGTTTGATAAAATCTGCTTGATTATTGCGATTATCGGCGGACTGAACTGGGGGAGCATCGGCCTTTTTCAGTTCGACATCGTGGCCTGGCTGTTCGGCGGCCAGGGCTCTATCCTCAGCCGGATTGTTTACACGGTGGTTGCGCTGGCGTCGGTCTGGTGCATTTCTCTGCTTTTCCGTGAGAATAACGAGGTGCTGGAGGATGGCAGCGACCGCTGAGTTGTGACCTTTTTGCAAAGCCGGGGATTCTTCGGAAGCTCCGGATCGCCGCTGTTGGATAAACCGGGTTCGGACTTTTTTGTACCGTACTAAAAAACGCACAGCAGAAGGAATTTTCCTTCTGCTGTGCGTTTTTGCGTCCGAAAGGGTTGGAGTAGGGGGGACTCCTACGCCGCAGTTGAAGCAGTCGAGGCGGCAGAGGCGGCCGAGGAGGCGGTGTCAATCGTGACCGCACGCACCCTGCTCAGCTTGTCGCTCTGCACGGCGATGTTGTGGCTCTGGCCGAGCGTTTCCAAAAGGCGGTCATACTCCTCGGTCCAGAGCGCCTCCCGCACGTCGGCCGCCCATTTTTCGGTGCCGCCGCCAACGAAATACATGATGTGATAGCCATAGTCGGTCTCCACAATATCGGTGTCGCCCGGCTGCCTCGCCTTATCAAAGCACCAGTCGTTGAAGGCGGTGACCGTCTGCCCCTCGGAAACCCCTTCATACAGGCCGCCGTTTTGAGAAGAACCCGTATCGTCGGAGTAGGTAGCCGCCAGCTCGCCGAAGGAGGCCTCGGTAGCCGCGCCGGCCTGCCACTCGGCATAGACCCGGTCGGCCGCCTCCTTCGCGCCGCTGGCCGAGCCGTATTCATTGAAGGAGAGCAGAATGTGCCGGACGTCGACGGTCGAGGATTCATCCCGGTAGGGGACGGCCGCCAGCTTGCAGACCTCCACGCTGCCGTCTCCCTCATCGAGCACATAGGTGTCCCAGGCGGCGCGCCCCGCCTCATAAGCCCACTCGCTGACCGCGTCTCCCGCCGTGTAGGAAGTGCCGGAAAGCTGGATTCCGGACAGCTCACGCACGATCGTGTCGTTGTCCGCCCCCTCCTCGTTCGAGAGGTACTCGGTCAGGATGTTTTCAAACTCCAAAGCGGAGGAAGATGCCTTCAGCCGCTCCACATAGGCGTCGACCGTAGCCTTGGTGACGTCGCCCGCCTCCGCCTCGCTTTCGTCCACATAATAAAGGGTATAGTCCAGCAGGTCGTAGGTGGAAAACTCGGTCCGGTTGGCGGCGTAGTAATCGGCGATCTCCGCGTCGGTGCAGCTGAAAGCGTTGTACTCGCTGCTGTAGTATTTGTAGGCCAGAGCCGCCAGCTCCAGACAGCTTCTGGCGTCCTGCACCTGCACGCCCGCGCCGAAGGAGGAAAGATCCAGCGCCTCGATATTGGCTGTGATATTCTCCTCATCCGCGTCGGTGAGCTGCATGCCGGCGGCGCTGGCCGCCTCGGCAAAGAGGAGGTATTCCCGCACCTGCGAGCGGGTCTGCTCCATGAAATAATCGAACCAGGTCGTGTTGTCGGAGTAGGTCTGCTCCTTCAGCGGGGCGGAGGTGTCCAGCCCCATGTAGGAGAGGTAGGCGGCGTTGCTGCTTGCATAGTTTTGATAGGTTTCATTGAAAAAATAGGTCATCATGGCTGCGTTGACCGAGAAGCTTTCGCTGGACATAACCTCGGTGCGGCGGAGGTCCGCGCCGCTTTCCTTATAATAATGCAGGCCGACGGCCGTCCCGCCGGAAAGCAGGATGACGGCGGCGAGAATGCCGGCACAGAGCGCGATGATCCGGCCCTTCTGCCGCCGCTTTTGGTGAGAGAGCTGCTGATTCTCCTCCTCGGCGCGGCGGAGGCGGCTGTTCTCCTGCTTTAATCTGCTTGCTTTACCCATGATGCGTTCAGCCTTTCGTTACGTTTTTTTCGGGAGCAGAAGGCGGTACCTTCCATTTTTCAGTTTAACGGCCTGTTTTTGCCGGAGTGTGGTTGTTTTGTTAAAAATTTGTGCCGCGTTAAAAACGGCCGCCCACCCGGACGGCCGCTTTGCTGCGGGAAAACCCTCTCCCTTTTTTATGCATCCGCGTCGGAAGCGGGCGCCTCCTCCGGAGAAGGGGGTGCGGTGTACACCATGTTGGGGTAGATCTTCTGCAGCCGTTCATCCGGGAACTGCCGGTCGAGGAAAACCTCCACCTGACTGTGCGGAGGCTGGCCGCTGCGCCGGGCGGTCATGCGGGCGACGGCTGCGGCCGATACCAGAGAGTTGAAAATCATAAAAATAGCCAGAATCCAGACAAGGACGCTGTTCAGCCGCCGCGGAATGCGGTCGATCAACCGACAGATCAGGGGATAGAGCAGCCGCAGCCAGAACAGCGCCAGCAATCCCCAAAACATGGAGTAGAGCAGGTTGATTCGGCCGTTGAGGTTGAAGGCCATGTTGTCATACCGCCAGGACACCGTGCCAAAAACCATTTCCTGAAACCAGCTGCATAAATACTCGAACGCGGCGCCGATCACCGTGCCGCCGAAAAAGATCCAGATATCCCGTTTTTTGGCCAGCCACTGCAGGCCGAGTGTGATGGCCACCGCCCCCAGCCCGTAAACCAGGTTGAACCAGCCGTAAACCAGCCCCTGCCGACTCTCAAACCGGTGGTTGACCAGCAGACACCAGAGTACCTCGATCACGACGCCGACAAAGGAGCCGATCATAAAAACCCAGAAAAGGCGGTTGGGCGTGACGGCGTAAATTTTCGGCGCGGGGCGCTTTTTGATTTTGACCGGCGCGTCATCAGCCGGCAAAATCGGCTCCATCACCTTTGTATCGTCCAGTGGGTCGGAAGACATGGGTATCTCCCCCGCGTCGGGGGAGGCGGCCGCTGCCTGCGGCGTGATCTTTTCCGTTTCCAGAGTTGTTTTCATACAGCACCTCTCTCGTAAATTACCCCTTTGCAGCCGGCCGCGCCGGCGTTTTGCCGCTTGCAGAATTTATATACCGTAGAGGATTTTATCATATTTTGTCGCCGATTGCTATAGAAAAATTTTGCCGTGCCCTCCAAAACGCCGCTTTTCTTCAGTTTATTCCGGCCGCGGGGAAGAGTTGCCTGCCCGGCGGCAAAAACGGCGCAGGCCTGTTTCGCATATTGCCCGGCATGAAATCGGACACGCCGGCATAGTATTTATCAGAAAACGCCGGCGGAAGGCCGCCGAAAATACGGAAAACCTGATGCGAGGTGAGCGGATTGAACGAAGAATTCGAAGAATTGTACACACCGCCGGAAAAGAAGAAAAAGAAAAGCGATCCCAAGCTTTGCATTCTGATGCTGCAATTTACCGCCTGCTTTTTGCTGGCGACGGCGGCGATCTGCATCCGCTTTTTCGGCGGCGCTTTTTATGAGGAGGTCCGCAGCTGCTATATTCGTATGTTTGAGGACGACACCAGCGTGACGGAGGTGCTGTCCGCCCTCTCTCCCAAGGCGGAGAACGGCAACGTTTCCTCCGTGCCGGGTACGGGCGCGCCGTCCTCCCTCCCGACGGAGGCGGGCGGTTCTTCCGAAAACGGCGAAAGCGGGGGAGAGGCCTCTGCCGTCTCGGAGGGTTCGGCCGCCTCGGATGCCGGCGCGGAAGGCGGCGGAGCGGGTGCGGAGGGCGGCGGAGAAAGCGCGGCCGAAAAAGCGCCTGCGGGGGCGGCGGTGCAGACCTCCGCCTCGGCTGCCGTCCTCAAAAACGCGGTGTTCAGCTTCGACCGGGTAAATCAGTACGCCGCCCTTTCCTCGGCCAACGCCTTTTTTCTGCCGACTTCCGGCAAGGTCAGCTCGGAGTACGGCTACCGGGTCAATCCGGTTACCGGTATCTACACGCTGCATGCAGGCCTCGACCTCGCGGCGGAGGCGGGAGAGCCGGTCTATTCCGCGCTGGCCGGAAGGGTGGCGGCGGTCGGGGAAAACGCCGGCTACGGCATTTATATTCAGGTGGAGCACGCCGGGGAGGTCAGCACACTTTACGCGCACCTGAGTGCGGCCAAAGTGAAGGAGGGCATGACGGTTCGGCGAGGCGGACTGATCGGGCTGGTGGGGAGCACCGGCCGCTCGACCGGTCCGCATTTGCATTTTGAGGTGTCGGTCGGCGGGCAGACGCTCAATCCCCGCTATCTCCTCCCGGCGCTGGAGGACTCGTGAAATTCAAGATTTGCGGCGTGCCGGTTCTGGTCAGCCTGCCCTTTACTGCGCTGCTGACCCTCTTTTTCCTGATGGATCGGACCGGGCTGGCCAGCCTGTCGGTGGTGACCGTCCTTTTGCATGAGGCGGCGCACCTCATCGCGATGGCGGCCTGCGGCGTGCGGCCTCGCGCCGTGCGGCTGGTGGTCGGCGCGGTGGAGATTGTCGCGCCGACCGGTTGCCTTTCGCGCCGGAGGGAAATCTGCGTCTCGGCCGCCGGGCCGATGGCTAATCTGCTGGTCGGAGGGCTGCTCTGCCTCCTTTCGCGGCAGGGGGGAGAGGGGGTGCTGCAAAACGCTGCCGTTTTGCAGTTTAGCTTCGGCTTTTTCAACCTTTTGCCGGCGGAGGGGCTGGACGGCGGCAGCATTCTTTCGACCTTGTGCGAGGGGAGGTTTTTCCGCCTTCCGGGGATTGTGTCGGCCGTGACGCTGGCGCTGCTGACGGCGGGCGGCGTGCTTCTGCTCATTTGCTGCGGCGGGGGAGGGGTGCTGTTTGCGGCGGTGTATCTGCTGGCAGCCGGCCTGCTGTGCGCACGCAGTCCGAAGAGGCGCGCGGCCAAGGCGTCGGGCGCAGAACCGAGTGTATAGAACCGGTGCGGCCAACAGGGCTGTTTTCCTCCACCTCGTTTTCTGCTGCGGGCCGCGCCGGCAGAACCACCGCAGCCTTGCAAAAACGGAGATGAGGTGGTATACTATATACCGCACATATCGCACGCCGCACACCTTCCCGCCCGGCGGCGGGAGGCCTCCGCCCCCCCTCCAAAACCGGGGAACGAGAGGCGGAGTGAAATTTTTCATGGAATTTGAAATAAAAATGCTTGCAATGCTGCGGTGTTTGTGTTATTATATTTTAGCATTTGATATTCGCCGTTCCTTTCGGCGGGTTCAGTGCCGGTAATACGACATTGAAGCGGACGGTCCTCTGCCCGGTGCGATTTCAAAATGGAACGAGGGTTACGAACGTCTGAAATTGAAGGAGGATTTTTTGAAATGGACGCATTGCAGCAGTTGACCGCAAATCAGCTTAAAGAGGACAAACCCGTGATCGAGATCGGTGACACCGTCAAGGTGCACGTCAAGATCCGCGAAGGCGAGCGGGAGAGAATCCAGGTATTCGAGGGCACCGTGATTGCCCGCAACAACAGCGGCATTTCGGAGACGTTTACGGTTCGCCGCCTTTCTTACGGCGTCGGCGTGGAGCGTGTATTCCCCGTGCATTCCCCGAACGTTGCCAAGGTTGAACTGGTTCGCCACGGCCGCATCCGCAGAAGCAAGCTGTACTATCTCCGCGACCGGGTGGGTAAGGCTGCCAAGGTTAAAGAGGAAATTCGATAAATCACGATTTTTAAGGGAAGAGGGGGACAGCTGGCTGTCCCCTTTTTGCTATTTTACTGTATAAAGGATGGCGGTGTTATGGAATATCGTCCCATGGGAAACTGCACACCGGAGGGGGAGGAGACTACGCCCTCTCTGCCGGAAGGAAAGGAGCCGCGCCGCCCCGCGCGCGAGGTGTTTGAATGGCTGGACGCCATTGTGGCCGCCATTGTAACGGTTGTGCTGCTCTTTACCTTTGTATTTCGCGTGGTGGGGGTGGATGGAACCTCCATGCTGCAGACCCTTCAGGATAAGGATAAGGTTATCATCAGCAACGTGCATTACACCCCGGCCTACGGGGATATTGTCGTGATCTCCCGCAACTACCGCAACGACGACAGTATGGAGGTCACCAAGCACACCGAGCCGATCATCAAGCGGGTAATCGCCACCGGAAATCAGACGGTCGACATTGATTTTGAGAGCGGCACCGTCTATGTCGACGGGGTCGCGCTGGAGGAATCGTATGTCAACACGCCGACCAACCGGCATTATGATATTGAGTTTCCGGTTCAGGTGCCGGAGGGGTATCTCTTTGTCATGGGGGATAACCGCAACGGCTCTCTCGACAGCCGCTCGTCGGAGATTGGCATGGTCAATGAGAAGTATGTGTTGGGCAAGGCCTTCTTCCGCATCTGGAGGGATAAAAAATACCGTTTTTCCTCCGGCGATCTGTTCGACAAGCTGTACTGAGCCTCGCAGGGAAAAAAGGCTTCGGCCGTTCGGCCGTTATATGAAATTTTGAAAAAAGGGAGGGCGCCTTATGGCGGAGATGCAGAATATTCAGTGGTTTCCCGGTCATATGACCAAAACCCGCCGGCAGATTCAGGTGGTTCTCCCCCTGATTGACGCCGTGGTGGAGATGACCGACGCCCGCGTGCCGGTCTCCAGTCGGAATCCCGAGCTGCCCGACCTGATCGAGGGCAAGCCGCTGATCCTCCTTCTCAATAAAGCCGACATGGCCGACCCGGCCGCGACGGCAAAGTGGGTCGCCGCTTACGCGAAGCAGGGCGTTCCGGCCGTGCCGGTTGACTGCAAAAGCGGCAAGGGCGTCGCGAGGTTTAAAGAGACGGTGAAATCCACCCTCTCCGACCGGCTGGAAAAATACCGGGAAAGGGGGATGGTCGGCAAGCCGCTGCGGGTGATGATCGCCGGCATCCCGAACGTGGGAAAATCCTCCTTCATCAACCGGATTGCGGGCGGCAGCCGCGCCAAGGTGGAGGATCGGCCGGGCGTTACGCGGGGCAACCAGTGGTTCACGATTGATAAGGAGCTGGAACTGCTCGACACACCGGGCGTACTCTGGCCCAAATTTGACGATCCCCTTGTGGGGGAGCGGCTGGCCTTTACCGGTGCGATTCGCGACCGTGTGGTGGATGTGGAGACCCTCTCCCTCCGCCTGCTGGAGGTACTGGCGGCCGATTATCCCGCCTTGCTGCGCGACCGGTACAAGGTTGATCCGGCCGGACAGCCTCCCTACGCTTTGCTGGAGGAGATCGGCCGCCGCCGCGGCATGCGTATCCGCGGGGGAGAGGTGGACACCGAGCGCGCGGCCGCCATGCTGCTGGATGAGTATCGCGGCGGCAAGCTGGGGCGCCTGACCTTTGAGTGGCCGCAGGAGGACGCGGCGGACGAAGACCGAGAGATATAATGCCTTGCGCTGCGCTTTTGCGGTGGAGTGCCGCACGGTTCGTTGGCACTGCATGGCTTTTTCGGCGCCGGAAGGTTTGCCTTCGCAGAGCCTCCCTTTGCCGCGCGGCAAAGGGGTGCGGAGACAGCGCTGCAAAGCCTGCCGCCGGGTCTGCCGGCGTCGCTTTGCAAAAGCCGGCTGTAAGGCGGCAGGCGCACGGCCGCGCGACCGATACACCTGACTTGCGGCGGGCTTCGGGTCTTTTTTGTCCCGCGCCGCCTTTTCCCATCTGAAAGCCGTCGGAGTGCCCGGCGGCTTTTTTTAAAATTATCCAAAATCAGTGAAAAGAGGTATACGTATGCCGGATTTTGCATATGAAGAAAAGTGGAAGACCGCCGGGTACAGCGTCGTCTGCGGCGTGGATGAGGCGGGGCGCGGCCCTCTGGCCGGTCCGGTTTATGCGGCGGCGGTAATCCTGCCGGATGGGTGTGCAATCAGTGGCCTGAACGATTCCAAAAAGCTGAGTGAAAAGCAGCGGGAAGCCCTCTTCCCTCTGATTGAAGAGGCTGCCGTCGCCTGCTCGGTCGCCTTCGCCACGGTGGAGGAGATTGAAACCTATAACATCCTCGGGGCGACCTTCCTCGCCATGCGGCGCGCGATCGAAGGGCTGGCGGTTCCGGCCGACTTTGCCCTGATCGACGGCAACCGGAAGCCCGACCGCCTTTCCATCCCGTGCGAGACGGTGGTGAAGGGGGACGCAAAATCCATGTCGGTTGCGGCGGCCTCTATCCTCGCCAAGGTGAGCCGGGATCGGCTGATGGAGGAATACGACCGTCAGTATCCGGAGTACGGCTTTGCAAAGCACAAGGGCTACGGTACGAAGCAGCATAACGAGGCGATTCTGGCCTATGGCCCGACGCCGATCCATCGGCGAAAATTTTTGCGCAAGCTGCTGGGCGAGGATTGGTAAAACAGCGGCGCAAAGGCCGGGGGAAACCTGCGTCGGCCTCCCCCAAAAAAGAAAGAGGCGAAAAGCGGATGACCAGAAAGGAAATCGGAGACCGGGGAGAAGCGGCGGCCGCCGCTTCTCTGGAGGCGAAGGGGTACGAAATCCTCTGCCGGAATTATCACTGCCGCGGCGGCGAGCTGGATATTGTCGCGCGGCTGGACGGCATTCTGGCTTTTGTGGAGGTCAAAACCCGGTCGGCCGGCTCCTTCGGCGCCCCGGCGGAGGCGGTCGATTATACCAAGCGAAAGCGGATTGTTCTGGCGGCCTCCGACTATCTCTGGAAGCGGCCGGCCGACCTCCAGCCGCGGTTCGACGTGGTGGAGGTGATTACCCGCGGGGTGGGAGATTTCTCCGGCTGCGAGATCCGGCATATCGAAAACGCCTTCACGACCGAGGGGCTGCTTTAACCTGCCTTCGGCGTCGCTTGCTGCTTCCCTTGCGGGCGGCCGGATATACTGCGAAAAAACAGAGGGGTTGAATCGTGCCGCGAACGGCGGCCTCTCTCACGAGCGGCGGCCTCTCCTGTGGAAGACCGTGGATTTCGCTTTTTTTACGCCGGTATCTGCCGGCGTTTTTTCTTCTTCAAAATATTTTACCATCGTCAACCGATGGCACCATCAGTTAACGATGGGAATGTACAGGAGGGGTGCCGATGCGTTATTTTGATCTGCACTGCGACACGGTTTTTGAAATCCTCCGCACCGGGGGCAGCCTTTGGGACGGGACAACCGCCGTCACGCTGGCGCAGGCCGCGGGCTTTACGCGGTATGTGCAGTGCTTTGCCCTCTGGATTCCGGATGGGGAGGCCGCGCCCTTCGCTTTGTATGAAAAGCTGCTGGCTGCAGCGCACGCCGCGTTTGCAGGCTGCGGCCTGCCGCTGCTCGGCGGGGCACAGGCGCGGCAGGTGCAGGAGGCCTTCTTTACAGAGAACCGGCTGCGCGCGCCGGCGGGGGAGGCCGGAAAGGCAGAAAACGCAGAGTCGGCGGGGGAGGCAGCGTCGGCAATGTTGACAGAATCGGCAGAACCGGCGGCAGCGGCAGCGGCAGCGTTGGCGAGCGTGGTAGAAAACGCAGAACCGGCGGCAGCGGCCGGGGTGCAGGAGGTCGGAAGGTGCGCCCTCCTCTCGGTCGAGGGGGGCAGCCTGCTGGAGGGGGAGCTGTCCCGCCTCGACCGGCTGTATGCCGACGGAGTGCGCACCCTCACGCTGACCTGGAACGGGGAGAACGCGCTGGCGCATGGCGCGCACTGTCCGGATGGCGGGCTGAAGCCCTCCGGTCGAGAGGTGATCGGGCGGCTGAACGCCCTCGGCATGGTCTGCGACCTCTCTCACCTCAACCGTTGCTCGTTTTGGGAGGCGCTGCCGCTCTGCCGCTATCCGGCTGCGACCCACGCCTGCTTTGACGCGCTGCATCCCCACTGCCGCAACCTCACCGATCGGCAGGCGGTCGGGCTTTCGCAAAAGGGCGGGATAATCGGCCTCTGCTTTTATCCCGATTTTCTGGGGGAGGGGAATCCTGCCGACCGCTTGTATGAGCAGATTGTGCACGGCCTCTCCCTCGGGCTGGAGGACGCGCTCGCCATCGGCAGCGATTTTGATGGGGCGAAAATGCATCCCGAGCTTGATCGGCTGGCAAAACTGCCAAAACTTTATGACGCTTTGCGGCAGCGTGGTGTGAAAGCTGCCATACTCCAAAAAATCTTTTATGAAAACGCCGCAAATTTTTACGCGAAGGTTTTGACAAACGCCTGAAATTGCGGTATGCTAATAAAAACGGTTCAGGTTTCAGACGGCCGCCTTTGCGCGGTCTTATGGGAGGTTTAAAATATGCGTTATAACAGTACGAGAAACACTGCCCTTTCGGTCACATCGGCCGAGGCCATCGCCAGAGGAATTTCAGCCGACGGCGGCCTCTTCGTGCCGGAGTCTTTGCCCATGTTTACCGAGGCCGAGTTTTCCGCCATGGAGGAGATGGATTATGTCGGCCGGGCCAAGGTCGTCCTTTCCAAATTTTTGACCGATTATACCGAGGCCGAGCTGGAGGCCTGCGTCGAGGGCGCCTATATTGGCAGCTTTGACAAGGATCAGCCGGCGCCGCTTGCGAAATATACGGAGGAAGCCGACATCCTTGAACTGTGGCACGGGCCGACATGCGCCTTTAAGGATCTGGCGCTCCAGATTCTGCCGTACCTGCTGACGACGGCGGTGAAAAAGACGGCCGGCGGACAGGAGACGGTGATTCTCGTCGCGACGTCGGGCGACACCGGCAAGGCCGCGCTGGAGGGCTTCCGCGATGTTGCGGGTACCCGCATTCTGGTTTTCTATCCGGAGGATGGGGTCAGCCCGATGCAGAAGCTGCAGATGACCACGCAGGAGGGAAAGAACGTCTTTGTCACCGCGATTCGCGGCAACTTCGACGACGCCCAGACCGGCGTGAAAAAAATCTTCACGGATAAAAAAATGGCCGCCGAGCTTTCCAAAAACGGCATGGCCTTTTCGAGCGCCAACTCGATCAACTGGGGTCGCCTTGTGCCGCAGATTGTTTATTATGTATCGGCATACTGCGATTTGCGAAAGCAGGGGAAGGATCTTTCCTGGGGCTTCAACGTCGTCGTGCCGACTGGCAATTTCGGCAACATCCTCGCCGCCTTCTATGCCAAGTGCATGGGCGTGCCGGTGGCCAAGCTGATCTGCGCCTCCAACCGAAACAACGTTTTGACCGAGTTTTTGACAACCGGACACTACAGCCGCAACCGGGATTTTTATACGACCATTTCGCCCTCGATGGACATCCTGATCTCCAGCAATCTGGAGCGGCTGCTCTATCACCTCAGCGGCAGGGACGACGCCAAAATCGCCGGCTATATGGCCGAGCTCTCCAAAACCGGGGAGTACACGGTGGACGCGCCGCTGCTTTCGGCCATCCATGACAACTTCTGCGCCGGCTCTCTGAACGATGAGGAGACCGAGGCGGTTATCGCCCGCGTCTTTGCTGAAAAGGGCTATCTCTGCGACACCCACACGGCGGTTGCCGTCGGGGTTTATGACCGCTATGTGGAGGAGACGGGCGACCGCAAGCCGGCCGTGATCGCCTCTACCGCCAGCCCCTTCAAATTTTCAAAGGCGGTGCTGTCGGCCGTTGCGCCCGACGTCGTCTCGGGGGAGGAGGCCGACCTCGTCCGCGTCCTGAGCGAAAAGACCGGCTGGCCGATTCCTGCGCCGCTGGCCGCCCTGGCCGGAAAGCCGGTGCGCTTTTCGGGAAGCTGCACCGCCTCGACCATGGAGCAGACGGTGCTGTCGGCGCTCGGCATTGCGGCCCCGGCGGAGAAGAAAGCCTCTCCCAAAAAATCTGCGCCGAAAACGGCTGCCTCCCGCCCGGTGAAAAAATCTAAATAAGCTTTTGAAAAGCACGCAAAAAATGCCCGGCTGGGTTCAGCCGGGCATTTTGGGGGTTTAGCGGATTTCCTTCGCTTTGTAAGTGGTGCAAGCCGCGTCGGTCTGGCAATTCGGCTTGCGGCAGCCTACGATGATCTCGCCGGCCTCACAGACGTTGCCGGGAACATGAAACGCACAGTCGGTGACTTCACATTTGATACCATTGATCTTGCTGGGCTGGCAGCCGCACTGTTTGTTGTATTCCATTTGCTTTTTCTCCTTTTATTTTCAGTTTGTATTTTTGAAAGCGAGGCACGGTTATTTTTTTGATTGGTCAGAGCGTCGCTTTCCCCATTATTTTACCCGTGCATGCGCGCTTCATACCGTGGAAAGAGGTGGTTGCAATTTCACTTTTCGCCATTGCAGATTTGCATTTGCCGCTCGGCGCCGATAAGCCTATGGATATTTTCAGCGGCTGGGATCATTATGTCGAACGGCTTGAAAAAAACTGGAAAAATTTGGTCTGTGACCGGGACACCATCGTGCTGCCCGGCGACATCTCCTGGGCGCTCAAGCTGGAGGAGGCGCTGCCCGACTTTGCCTTTCTGCACGCCCTTCCGGGGAAGAAGCTGATTCTCAAGGGCAACCACGATCTCTGGTGGTGCACCATGGCCAAAATGCGCCGCTTCCTTTTGGAGAACGGTTTTACCGATCTGGATTTTATCCACAACAGCGCCGTCGTCGTGGGGGAGGTGGCCGTCTGCGGCACGCGGGGCTGGTTTTTCGACGACGCCGACGCGGGCGACCGCAAGGTCCTCCTGCGGGAGGCCGGCCGGCTGGACGCCTCGATCACGGCGGCAAAGGCGACCGGGAAGGAGCCGGTGGCTTTTCTGCATTACCCGCCGGTCTGTGGCGGGAAGGTCTGCCGGGAGATTTTCGACGTCGTGCAAAGGCACGGCATCTCTCGGGTATATTACGGGCATATCCACGGGGCGGCTATCCGGCAGGCCTTTGAGGGCGAGTTCGAAGGGGTGCAGCTGCGCCTGATTTCGGCCGATAAACTGGGATTTATGCCTATTTTAGTGGACTGAAAAAAGGCGCTTTCCGGCCAAATATGAAAAAAATATAAACTTATGCAAAAAAAGCTTTAAAAATCGGGATTGATGTGCTACAATACTATGGCATGATTGAACAAATTGGAGGAATATAGAAATGAGTTTAAAAGGCTATAAAGAAGTCGCGCCCAACCGTTATGAGTTGGAGATTGTGCTGGACGGCGAAACCTTCCGTGACGCGATCCGCAAGGCCTATAAGCGCGGCGTGAAAAAGATGAACGTTCCCGGCTTCCGTAAGGGAAAAGCGCCTCTGGCTCTGATTGAGCAGTATTATGGGGAGGAAGTCTTTTTCGAGGACGCGCTCAATCTCCTCTATCCCACCGCGCTGGAAGAGGCTGTGGCTGAAGCCGGGCTGGAGATGATTGAGGACAAGATCGACTTTGATCTGGTTTCGATCAGCAAGCAGGATGGAGCTGACTATAAGCTGACCATCACGACCAAGCCGGTGATTGAGGTCGGCGAGTACAAGGGCCTCAAGGTTGAGAAGGTTACGCCGGCGGTTTCCGACGAGGAAGTACAGGCGGAGATTGACCGTCTGGCCGAGCGCAACTCCCGCCTTATCAG
The DNA here is from genome assembly GCA_900543525.1 of uncultured Oscillospiraceae bacterium. Taxonomy (GTDB): domain Bacteria; phylum Bacillota; class Clostridia; order Oscillospirales; family Acutalibacteraceae; genus UQRS01. The sequence goes on from UQRS01000056.1 coordinate 13,323, forward strand.
TGTGGAGGATCGCGCGGCGCAGGATGGCGACATCGCCGTGATCGATTTTGAGGGCTTTGTTGACGGCGTTGCTTTCGACGGCGGCAAGGGCGAAGGTTACTCCCTGACGCTCGGCGCGGGACAGTTTATCCCCGGCTTTGAGGAGCAGGTTGTCGGCCACAATGTCGAGGACGCCTTTGACGTGAACGTCACCTTCCCGGAGGATTATCACGCCGAGGAGCTGAAGGGCAAGCCGGCCGTTTTCAAGTGCAAGCTGCACGAGATCAAGACGCGCGAGTATCCGACGGTGGATGATGAGTTTGCCAAGGACGTCAGCGAGTTTGACACGCTGGACGAGCTGAAGCAGGACTATAAAGCCAAGCTGCTTGAGCGCAAGCAGAAGCAGTCGGATGACGATATGGAGAACGCCCTGATTGATCAGCTGATCGAAGGGGTCAAGGGCGACATTCCGGAGGTTATGTATGAGCATCGGGTGGATGACAACCTCCGCGATTTCGACTACAGATTGCAGTCGCAGGGCATGAACCTGCAGACCTATATGCAGTACACCGGCGGCAGTGTGGAGGATCTTCGTCAGAACTTCCGTCCGCAGGCCGAGCGGCAGGTTAAGATCCGCCTCGCGCTGGAGAAAATTGCGGAGCTGGAGAAGATCGTCCCGACCGAGGAGGAAATCGCGGCCGAGTATGACAAGCTGGCCGAGAGCTACGGTGTGAAGGCCGAGCAGGTCAAAGCGGCCATTCCGGAAAAGGAAGTTGCCGCCGATCTCGCGGTGGGCAAAGCGATCTCGATCGTTAAGGATTCCGCCGTCGTGACCGAGGTAGCTGAAAAGACTGAAAAGGCCGAGAAGACTGAGAAGAAGCCGGCAGCCAAAAAGACTGCGGCGAAGAAGGCTCCCGCCAAGAAGACGACCGCGAAGAAGGCGGCCGACGGGGAAGAGAAGCCGGCGGCCAAGAAGGCTCCTGCCAAAAAGGCTGCGAAGAAGGATACGGAGGATGCCGCGGAATAATTTTTCCGCCCGGCTTTATTTATCCGAAACTTGGTCGCCTGAACCTGCAGACCAGGTAGATAAAGCTACTTGTATAGTGGTAGAGGGATACTATGCTGATAGCAATACGCCAAGTTATTATCGAATGGATTTTGATCCGGATAATAACCATAATGCTTTTGGGCAAGTTTTACGTAACCATAAATATATATTTAATATAAAGAAGGTATCGGCTCCGGGATGGAGTACGCCGGAT
>UQRS01000057.1 GCA_900543525.1 uncultured Oscillospiraceae bacterium
TACACCCAGAAGGAGGTGGCCGAGAGCCTCGGCATATCGCAGAGCTACATCTCCCGGCTGGAGAAACGCATTATCCAGCGGCTGAAAAAGGACATCGAGCGTGTGGCGCAAATGTAGGGCGCCGCGTTGACACCGCTCTGGAAAAATGGTATAATTTAAAAAGGGACGGAACCCCGCTTTTTGCTGGGCTTCCGGCTTTTGGTTTTAAGTAAAGGCGCGGCAGGGACGCACGGAAGGACGGCGGGACGGCAGGACGATCGGTAAGTCGGTAAGCCGTCCTCTCGGATAAAAATTGCGAAAGCGCCGCCTTTTGAGCGAAAGCGGGCGGACGGATAAACGGATATGCAGATAGGCGGAAGATGTACGATACGGAGGCAGTTTTGGGGCGGCCGGCGGCACCGGCTTCTGATGACGGCGCCGGATGCGGCGACCGGATAGAGGGCTGCATTCAGTCTTTTTTGTATGCGCCGCCCTTGCAGAATCCGGCGTCCGAAATTTGCAAAGAAAGTGAAATCTCTCTATTGACAGGGTGCAAAACGCCGTGTATAATACGTATATGTAAAAGGGAGAAAAACTGCCTTTTTGCAGTTTTCTGAAAAAATTTCAAGCGCTTTGATGCAATTGCAAACATGGGGGTAAACAGCTTTATGAAAAAGATTGTTGCATTTTTTGTGGCGGCGGCTCTGGCTGTGACAATGGCCTTTTCTGTTGGCGCGGCTGGCCTTTCCGCAAGCGAGCAGAAGATTCTGGACGCTCTGACCGAGGGGATTCCGACCGCGATCACTACGGTGCATATTCCGGATCACTATATCGATCAGGCACGCAATTTCCTGCTGTCGGACGACTCGATCGACGAGGCCAAGGCGGAGCAGATTCTGGCCAAAATCAACGAGGCCAAGGCGATCGCCAAGACGCTGCCGGTCTCTACGAGAGAGCAGATTTCCATGACCGACCGCAATAAGTTTATCGCCCTGGCGTCGGAGGCGGCCGCCATCGCCGACTGCACCCTGACCGTCAGCGACGACTATGTGGTCACCATCACCAAAAACGGCGTTACCTATTTTTACGGGACGATCGCGCTGAAGTCGGAAAATCCGATCAAGCAGACCGATACCGACGCGGCCGCTGCGGCTGTCGCGGTTGCGGCGACTGTGATCTGCGCGCTGGGTGCGACCCTTCTCATTTCCCGCAAGGTTTCTGCAAAATAGTTTAGAACGGAATTCGGGTTTTAACGCATGGTTTCTCAATCACGAAAACGAAAATCATTAACTGAGCTATTGGCATTCTTAGGGGTGCCAATAGCTTTTCTTGTGATTATTTATCTGATTGCCTACATTGTCGGGAATCCGGTTATCGCCCCGCTGCAGGCCATCACCTCCATGATCCTGCAGGAGGATTCTCCCCGCTTTGACGCCGCGGCGGAGGACAGCTATCTCACCGGGCTGGTGACCAAACCGGGCGCCGAGCATATCAAGGCCAGCGGCATTACGCTGCCGAAATATGGGGAGAAGTATGCCCACCTCTCGATCGAGGGAACCGACGTCAACTGCGATGTTGCACTGGGCGACAGCAACGACATCCTGCGCTACAGCGCCGGGCAGTATCTGGGAAGCTCTTACCCGGGGTTTGGCGGCTCTATCCTGATGGCGGCACATAAAACCACGCATTTTATGGATCTGAAAAGTGTGCAGATCGGCAGCGTCATCACGGTGAGCACTACCTGGGGGCTTTACACCTACACGGTGGAGGATATTCAGGTGCTGGATCCGGCCGATTACCGGCAGGTTTATGACCCCGCCGCAACGGAGGAGAATCTGGTTCTCTACACCTGCTACCCCTTCAACATGCTCGGTTTTTCCAAGCAGCGCTTTTTTGTAAAGGCGTCCTACACCTCCGGCCCGATTGTGGATATTTACGAATAGGCGGCGGAGTCTGCGTGACCACACGATCACACAACCACACGATCACACAACCGCGCGATCGGAATGTGTTATATGGCCCCATGTGCGGCCGTTTCCGAAACGCCGGCTCTGGGGTTGAGGCCCGTTTGACTTCTGACTTTGCAGGAAGGAGGCTGCGCTTTTTGAAGCCCGGACAGCCATCCAAGTTGAAAACTGTGCTCGATTATCTGTTATCCTTTTTTATCGCGTTGATGCTTTTTATGGCGATTGCCTGCCTGCTGCTGGCCGTCACGGTTTGCAGCCCGAGGTATATGCGCTTTGCGGTGACCCGCTCGGGTTATCAGCAGCTCAACGCGCAGGAGTTGACGGACGAGCTGAATTATATTGCCGAGCCGATCGGCATTGATCCGGCACAGATCAACAACCTCTTTGATCGGGATCAGATTGCCGAAAATATCGAAAAATCCATTGACGCCGCTTATTCCGACGCGGCGTTTACCCCGGACAGTTCTGCCTTTATCGGCCGGATCTATAACGCCATCTCTCTCTATGCCACCGAGCAGGGGATGGAGATTGATGAGGAGAATTTTCAGTATGTTTCGGAGCTTTGCGGCGATTTGTATACCCGGCACTCGACCGTCAGCTATATAAACAGCCTGGGGCATTACGCCGCCTCTCTCCGTCTGCCGCTCTTTATTGCCTCCGGCGTCGGGCTGCTGCTGGCGGTGATCTTGTTCGTCCGGCTGTATCGGATGCATCTGCGCCGGCATGTCAGTCTGCGCTTTCTGATTTACGGCCTTGGCGGCGCGGGACTGGCTCTGCTTGTGCTGCCGCTTATCGCGATGGCAAGCGGCGTCGTTTCCCGCGTCTCGATCGGAACGGAGTCGCTCTATTGCCTCTTTACCACCTATGCGAACTATCTTTTGCAGATTTTTGTGTTTTCGGGACTTGTGCTGATTCTGACCTGCCTTGTCTGCGGGCTGTATTACCGCAAGCTGAAAAAGGAGTTCTATCGATAAACTGCGCGGCCGCCTGATCGCTGCGCAGAAAAATGAAAATCCCGTCCGCCCCTTGATGAAAAAGGGTGGGCGGGATTTTTTATGATTGTGGATGCAAAGCCGGAGCCGGCGGCCTCTCTCCCGCGGCCGTCCGGCTTCCTCCCATAGCAGCCGTCAGGATGGCTTCAATCCGGCGTGACGACGGCCCGGATCTTCAAACCGCTGTCGGCCAGACGGCCGGAGATGGTGTACCCTCCCCCATCGGCGGAGAAGGTGGCTTCCCGCCAGCGAACGAAAACCGGAATCCGCCGGCCGGAGGGCAGCTCCGCCTCCACAACGGGAGGCAGGACGGGCGCCTGCCCCGCAGTCGCTTTGATTTTCAGCTCGGGCAGAACCGCATCGGCGAGGCAGCCCTCCCCGTCGTGGATGAGGGAGGGTCGGCCGAGGTCGATCCGCACGCCGTTTTGCATGTAGGTGAACTCGATGAGCGTGCTCGCGCCGAAGGAGGAGGGCGTGACTCCCTGCGGGTGATAAAGGTTCGGGCGGCACTCCTCCGAAAATTCGCCCGAGAGGATGACATTGCGGATGACGGCGGCCGTGTACACCTCCCACTTTCCGGTGAGGCGGGGATCCTCCAGCGATCGCTCGTACAGGCCGTAAGCCACGTTGCAGCCGTCTCCGAACTTGTAAAAATCAAAGCCGGAGAGGTCGGCATCCTGCCGATACAGCGCGAGAAAATGCTCAATCATCCGGTCAGAGAGGTCGTCCGGCAGGTCGGCATACAGGGCGGGGCAGATGTAGTTTTCCACATCCTCCGTCCGGTCGGCGAAATAATGACTGCCCTGCTCCGGAAAGCAGGAGTTGTAGATTTTGTCCGCCGGGTCGCCGTCGTCGGGCGTAAAGAACCAGCTGCGCGCCTTCTCCCCCATTTCAAGGCGAAGCCGCCGCCAGAGGGCGATGTCCTCCCATCGGCCGAGGACGGCGCAAATCTGCATGGCGTAGCGGACGTCGCAAAACCACTGCGTCACAAAGGAGAGGTCCTTCTCATCCTTATAATCATGGTCGCAGAAAATCCAGCGAGGGTTCTCCGCCCGCCAGAGGAGATAGCGGCGCACCCGGTCGTACAGCGCGGCCAGCCGCTCCTTATCCGGCAGATTGCAGTAGCAGTTCCAGAGCATGTGCGCTTTTTGAGAGGGGAGGCATTCCCCGCTGAGCTGCCCGTCGCCGCCGATCGCCTCCAAAAAGCCGGCGGCCGCGTCAAAGGCCAGCGCAGGCTCAAGCATGGCAAGCTCCTCGATGCAGAACATCGACTCCCAGGCACAGCTGTTGGGGGCGTCGGGCGACCCGTTGGGCCAGAGAGAGGCCTTGCCCAAAGTGACCTGATGATGGGTATAGCCGGTTTCCGGGGTAGGCTCTAAAATATTCTGGTATAAAAAGGTCCAGGCGGCGTAAAAGGCGCGCCGGTGCGCTTCGGGCGTGACCCCTTTGGAATCGGGGAGCAGGTCGACTCCAAAGTGGGTGGGAGCGGGAATATTCCCCAGCTTCCGATCCCAGAAGGCTTTGGCCGCGGCCAACGTCCGATCAACCTCGGGGGCGCACTCTGCCAGAGGAGGCTGTGCATGCCCTGTGCAAAGGGTGAAGCGAACCACGATCTCGCTTTCCCCCGCAGGCAGAGGAAGGTCGGATTCCCAGCCGTCTCCGGCGGGGGAGAGGCGGACGCCGCCGCCGTTCAGCCAGGCCGCGGCGGCAAACCGACAGTCTCCTTCGTCCAGCAGCAGTCCGGCAGGGGAGGGGAGGGCTTTTCCAACTCCCTGCAGGCGCAGAGTCGTCTCGACCGCACAGTGCAGCTGCAGACGGCGGAGCAGGGTGCTTTTGTCGGGGAGGAAATCCTCTATATACAGGCCGGCGCTCGGAAAAGCGGCCTCGGCCGTCAGCTTGTAGGGAAACCAGGCCGTGCGGATGTCCGACGACTCGAGCGCCGTCCCCTCCCGCAGCAGTATAGCCTCGAGCAGTCGGTCGCGCTCCCGTATGCCGCCGACCAGCAGCCCGATCCGCAGCGTAAAGGCGGCGTCGGCCGCCGGGCGGTCGCCGGGGTTTAAGACCATCCGACTCTCCGGAAAGCTGTGCCAGCGCCACTGATCTTCTCCGTCATGCCGCAGGGAATCGCAGTCAAAGTCGGGCGCGCCCCCCATCTCTACCTTGCCAAGGCGCAGATCGGGCAGCGCCGCTGCGGAATCTATCGTGATCATATTCTTTCCTCCTTTTGATCGGGACCGCTTTGCCCGACCGATTGACGCTCAATCAGTTCGACGCTCAGCACGGCGTTTTCCGGGGGAGCGTCCCGGTGAGAGAGACGGTAGCGGATCCGCTGTACCGCCCGGCGGCCCATGGCCTCCTTATCCACCTTGAGGGTGGTGATTTTGGGACTGACCTTGCGGCAGATGTCGATGTTGTCAAACCCGATGATCGAGACATCCTCCGGCACCCGGCGGCCAATGGCCTGCAGAGACATGAGCATGGCGATGGCCGCCTTGTCATTGGAGCAGACAAAGGCTTCGGGCAGCTCGCCGGCGGCCTTCAGGTGGGCGATGATGCCGGTGTTGTCGTTTTTCAAAATCCAGCGCTCGACATCCCGCGTGATGGAATACCGCTTTACATAAGCGCTCAGCCCCTCGCCTTCTGCAAGGCCGCGGGTCTGAACCGCCTCCTGAAAGCCGAAGAAGCGCTCCTTGATGCTGAGGGAATAATCCAGGTCGCCGAAATACCCGATCCTTCGAAAGCCCCGGTCGGCCAGGTAGCTGGTCGCGACGAAACCGCCCAGCTTGTTGTCGGTGAGGATGCTGTCCACCCGATTGCGCAGGGAGGCGTGGTCGACTAGCACCAGCGGGAGGTTATACTCCTGCAGGCGTTCGATATTCCGATCGGAGATTTTGCCGATCACGATCACGCCGGAGACCCGGTGGTTCTCCACCGCGCCGGGCACGGCGAACAGCTCGTCGTCGAAAAAGCTCATCAGGGTGTCGAAGCCGCTTTTCTGCGCCTCCTCGGTCAGGGCGTAGAGCACCTTCCCGTAGAAGTTCATGTCGGTCGAGTAGATGCGCTGCATCATCACACAGAGGTTGGAGCTGCTGAAGGTGTGGGCGTACTTCTCCTTTTTGCTGAGGTAGCCCATCGCGTCGGCCGTGCGGAGGATTTTCATCCGCATTTCGTCGCTGACCCCCGCCTTGTTGTTGAGGGCGAGCGAAACGGCGTTGATCGAGATTCCAAGCTTTTCTGCGATGTCCCGCATGGTTGCTTTCATCAATTGTCACCTCGTTTTAGTCGGTTATGGTTTGTATGGCGTTGCATGAAAACAGGCAACCTTTCTCCTTTTCACACCCTGCATGTAGAGGGAAAATTTTCCTCTCAAAATCAGGATGCTTCAAGGAGGGCTTTTATGACGGAAGAAAATTATCGCTATCGCACCAGCCAGACGCTGCTTCGCAACCAGTTTCCCGGAGAAGGAAAGCTGCAAATCCCCGTGATTCCAAAATTCGGGGCGCAGGCGGGAGATTTTGATGATCTGCTTCTCATCGGCTTTGACAAAACCCACCTGGAGGATCAGACGCACCTTGACCGGATGGTGCATTTTTTCCTCTATGACTATCGTTTTGAGCGGGTGTGGAAGAATCCGGACAGCGATTTGGAGAAGCTGTCCCGATACCGGGCGGTGCTCTCTCCGGATTTCAGCATGTATCTGGAGATGGCGCCGGTGATGCAGATTTATAACCTGTTCCGCAACCGGTGGTGCGGCGCCTACTGGGCGGCCAAAGGACTGCGCGTTGTCCCCACGGTGAACTGGGGAGATGAATCAACCTTCGATTTTTGCTTCGATGGGATTGAAAAGGGAAGTGTTGTGGCGGTTTCCACCTATATGGCCTCGGCGCACGACAACCGGCAGGATCAAAAGGAGTGGTTCATGGCGGGCTATAAGGAGTTGCTGCGGCGGGTTGAACCGAAGAAAATCATCTGCTATCACACCCCTTTTCCGGAGATGGAGGGCGACATTGTATATGTGGACTATGACCGCAGCTCATGGCGGTATATGAATGCTGCCTCTGATTTCAGTAAAAAAGATTTGGATGCGTACAAAATAGGGGAGACATATTCCGCAAAATGTGATACAATAAAACCGTACCTGATTGGATCGTATACGGTTGGCAAGGGCGGCGGCAGCGCCGAGGGCGGAAAATGGCGACCCAATCCGAACAAGCCGGAAGATGCGCGCTTTTTGGGCGAGCCGGGGGAGATCAAATCCGGGGAAAAGAACGGCTACCGGTATGAGATCAAAATCGGCGAGGATGGACGGGCGACTATGGAACGGCATTATGCAGATCACAATAAGCCCAAAGCGCATACCAATCCGCATGATCATATGATCACGTGGGATAATCCTACAGAACATCCGGAAGTACATGGCCCAACCAACTACCCGGACGGCGCGCCGGAATTTAAAGGATATGGAGGAATATATCTTATGAGCAATACAACCATCCCTGCAAACACGCCGGAACAGAACCGCTTTGTATCCATCAGCGACTTCAAAGATTGTATGCGCTGGGGCGGCGAAGTGGAGTTCGTGTGGAAGGGCGTTCATTATGGTGTTGTTCGATATGGAACAAATAATAAAATAACCATTTATGAAGCAAATAAAGAGGAAACTGAAAAGGTCTGCGAAACGGCAGATGATGCTCTGGAGTACATGGTCGGTTCTGACCGTCTGCGCGATGTGATTACAAAGGTCACCGTGCTTGACCGCACAATTTAAAAGGGGGAGGATTCCCCCCCTCCGCCAACCAACTACCCGGACGGCGCGCCGGAGGGCTTCTCTGCAAATGAGGAGTCCTCCGGCGCCGCTTTTTTTATATTGCAGCCGCCGGAAGCTTCGGGGCTTTTCCATTTGCCGGAGGGTTTTCAGTCCAGGCCGAGATGCCTCCAGAGCGCGTCGGCCGTTATGTCCGCCCGGCAGACCTTGTCGTCGGCCGCACCGTAGTAGATGCGGAAAACCCCGTCCTCCAAAATACAGCCGCAGGAGAAGACCACGTTGCCAAAGAACCCCTCCTGCTCATAGATCTCGTCCGGCTGGAGCAGGGGGCAGGGCGATTTGGCCAGAATTTTGGCGGGATTTTCGGTGTCCAGCAGCATCGCGCCAAGGCAGTAACGCCCCTCCCCGCTGACGGCGTGGTAAATTTTGACCCAGCCGCGCCCGGTTCGGATAGGCGGCGCGCCGCCGCCGACCTTCCCGCCTTCCCAATCTCCGGCCTCCCCGCTGTAGAAGTGGTGGTGCCGCCCCCAGTGGAGCAGGTCGTCTGACTCCGACAGCCAGATGCCGGGACGGCCGATTCCGCCCGGCGACGGCCGGCTGAAGGCGAGGTATCTTCCCCCGATTTTCTCAGGGAAGATGGAGACGTCCTTGTTCTCCGGCAGAAAGATCAGACCCCGCCGCTCAAAATGGACAAAATCGGTCGTGCTGAGCAGGGCGGTGGCCGCGCCGGTCTCACTCACGGCGGTGTAGTTTATGTAATAGACGCCGTCGATTTGGGTGATGCGGGGATCCTCCATCCCCCAGCTTTCATAAGCGGCTTCGGGCAGGACGGTCGGGCGGTCGTCCACTGTAAAATGCTCGCCGTCGGCCGACCGGGCAACCCGCAGGTGGGACAGAGAGGTCAGGTAGGCCGTGCCGCCCGAGCAATAGCGAACCCCGCGCGGGTCGCTGAAATTCAGCTCGGGACGCTCCGCCTTGACCAGCCGCACAATCCGAAGGCCCTCTCTCTTCCCGCCGGCCAGCGGAATGCCGACGACGCCGGCCTCTCCGGTTCTGACCGATTCAGCCACCCGGCAGAGGAGGAGGGTTTCTCCTCCGATCTTGACTGCACCGCAGTTGAAGATTCCGTCCACCTTGAAATCCGGACGGCTGGGTTTTACCGCCTCCGGCGTCAGAAGCGGTCCGGAGAGACGGCGGATATCCGGGGCGTTTGTCTCTTTGCGCATGTTTTTTCAGACCCTTCTTTTCCTATGTTTCTTTTTTATTTGACCACAAGTTTGCTTGAATTTCAATATAAATTTAATTGAATTTTCTAAAATTTTTATATAAAAGGCCTTGCGGCTGCGCAGATTTTCCTTTTTGTGCAAAACGGCGTTGACAAACCGCGTTTGCTGTGCTAAAATACTTTAAACCGTTGAAGAAGGGTAAGTAGTCGGCATCCACCTTTCCTTAGAGAGTCGCAGAGGGTGAAATTGCGGCGTAAGGTCTGCCGGTGAATGGACTTCTGAGGGCGAGCGGAAAGAATCCGTTTTTATAAAGCGATAAGGCGGGTTTCAGTATGTGAGACGGAGCGGGACTCTCCGTAAACAAAGGTCAGCATATTTTTGTATGCGTTAAAGTGGGCGTTTTTGCTGCAGCTTTTTTAGAAAAAGGCCGTGGCGATACGTCAAGCCGGGTGGCACCGCAGGAGAATTTTGATCCTGTCCCAGCAGATGATGCGTCTGGGACAGGATTTTTTTATTTTCTGTCCCGAATATGTGAAAGGAGACTGCAACATGTCCGAGAAGAAAATCCCTTACAAAATTTATCTGGATGAAAAGGAGATGCCCACGGCCTGGTACAATCTGCGGGCGGATATGAAGAACAAGCCCGCCCCGCTGCTGAACCCTGCCACGCACCAGCCCATGCGGGCGGAGGAGCTGGCCCCGGTGTTCTGCGACGAGCTGATCCAGCAGGAGCTGGACAACGACACGGCCTATTTTACAATCCCTCAGGAAATCGCGGATTTTTATAAAATGTTCCGCCCGTCGCCGCTGATCCGTGCCTATTGCCTCGAGAAAAAGCTGGGAACGCCGGCCGAAATCTATTATAAATTTGAGGGCAACAACACCAGCGGCAGCCATAAGCTCAATTCAGCCATCGCGCAGGCCTACTATGCCAAGAAGCAGGGGCTGAAGGGCGTCACAACCGAGACGGGCGCCGGCCAGTGGGGAACCGCGCTGTCCATGGCCTGCTCCTACTTCGACCTGGACTGCAAGGTTTTCATGGTAAAGTGTTCGTATGAGCAGAAGCCCTTCCGCCGCGAGGTAATGCGTACCTATGGCGCGTCGGTAACCCCCTCTCCCTCGACCGAGACCGAGATCGGGCGTAAGATTCTCGCCGAGCATCCCGGAACGACCGGCAGCCTCGGCTGTGCCATCTCCGAGGCGGTGGAGAAGGCCACCACCAGCGAGGGCTACCGCTATGTGCTCGGAAGCGTGCTGAATCAGGTGCTGCTGCATCAGTCGGTGATCGGCCTGGAGACCAAGGCGGCGCTCGACAAATACGGCATCAAGCCGGATATCATCATCGGCTGCGCCGGCGGTGGCTCCAACCTGGGCGGCCTGATCGCGCCCTTTATGGGAGAGGAGCTGAGGGGAGAGGCACACTACCGCTTTATCGCGGTTGAGCCGGCCTCCTGCCCCAGCCTGACCCGCGGCGTGTACGTGTATGATTTTTGTGACACCGGGATGGTTTGCCCGCTTGCAAAGATGTATACGCTGGGGAGCGACTTCATCCCCTCCGCAAACCACGCGGGCGGCCTTCGGTATCACGGCATGAACTCGGTCCTCTCTCAGCTTTATCATGACGGCATGCTGGAGGCGGTTGCGGTCAAGCAGACCGACGTGTTTGAGGCTGCGGAATATTTCGCCCGGGTGGAGGGAATCCTCCCCGCACCGGAAAGCTCGCACGCCATCCGCGTCGCGATTGATGAGGCGAAAAAGTGCAAGGAGACCGGCGAGAAAAAGACCATCGTTTTCGGCCTGACCGGTACCGGATATTTCGACATGGTCGCTTATGAAAAATTCCACGAGGGGCAGATGGGGGATTATATTCCGACCGATGAGGAGCTTGCCTCCTATGCCGCGAAGCTGCCCAAGGTAGAGTAAGTTTCCCCTCCGAAGGGTAGTAGAGGTGTTACCCGAAAGCCGTTCGGAGAAATTTGATGCAACAAAACCCGCGCGTTTCAAAGAGGCGAAACGCGCGGGTTTTTAAGCTTTCCTTTTGCCCGAGGCGGCGGTCAGCCTTGCTTTTCCCCTATGGCATAGGGCGTACCGTCGATGAGGAGGGTGCCTTCCTCCCGCCACGAAACCTGCAGGGTCGCCGACTCACCATAACGGCCGGTGTACAGGACGGAAGAAGACTTCTGCTGCAAAAAAGGCAGACTGCTTTGCCGCTGCACTTTCGGGGGAGAAGGGGCGGTAAAGCCGCCTTTTTCTGTTGACTTTTTGAAGCGATACCTTTACAATATTCTTTAGAATATGATTTTAATTTGGCCGATTTTTGCGGTCGGCCGGGGAAAGAGGCGTATCCATGACTTTGATTTCACCGTCGGTGTTGACTGCCGATTTTTTGGAGCTTGCCGGAGATATCGAGCGGCTGGAGGCTGCCGGTGCGGACATGCTGCATCTGGATGTAATGGACGGCATATTTGTCCCGAATATTTCCTTCGGTGTGCCGGTGATTCAGTCGATCCGGGCGCATACCCGCCTGCCGCTCGACGTGCATCTGATGATTGATCGGCCGCACCGCTATGTCGAGCAGTTTGCGGCTGTGGCCGACTGGCTCGGATTTCATTATGAGGCCGGGTCGGACTGCGCGGCGCTGCTGCGGCAGATTCGCGCGCTCGGCTGTAAATCCTGCATTACCATCAAGCCGGCTACCCCCGCCTCTGCCGTGTTCGATTTGCTGGAGCTTTGCGACATGGTGCTGGTCATGTCGGTGGAGCCGGGCTTCGGCGGGCAGAAATTCATGCCCTCCGCTTTAGAGAAGCTTTCCGCCCTGCGGGAGGAGCGGTCGCGCCGCGGCCTCTCCTTTTTGCTGGAGGTGGACGGCGGCGTCAATGCCGAAACAGCGCCGCTGGCCGTGCATGCGGGCGCGGACGTGCTGGTCGCCGGGAACTTTCTCTTCTCGGCGGAGGATATGGGCGCCATGGTCGGCATGCTGAAATCCTTCTGATTTTTTAAAAAAGAAGGCTGCGCGTGATTGGATGAAGGGCTACTGCGCTGCCTCCCGCCGGGCGATGCTGCCGCCGATCTGCCTTACGGCTGCGCCGCTGATCAAATCGCCGTGCTCGGCGGTATAGGCCGACACTGTGTCGGAACGGCCGAGGGACGCGCCGTATTCCGAGAGGAGGGCTTGCGCCTTCCTGCCGCCGTCGGCCGTGATCAGCCGGTACCGTTTGCCGAGGCGGTAGAGCCGCCCCTCCGGCAGCCGTTCGGTGAAGGCCAGTCGCATGGCGGCCATCATCTCCTCCGCGGAAGGGAATTCAAAAACCTGCGGCGGCGTTTCCTTCCTCCGAAAACGGCGGCTTTGCTGTGCCTTTTCTTCCAGATTGGTGAAAAGCAGGGTGCAGCCCATGCCGGGCGCGGGAAAGGCCTCGATCATCAGGCGTCCGCCCGAGTAGTCGAAGCCGGTGCGCTTTGCCGCGTCGCGGAGGAGAGACTGTATCGCGGCTCTCGAACGCTCGCTTTTGTAGCTCAGCGTGTGGTATGTAAATCCCAGCTCGGACAGGTCGCGGTAGCTCAGGTTGATCATCAGGCGGCCGCCATCCTCCAAATAAATGTCCAAATTGATTCCTCCCTCATGTGCGTCGTTGGTGAAGCCGTGCGGGGCAGTTTGGGTTCAAGGCTATATACTATTATAATATTACGCGTACGGGCTGTATGCAATAGGAGATAAAAGGATGCTTTCATTTACCGGAAAAGGGATAAAATTCCCGGTCCTTTCCCCCGAGGGGAGAGAGATCCGGGTCTGGCCCCGGCCGGACGAGCTGTTTGTGCCCCTTTGCTCCCCTGCGGGAGAGGCGGTGCGTCTGCTGATTCCGGCCGGCAGGCATGTCGAACGGTACGCGCCTCTGGCAGAGGGGGCGCGCTTGTCGGTTTATGCTCCCTTTTCCGGCAGAGTGTCCGGCTTCGTCCGGCGGGAAATCGCGGGGGAGACGCAGCTTCTGGCGCACCTGATTCCGGATTCCGACCAGCCGGAGGAGCGGGTTTACGCCTCGGCCGAGCGCCCGGATTGGGAGGGGCTGCTGGCCTTTGCCCAAAAGGCCTCTATTTTGGAAAAATGCAGCGGCCTTCCGCTCTTTTCGCAGCTGGAACGGCTGCCGGCGCTCGGGCGGTTTGCGGTTTGTACGGCCGACGACGGGCCGGACGCCTTTTCCTCCACGCTGGTGCTTGACCGCTTTTTTCGGGAGGTTGCGTCGGCCGCCGACTGGCTTTCGGCCGCTGTGGGAGCGGACTACAGCTTTGCGGTCGGAAACCCCTACCTGAAGGCTCGGCTGAAGAGCCGGTATCCCGATGTGCAGGTTTGTTCTGCCGGTCGCCGATACCCGGTGCGCTGGTTTTTGAAAAAGGCGCTCGGCGCGGACATTCTCCTGCTCGACGCGGTGGCGCTGCTGCAGCTTTTCCGCGCCGTCGCACACGGGCAGCCGGCGGTCAGCAGCTTTGTCTCGGTGTCGGAGGGCGCTGCTCCCACCGTGTGGGAGGTGCCGGTCGGTACCCCCTGCGGCGCGCTGTTCGGCCATCCGCTCCCCGCCGGGAAACAGCTGGTCTTGGGCGGCGGGATGAGCGGGCGGCTCTGTACGCCCGAAACGCCGGTAACCCCCGGGACTGCGGCCGTCTCCCTCTTAGCGGAGGAGAGGCCGACTCCCACCGACTGCATCGGCTGCGGCTTGTGCTGCAGGGTCTGCCCAACCGGTGCCTACCCCCTCTATTTGTGGGAGGAGGCCTTGCGCGGCGGCTTTTCCGCCGGATATGGCGCCGAAGGCTGTATCGGCTGCGGCGCCTGCACCTATGTTTGCCCGGCGCGGCTGCCGCTTGCCCGCACGGTGGAGCGGGCGCAGACCGCTTTGAGAGAGGAGGCGGCTCATGTATAACCCAAAAGCCCCCTTCTTCCGACGGTCGGCTTCATCCGAAATGATGGAGCTGGATCGACTGATCGCGCTGCTGCCGGCCGCGGCGCTGGCGGTGCTGCTCTGCGGATTCCGCAGCGTGTTTCTGATGCTTTCTGCCGCCGCCGGAGGGGCGCTGGCCGCCCTGCTGTTTTCGGCCGTCCGGGGAAGGCCCCGCTTTCGGCTTCGTCCGGTGGCCGAGGGGATTGTTTTCGCCTTTGTTTGTCCGCTTAGTGTTCCGCTCTGGCTGGCGGCGCTCGGAGCGGTGGTTGCGGCCGCCGTGGCCGAGCTGTTCGCCCTCTTCGGCCGGCGCTGCTTTTTCAGTCCGGCCGCCTTTGCCTGGCTGTTTTTCCTCGCGCTGTCTCCGGCGGTGATGACCACCTTTCCGACTCCCTCCGCTCTGCGGGGGATGGAGTCCTTTCTTACCCCGTCTGACTTCCCGGTGGGGGAGTCGGTGCTCTATGAGCTGAAAACCGGCTATTTGCCGAATGTGTCGGCGGCCGACCTTCTGCTCGGTCGTGTGGCCGGCGGCTTTGGCGGCGCGTCGGTTCTGGCGGCGGCCGTCGCCTTCCTCTATCTTGCGGTTCG
>UQRS01000058.1 GCA_900543525.1 uncultured Oscillospiraceae bacterium
TCCTTTAGCGCCGCAGCCTTTTCCAGTGCGGCGTCCACAGCGGTATAGTCGGCCGCATTTGTGCCAAAGCCGTCAGTGGTCAGAATGGCGTTTTCAAACACAATCTCTTCGTCCGAGATCGAAACCAGCCCTCCGGCATTTGCGATGCTCTCGGCATCGGCCGCAGCGAACGCCTCGGCCAAAGCGCCGGTGATCACCGTGGCGGCGTTGGCAGCCAGCTGATCCATGTAACCGGCCTCGTCGGCGGCCAGCGTAATGGCCTCCATCCGCTCGGCCGTGTTGAGCAGCAGGCTCGCGCCCGCGTCACTGCGCACAATCTGATAGGTATAGTTGCCCATCGCGACCGCGTCCCCGTCGACCAGGCCGAGTGCCTTTCCGACCCACTTGTTCTCCTGATTGTATTTTGCAAAGGCATAGCGGAAGCTGTTCTCGTTCGCCGCGCCCTTGCCGGGGTAAATATTCTCGGTTCTATAATCCACCGCGGTCGATTTGTCCACAATCTCGACCGAGGCGTCGTACGAGGCCGCAGCGCCCCAGAACTGCTGATACACCCTTCCGTTATAGGTGAAGGTGTTGCTCAGCATGGGTACGTTCCGGTCGTTTTTGACCGGCATATAATAATTGTTGCTGAAGGCGATGCCGGGGAACACGCCCTGAATAAAGGCAACCTGCCGTCCCTGCTGTCCCCACGGATTTCCAAGGTTGTCGTTCGGCGTAGTGCCCGCCTCGACATACAGCGTCTGATAGGTGTCCAGCGCCTCCGTCCCCTTGAAGCCGATGTAGAGATTCCTCTCCATCCACTCGTAGTAGATCTCGTCGCCCATCGCCGCCACGGTCGAGGCCATGTCCGCCTCGCTGATCAGGTTGCTCTGCAGCCAGGGGAGGCTGGATATCGTCTCCTTGGTATAGCTGGCGTGCGCCGCAACCCAGGCGTCGATGCTCGCCTTGTACGCGTCGGTAATCTCCTTCATGGAGGCCTCCAGCGCCTCCAGCTTATCCAGATTGATGATCGCCCCCTGCGCCTCGGCGTCCAGCGCGTCGTAAGCGGCGCGGCAGGCCTCTATCGCCGTTTTGGAGCTGCCGATCCGGGCGGCGGAGGTTTGGTCAATTTTCTGTATCAGCCGGATTGCCTCTATCGGCGTGTTTTCATAAATTGCGGTAATCGCAGCCTCCGCCGCGGTCAGGCGGGTGATATCCACAAGCTCCTTTACACCGTCGGTCGCCGCGTCATAGGCGGTGCGCGCCTCCTCAATCTGCGCCTCGTCCAGAATCGTGACCGCAGAAGCCTCCGGCAGGGCGTTGATCTGCTCCTGAAGCACGGCGGCCGCGTCGGCGTCGGTCTCGATACCGGTATAAAGCGCCGTGATCTCCTCCTGCGTCAGGGCGGTACTGTACATGGTAAAGTTCGCCATATAGCCGGTGAAAACCGGGTCGTCCCAAAGCCTTGTCCCGTCGTTCTGAATCGCGCGTCCGCCAATGCTGTAATAGGCGGTAGCGCTATCCTTCGCGTTATTGGCAAGGCTGTATACCGACGCGGGCATGGTCGGCCGGGTATCCCCGGTAATGTCCACGCCGTTCAGATAATAGCGCAGATAATTGTCCACCGGATTATAAACCACCGTAATCATGTACCACGTTTTGGTATAAACCTTATTGTTCTGCGCTTTGGGGCTGATCTTATGGCTGTTGTCGTTCAGATCATAGCAAATGCTGCCGTTTAAGGTGTTTCCGTCAATCTTGGTCATGAAAAGATTGCGATTGGCAGAAGTGCAGTTCCGGGAAAAGGCGAAAAACTCTGTGTTATTCTCTTTTTTTGTAAACGCCATCCAGGTGTTATAGGAAAATCCATTCTCCTCGCTGGCGGCGGTCATGGGGTCGAGAACGTCCGACGTCCACATGATTCCGTTGGTCGACTTGTTCCCGGTGAAGATCGCACCGGCCTTCGACAGACCGTTTTGATCAATGTAGGTTCCGGCCTCCAGCCCGTCGGCCTTCAGCGTCACACCCGAAACGGTATCGACGATCGCGGTGCCCCCCTCATAATTCGAGAAATCCAGATTGAAAATCACGTTATCCTCCGCCACCACGGCAGAGACGGTGGGCACAGCGGCAAACATGCTGACCAGCATACAAAGAGCCAGCAGCAGCGCCGTGAGCCGTCCTGCTTTTTGATACATCATACAAAAAATCCTCCTTCTTAAGATTCCGGCAATACGGTTCGTAAAATCAGCCTGTATTCCCGCCAGAATATAAAAAATTTCTGTTCGTTTTGATGATAACGCATCATTACACGCAATTCTATTGTGATTTTTCGCATAATACATTGCGTTTTCGCGCATGATGAGGTTTTTGAATTTTCCAAAGCGCAGACACCCCGCAGTTTTACAGCCGGGACAAACGATTCTGTGCAGGGGATAAAAAACGCGCCCGTCACAGCCGTGACAGACGCGTTTTTATCTTGCTTTAAAACGTGGAACCGGCCATTACACCTCGAAATTCACACCGGTATCCTGCGGCTCCTCCGCATCGAAGTGATAATCCTTGCCGGGCAGAATCGCATTCAGCAGAATGCCGACAATGGCCGCCACCGCAAGGCCGGAGAGGCTGATCTGCACCTCGCCGATGGAGAAGTTGATCGCTCCGGCGGCGCTGAACTTGATACCGATCGACAGCACCAGGATCAAGGCGGCAATGATCACATTACGGCTCTTGGTAAAGTCCACCTGATTCTCCACCACGTTGCGGACGCCGACCGCCGAAATCATACCGTACAGCACCAGTGAAACGCCGCCGATGGTCGCCGTCGGCATCAGGCCGATCAAAGCGGCAAACTTTGGCGAGAAGGAGAAGATGATCGCAAACACAGCCGCAAGCCGGATGACCCGCGGGTCGTACACCTTGGTCAGGCTGAGTACGCCGGTATTCTCCCCGTAAGTCGTGTTGGCCGGCGCACCGAAGAGGCTGGCGAACATGGTGGCCAGACCATCTCCCAGCAGGGTGCGGTGCAGGCCGGGGTCCTTGATATAGTTTCTGCCGGTGGTCGAGCCGATGGCACAGATATCTCCGATATGCTCCATCATAGTGGCGATGGCGATCGGCATGATCGTAATTACCGCCGTAATCAGGAGGGAGACATCCGGATCCTTAAAGACGGCGAACACGGTATCCTGCATCTGGAAGGGCAGACCGATCCAGGCCGCGTCGCGCAGCGCGTCCAGATGCGCCGCATCAAACACCGTCACGCCGCAGAACTGCAGGATTACCGCCACAATGCAGGAGGCGGCAACGCCCAGGATGATGGGGATGATCTTCAGCATTCCCTTGCCCCAGATGTTAAAGATGACAACCACCGCGACGGCCACAATCGCAACCAGCCAGTTGGCCGAGCAGTTGTCAATCGCCGACTGCGAAAGGGTGAGTCCGATCGCAATGATGATCGGGCCGGTAACAATGGGCGGGAAGAAGCGCATGACTCTGGTCACGCCGAACGCCCGGATCAGCGCCGCCAGCACAAGGTAGAGAATCGCCGAGCAGGCCACACCGAAACAGGCATAGGGGAGCAGCTCCCGCTCTCCGTTCGGCGCAATGGCCCAGTATCCGGCCAGATACGCAAACGACGAGCCGAGAAAGGCCGGAACTTTTCCCTTGGCCAGCAGATGAAACATCAGCGTGCCGATACCCGCAAACAGCAGGGTGGCCGAAACGCTCAGCCCGGTCAGAGCAGGTACCAGGATGGTCGCTCCAAACATGGCGAACATATGCTGAAGGCCGAGCAACAGCATTTTTGGGATACCGAGGGTGCGCGCGTCGAAAATCCCCTGATTTTCGACAGAAGGTTTCTGATTTTCCATTTCCATCTTCCTTTCCTTTTTCAGCGCCGGTGTGCCGCGCCCGACCGAAAGCCGCTTTTTTCGTGTATGCATACGGGAGGTCGGTTGGCCGCAAAAGCAGGCAAAGTCTGCCCCGAATGCATCGCCGCGGGATTTTTGCCGGGCGTTCTGTCTGCACAAAACACCATTATAAAAGTACCCCATTCCTCCACCCCCTGTCAAGAGGAAATGTCGTTTTATTTTGCTTTTTGTAAAAAATGAGCGGTCCGGCCGCTCCTCCCGCAGAATTTTTTGCCGCCGCCGCGGCGCTTTCCCGGCAGGCTGTCTGCGTTTTGGCAAAAATTTCTCATTTGTGCAAAATCGTGTTATTGCCGCGACGGCCGGTTTGTGCTACGATGAACTGGAAAAATTATGCAAAAAAGGAGTCGTTTCTCATGAGTGCCAACCGTCTTTGGAGGAATACCGACCTTCCGGCCGCCTTCCCGCTTCCACCCCTGCGCGAGGAGGAGGCGCCGATCTATAACGCTAACAACGGCGCGGGGGTGCAGGTCTATCCCCGCGCGAAAGAGGAGGAAGCAGCCGCCTATGCCTCCCGCCTGCGTGAGGCCGGCTGGACGCTGCAAAGCGACCGCCGCGCCGGGAAAAACCGCTTTCTCACCCTGCGCCGGGAAAATGAGGCGGCGCGGCTGCTATTTTTGGGAAGCCGGGCGGAGCTGCGGCTGGTGTATGAGCCGGAGGCGCTCTTCCCGCCGGAAAAGGCCGCCTGTCCCGACCGCTGCCCCTGCAGCCTGCACGGCCTGTCCCTCGACCAGCGGGAGATTGACTGCGGCATGTCCTATATTCTGCAGGCCTGCGACGGCAGCCTGTTCGTAATCGACGGCGGCTATTTCACAAAGGGGGAGGATGACCGGCTTTTCTCCGCCCTCGCCGCCCTCTCCGGGGAGGCGGAGGTTCAAATCTGCGGCTGGTACTTTACCCACATTCATCAGGATCACATCGGCTGCTTTATGGAGATGACCAAGCACTACCGCGGCCGCTTTACGGTTGAGGGCTTTTATTATAATTTTCCGAGCCTCGCCCTGCCGGAGGCGGAAACCTGGCGGGCGGAGGATAATGTGACGGCCGCCGAGTTCTACGCCCTGATGGAGGCCGAATATCCCGACACTCCACATTATAAAATCACAACCG
The DNA here is from genome assembly GCA_900543525.1 of uncultured Oscillospiraceae bacterium. GTDB lineage: Bacteria > Bacillota > Clostridia > Oscillospirales > Acutalibacteraceae > UQRS01. The sequence continues at coordinate 5,019 of UQRS01000058.1, forward strand.
GGCAGACCTTTTCGGTCCGCAATCTGGATTTTGAGGTGCTGCTCTCGCATGAGGTAATCTATCCCGGCCGGGTCGGAAACCACAACGACGCCTCAACCGTCGTGGCGCTGACCGTCTGCGGCCAGCGGCTGCTCTTCCTCGGCGACACGGGAGAGGAGGAGGGCCGCCTCCTGGTCGAATTATACGGCCCGCTTCTGAAATCCGACATGGTGCAGGTGGCGCACCACGGCTTCGGCGGCGCCGACCGGGAGGTTTATCGGCTGGCCGACGCGGCGGTTACCCTCTGGCCGACGGCCGACTACCGGCTGGTGGGAGATTTATGGCGGCCGGCCAACCACTTTCTCGCTTACGAACACCCGTCGGAGCATTTCATTGCCGGGTTTGGCAGCTTTCATCTCCCCCTGCCCTACCGGGCGGGCAGTGTCCGGGACAACCACGACCGCTTCCCGCCCGAGGAGGAGATTCCGGTAAAATAGCCCCCCCAAAAAGGCGTCGGGCCTCCCCGACTTTGCAGTATACAGCAAAATCCGGCAGGTTTTTATAAAAACCTGTCGGATTTAAAAACCTTTGCGCAGGCACTCTGCCTCAAGCGCGGAGGTTTTTCCTTTTTATAAAATTCCGACCGGACAGCGGGACAATCGGACGACCGGGCAGTCGAAGAACCGGACGACCGGACGGCCGGACGGCCGGCTATCCTTTACAAAAGCGGCGCGTCCAGAAACTGCCGGAAGGCGGTCGGCAGGGCGTACCGTTCCCGGATCTCCTGTAAAGAGGCCCAGGTAAACCCTTCGGCCGCGCGGGCGCAGAGGATGTGGTACCCCACCATCTCCCACCGGATGTGGGTAAAAATATGCGTCCGCTGCAGACTGCGGCAAAGCTCGGTCGGCTGAACTCCGGCCTCCTGCGCGGCGGAGAGCGCCTTTTCCAAAGACAGATGCCCCTCAACATTCGGAAATTGCCACAGGCCGGAAAGCAGTCCCTTCTCCTCCCGCCGGCAGAGGGCGAAATCCCCTCCGCATTGCAGCAAAAACACCGTGCGCTCCTCCACCCGTTTGGGCTTTTTCGGCGACCGAATCGGCAGCGTCTCCACCCGGTTCTGCCCCCGGGCGAGGCAAATCTCCGCCACCGGGCAGGCGGCGCAGCGGGGAGAGCGCGGCGTGCAGACGATGGCGCCAAGCTCCATCAGAGCCTGGGTAAAATCGCCGCAGCGCCCCTTCGGATAAATCTGCCCCAGCCGGTCGGAAACCTCCGCCTTTACCTCGAAAAGGTCGATCGGCCGGTCGTCCCCGGTCAGGCGGGCGATGACCCGCAGCACATTGCCGTCGACCGCGGCGCAGGGGCGCTCAAAGCAGATGGAGGCGATTGCCCCGGCCGTATACGGCCCGACGCCCGGCAGAGACAGCAGCCTTTCATAGCTGTCCGGAAAGCGGCCGCCGTAATTTTCAATCACCGCGCGGGCGCTTTTTTGCAGATTTCTTGCCCGGCTGTAATAGCCCAGCCCCTCCCACAGCTTGAGGAGCTTTTCCTCCGGGCAGGCGGCCAGCGCCTCCGGCGTGGGGAGGGCGGCCAAAAACCGGTCGTAGTATCCGCGCACCGCCTCCACCCGGGTTTGCTGAAGCATAATCTCGGAGACGAGGATGTGGTACGGCTTCCGATCCCGCCGCCAGGGAAGCTCCCGCTTCTCCCTCTCGTACCAGGGGAGGAGAAGGCCGGGCAGCCGGCTGTATATATTTTCCGGCAGATTGGACATCCGAGCGCCTCCTTTTTTCAAAATTGTGCAAAAACCGCAGCGGTTTTATCCAGTGTATCACAGAAGAAATCACCGCGTCAAGATAAGGGAGGCCGCCTTTTGCAAAGCGCTGTGGCCGCCCTGCCTCCCCCACGGCAGAGAAGAGGGGTTCGTCCGACTGCACGGCCGCATGACCGGACGGCCGGATGATCGGACAACCCGCACAACCGGACGATCCTACAGCCGCCGCAAAAAACAGGAGCCGCATGAAAATCTCCCCCGAAAAGCGGACACAACCGGCCCTTGCAAAGCATATACTGATATGAAAAACAAATCCTTTTTTGGAAAATCCGTTTTAAGTCAGCGGGGACAGTGCCCTTGCCCCCCGGTCGGCTTATCCATACCCGCCGGGAGGCGCGCTTCCCCGGCCGCCGACATCCCATTGCCGCGCCCTTTTCAGGAGGAGATTGCTTTGCAGACAGAAAATCATTTGTGCAGGATGCTTTACAGCCAGCCCCGGGCGCTGGCCGCCGTAAGGGGAAGCGCCGACTACCCCACCATACGGGGGCAGGTGCGGTTTTATCAGGCGCGGCGCGGCGTCCTTGTGACCGTCGACCTGTCGGGTCTCCCGCAGCCGGAGGGGGCTTGCGCGCACCCGGTCTTTGCTTTGCACATCCACGCGGGGGAGGCCTGCACCGGGACGGCCGCCGACCCCTTCGCAAACGCTTTGTCCCACTATAACCCGAAGGACTGCCTCCATCCCTTCCACGCCGGTGACCTGCCGCCCCTTTTCGGGAATGACGGGGACGCCTTCATGGCGGTGCTGACCAATCGCTTCACGATTGAGGAGGTGGTGGGCCGCACGGTGATTCTGCACAGCGGCCGGGATGATTTCACTACCCAGCCGGCCGGAGACGCCGGCAAAAAAATTGCCTGCGGCGTCATCCGGCAGGCGATCTGAGCACGCTGCAGGCTGCGAAAAAACAGTTCTGCCGCAGCTGCTGCAAAAAAAGCAGGGCGAAAGCCCCTGTTTTTTCATCTTACCGTCGGTTGACAAGGGCAATCATGCCTGCCGCTGCGACTTTTCGGTGGTTTTTATCCTTTCCCCCTGGCGGGCTGTTTGTATTTTCAAGTGCTTTGACACAGTATGGACGCATTTCTGCCCGCCAAAACCTTGCCTTCCCCTGTCAACCGATGGTAAGCAAAAAAGCGCAAACAGGTAAAACTGTTTGCGCTTTTTGTTCGTCTTTTGCCGCCGAGCAGTTGAAAAAACCTCAGCCTTAAGCCGACAGGCGCCGGTCATTGCTTACCATCTGGCGTGCGCCTTCAGGCAGACCTCCACATCGTCGGCCGTCGTCAGACCCATGACCTCCCCGGCCAGCGCGGCCGCCTCCTCCTTCGTCCAGAGGGAGATCGCCTTCCTCGTGGCGAGGACGGAGGTCGGGCTGACACTGTATTCATCCAGCCCGAAGGCAATCAGCAGCGGGATCAGCAGCGGGTCGGCCGCCGCCTCTCCGCACATGCCGACCGGAATCCCAGCCTCCTTCGCGCGGAGGATCACCTCCCGTATGGCGCGCAGCACGGCCGGATTGTACGCCGAGTAGAGGCTCGCCACACGACTGTTGCCCCGATCCACCGCCATGGTATAGCCGGTCAGATCATTGGTGCCGATGCTGAAAAAATCGGCCTCCTTCGCCAGGAGATCGGCAGTCAGCGCCGCAGCCGGCGTCTCGATCATCACGCCGAGCGGCATGTTCCGGCGAAAAGGCGTGCCCGCAGCCGACAGCTCGGCCTCGCATTCGGATAAAAGCGTGCGGGTGCGCCGAATCTCCTCCACCGAGGTCACCAGCGGCAGCATAATCTTGATGTTGCCCTCGGCGCCGGCGCGAAGCAGGGCGCGCAGCTGCACCTTGAAAATCTCCGGCCGGTCGAGGCAGAAACGAATCGCCCGGTGTCCGAGGAAGGGGTTCTCCTCCTTTTCAATGTGGAGATAGGGGATGTCCTTGTCTCCGCCGACGTCGAGGGTGCGGATAATGACCTCCCGGCCGCCCATGGCTGCGGCCGCGTCGCGATAGGCCTCAAGCTGCTCCTCCTCGGACGGGAGGGCGGCGCGATCCATAAACAAAAACTCGGTGCGGAAAAGGCCGATGCCCTCCCCGTCGTGCCCGACCACCTCGGCGGCGTCGGACGCCTTGCCGATATTGCCGTAAAGTGCGGCCGGCCTGCCGTCGGCCGTGAGGGTCGGCTTGCCGATAAAGGCACGCAGCGCGTCCCGGCGCGCCTCCTGCTCGCGGCGGCGTTTTTCATACTGGGCGGCCGTTTTCTCATCGGGGGAGAGGATCACGACCCCCTCGCCTCCATCGACGATCAGCCGGTCGCCGGCCCTAATGGTCTCCGCCGCGCCGGAAAGGCCCAGAACCGCCGGAATTTCAAGCGCACGGGCCAGTATGGCCGAGTGAGAGGTCCTCCCCCCAAGCTCGGTCACAATCCCAGCCACCCGCTCCCGGTCGATGCCCACCGTCATGGAGGGGGTGAAATCCCGCGCCACCAGTACGGTTCCCGGCTCGACCGCGGTAAGGTCGACATCCTCCCTGCCCAGCAGAATCTTGAGAAGCCGCGTCCGCAGGTCGCGGATGTCGGTCGCCCGCTGCCGGGTCAGCTCATCCTCCACCGCCGAAAACATGTCGATATACATCTGGCAAACCAGGTCGAGCGCCGCCTCCGCCGTGCGGCCGTCGTCAATATATTCCCCCATCTGGGAGACGAGGAAGGGATCCTCAATCATCATGATCTGGCCGTTGAGGATAGCGGCCTCCTTCTCTCCGACGCTGTCCTTCATACGCTCCCACATCGCGCGGGTCTGCTCCTTAAAGGTTTTTACTGCCCGGGAAAGGCGTCTGCGCTCGTTCTCCCGCCCGGTAAACACCGCGCCGGAGTAGTCGAGATTCGGCTCGGCCAGGACAACCGCCCGGCCGATGCCGATCCCGGCCGAGCCGGCAATTCCGTTATATACCATTTTAATTTACCCCCTTTTTTCGGGCGGCTTATTTTTCTCCCAGCCCGCTCTCGATGAAGGAGACCGCCTCCTCCAGCGCGGCGGCCTCATCCTCACCGTCGCAGATCACCGTGATCTCCGACCCGAACTTGATGCAGGCTGCCATGATGTTCATAATACTTTTGGCGTTGATCTTTCTGCCGTTAAAATCAAAGGTAATGTCGCTCTTATATTTGATCATCTTCGAGATAAACTCGTTTGCCGGCCGCATGTGAAAGCCCATTTCGTTGACAACTTTAACCTGTTTTTGTACCATAAAAACCAACCTTTCCTGTTTGAATGTTTTTAAGAAAACGCCGCCGAACCGCTGCGTTCCCGATTTTTAAAAATTCTGCCTTCCCGGCTTTCCCGAAAGGACGAGGCCTTATACCGCCCGCTTTTTCTTCAGCAGCGCAAGCATGAACATTCCGACAACCGACCCGGCCGCCAGCGCGATGATATATCCCAGCACGTTGTCCACCACCGGGAAAACGAAGATGCCGCCGTGGGGGGCGCGCAGGGTGCAGCCGAAGGCCATCGAAAGTCCGCCGGCCGCAACCGATCCGACGACGCAGGCGGGGATCACCCGCAGCGGGTCGGCGGCGGCGAAGGGAATCGCCCCCTCGGTAATAAAGCAGAGTCCCATGATATAATTCACCACGCCCGACTTGCGCTCCTCCGGCGTGAAGCGATTTTTAAAGAAGGTTGTGGCCAGCGCAATGGCGAGCGGCGGAATCATGCCGCCGACCATGACGGCCGCCATGATATCAAAGTTTCCGTTGGCAATCGCCGCCGTGCCAAAGACATAAGCCGCCTTGTTGATCGGGCCGCCCATATCCACCGACATCATGCCCCCCAGCAGACAGCCGAGCACAATTTTGCTGATACCGCCCATGCTGTCGAGGAAGTTTGTGATCCCGGTATTGATCATCGCGACAAAGGGATTGATGGCGCACATGATGACGCCGATGCAGAGCACGCCGATCAGGGGATAGATCAGAACCGGCTTGATTCCTTCAAGCGCGTGGGGAAGCTTACTGCAAAGCTTCTCCAGTCCAAGGACAAGATACCCGCCGATAAAGCCGGCCAGCAGCGCACCGAGGAAACCGGCCGACACGGCCGTCGACGCGTCGAGGTTTGTAAAGGAAATGCCGTAGCTTGCAATCGCGCCGCCGACAAAGCCGACCAGAAGGCCGGGGCGGTCGGCAATACTCATCGCGATATATCCGGCGAGGATCGGCAGCATAAAGCCGAAGGCCATGTTGCCTACCGTTTTCAAAAAAGCGGCGAGAGGGGTGTTCATACCGAAGTTGGAGGGATCAATCGCATAGTTGTCGAACAAAAAGGCCAGTGCGATCAAAATACCGCCGCCGGTCACAAAGGGCAGCATATGCGATACGCCGTTCATCAGATGCTTATAGACTCTGCGGCCGGCGTTTTCCTTTTCTGCCGGGGTCGCCTCGGCCGCGTCGCCGCTGTGATGGTAAATCGGCGCCGTCTGATTCAGAATTTTATCAATCAGCTCCTCCGGCTTATGGATGCCGTCGGCCACCTTGGTGATGACCACCCGTTTGCCGTCGAACCGACCCATCTCCACATCCCGGTCGGCCGCGACGATAATGCCGTCGGCCGCCGCAATCTCCTCTGCGGTTAACACGTTTTTCGCACCGCCGCTGCCGTTGGTCTCCGCCTTGAGGGAGACGCCCATCTCCCGGGCCTTTTTCTCCAGCGCCTCGGCCGCCATGAAGGTGTGCGCGATCCCGGTGGGGCAGGCGGTAACGGCCAGAACCCGGTACCCTTCCACCTTTTCCGGCTGCTTTTCTGCGGCCTTCTCCGGCGCGCCGTACTTCTCGGCCTCCTTCTGATCAATGAGAGCGAGAAACGCCTCAGCCGTTTTGGCGTTTTTCAAAGCAGAGGCAAACTCCGGCTCCATCAGCATGACCATCAGGCGGGAGAGTATCTCGAGATGCAGATCCCCGTCCGGCGTCGCCGCAATCATGAAAAACAACTTGACCGGCTGGCCGTCGGGCGCGTCGTAGGAGACTCCGTCCGGCACCGTCACAGCCGCCAGACCGGGCATCTTCACGCTGTCCGATTTGGCGTGAGGAACCGCGATCCCCTCTCCGATGGCGGTGGTGCCCTGCGCCTCTCTGGCGAGGATGGCCGCCTTGTACCCGGCCGGGTCGGACAGGTTTCCGCCCTTCTCCTGCAGGGAAACCAGAAGATCCAGAACCTCCTCCTTCGTCGCGGGAGAAGCGCCAAGCGCGATGCTGCCCGGCTTTAAAAGATCTGTGATACGCATATGTCTTTGACTCCTTTCTCTTTTGCTTTGAGATATTTTTGTGGATGTTGTATTTTTACGATGTCAAAATTCATTCAAAGGTTTTGCCGAACCCCCGCCCATCGGGCTTTGGAGGATTTCGCCCCTGCTCGTTTCGAGCGGGGAATTTTAAAATCCGTCTGTCATTCCTGCGCCGTCTGACGAAGCAGCCGGTCAATCTCCGCCTTTTCGGCCAGCCCGTCGGAGAAGGCGGTCGCACTCCCGGCCGCCGTTCCCAGCCGCAGCGCGTACAAAAGGTCGCCGGTTTCGATATACCCGGCAAGGAAGCCGGCCACCATCGAATCTCCCGCTCCGACCGAGTTTTTCACCCTTCCCTTCGGCGCGGCGATCGTGTGGCATTCGCCCGCCTCAGTCACCAGCAGCGCGCCGTCCCCGGCGAGGGAGACCAGCACGTTTCTGGCGCCCTTCTCCTGCATAAGGCGGGCGGCGGACTCGATCTCGGCCGCGGTGTGCAGCTCGGTTTTCAAAATTTCTCCCAGCTCGAAGCCGTTCGGCTTGATTAAAAAGGGATGGTACTTCAGCACATTGCAGAGCAGGTCGCCGGTCGCGTCGACGACCGTTTCTATTCCCTTGCCCGAGAGGTTTTTCAAAATCTCCTCATACACGTTGTCGGGAAGAGAGGGCGGAATGCTCCCCGAAAGGCAGAGATAATCCCCCGCTTTCAGGCGGTCAAGCTTTTGATACAGCGTGTTTTGCGCCTCTGGGTCGATCTTCGGCCCGTTGCCGTTGATGTCGGTTTCGGCGTCCGCTTTGATCTTCACGTTAATGCGGGTAAGCCCCGTCGGAAGCTCAATAAAATCGGTGCAGACGCCGGCCGCCTCCAGCCCCTGGCGCAGCGCCGCGCCGGTAAACCCGGCCGTGAAGGCGATCGCAGTGCTTGGAAGGCCGAGGGTTTTCAAAACGCAGGAGACGTTGATCCCCTTGCCGCCGTAGTAGATCTCCTCCGACGCGGCGCGATTCACCTCTCCCGGGCGCAGCGCCTGCATACGGAGCAGATAATCAATCGCCGGATTAAATGTAACGGTATAGATCATAAGCCAAGGTTCCATCCTTTCTGTAAAAAATGCCTGCCAAATCAAAAAGCGCCGGAAACCCCCTCTCCCACATTGCTTTTCATCGCAAAGCAGGCGGGCGAAGGAGGCCGCTTGTATCCCCTTTTGCGAAAAGGCAGCTTACAAAAGCTCCTTGATGGTCGCGGCCTTGCGATATTTTTCATCCGGAATCCGGTCGGTGAGGATGCAGGCTTTATCCAGGTCGAGGAAGGTGACCGCCGAAACCATGCCGAATTTGCTGCTGTCCGCCAAAATAAAGCTGACAAAGGCCTGCCGGCAGGCCTCGGCCTTCAGCTCCGCCTCCTCCGGGTCGGGGGTGGTAAACCCGCGGGAGACCGATATCCCATTGACGCCGAGAAACGCCTTTGTAAAATTGTACTGCCGCAGCATGCCCGAGGCCAGCGTTCCCACCACTGCCTGGGTGGACAGCTTGATCTGTCCGCCGACGATGTAAGCCTTGCAGCCCTTCTGAATCAGCTTTCTCGCATGGACGATCCCGTTGGTGACAAAGGTTGCGCGGCTGCTCTCGATATAGTCGATCATCCGCTCGGTCGTGGTGCCGGCGTCGATATATACAAAATCGCTGTCGTCAATCTGGGCGGCGGCATACCGCGCGATGCGGTCCTTCTCCGCCGTGTGGAGCTGCTGCTTGGTCGAAACATCCGGCTCCTCCGGCAAAAACCGCCTGCCCGCACGGGTCGCGCCGCCGCGTACTTTTATAAGTTTGCCTTGTTTATCAAGATTTATAAGGTCGCGGCGCACGGTCGACTCCGAAATTTCCAGATGCTCGCAAAGCTCCTGCACCGTTACGGCGCCGCGCACCTCCAATTCCCGCAGGATCGCGCTGTACCGTTCCTCTGTCAGCATTTTCCTCATCCTTTCCGATTCAGTCGGCTTTGTTTTCCTGATATGTTCGATTATTGTTTCCGTCCAGCTCTTTAACGAGTCTGCTCATATCCCCATCCTGCTGGCTGCGGTTCTGGCTGTACTGATGGCCGTGATCTGCGCCCGGTTTGTGCGCACGGCAAAGCATAAATACGACGTATTTTTCGAGTGGGGCATGCTGATTCCGTGGCTTCTTCCGGCAACCCTGATCGCGCTGGGACTGACCACGACCTACGGGGAGCGGCAGCCGATCCTGTTTAACTATGTTATGGTAGGAACGCTGGTTCTGATGCTTGTGGGCTATACGGTCGTCAAACTGCCGTTCTCTTACCGGATGGTGAAGGCGGCGTTC
>UQRS01000059.1 GCA_900543525.1 uncultured Oscillospiraceae bacterium
AGGGCTTATGTGATTTCGCCGTATGAACCCCGCCATCGCGGGAGTTCAGCGCCCACCTCTGAAAACGCAAAAATTTCCCTTTGCTTCTCTTGACTTCTCTTTCAAAATCGGCGAAGATAAGTGGGGAAAAAGGCGGCCTTGCGCCGCGAAGCATGGATTGTATGATGATTTTTGCTTCGTTCGCGCTTCACGGTTCTTCTGCGGCCGATTTTTAGCGAAGGAATGGCGAAAATTTACGGAAGTGCGTTTGTTATGATTAGAAAATTACAGAAAGCGGATATAAACGCTGTCGCCGATATGTGGTTGGATACGAACCTGAAAGCGCATTGCTTTATTCCCGCGCAATACTGGGAAAGCAATTTCGAATTGGTGAAAGAAATGCTGTCGGGAGCAAAGGTTTATGTATATGAAAACGATCAAAAAATACAGGGCTTTGTGGGGCTGAACGGCGAATATATCGAAGGCATTTTTGTCTTAAGCGAGATGCAGTCGCGGGGGATCGGCAAACTTCTGCTGGATTATGTGAAGGATAAAAGGCCGGAATTACGACTGAATGTCTATCAAAAAAATCCGAGGGCGGTCGCCTTTTACCAAAGAGAGGGGTTCAAAATTCAGAGGGAGGGCGTGGATGAAGCCACCGGTGAAAAGGATTATACAATGCTGTGGCGGCGGAAGTAGAAATTCCGCCTTCGGGAGGATATGAAAATGCAGCTTCGGGAATATGAATCTGCCGATTGTGCAGAGCTGGCGGAACTGTTTTATAACACGGTGCACAGCGTAAACGCGAAGGATTATACAAAAGAGCAGCGAGACGCCTGGGCCACGGGTGAAGTGGATTTGCGGGAGTGGGATCGCTCCTTCCGGGAGCGTAAGACGGTTGTCGCCGTGGAGAATGATGAGATTGTCGGTTTCGGAGATATCGCTGAATCCGGCTATCTGGACAGGCTGTATGTCCATAAGGATCATCAGGGGAGGGGAATCGCCTCTGCGATTTGCGGCGAACTGGAACGCTTCGCAAAGGGGAGGCGCATCACAACCCACGCCTCCATTACGGTGAAGCCGTTTTTTGAGCGCCGCGGATACCGGGTCGTTTTCGAGCAGGAGGTCGTCCGGCACGAGGCTGCGCTTAAAACTTATGTGATGGAAAAGTAAAGGATCCCGACTCTGCCGGTGTATTCCGAGTTATCTTCTGCCTCTCTACGGCCGCTCCCCCAATAGCTGCGGGAGCGGCTTTGTCCTACCTTCGGGCTTTGTCCGGCCGGAGAGGCTGACGCCGCCTTCTCCCATAGGTTCCGTGCGGGTTTGCCGATAGAAACAATGCTTTATTTTTCCCCCTTGACTTTTTACAAAAAGCAGATTATAATCACAACTAACGAATGTTAGTTAGCGAGGCGCGGGTGTGAAACAGGAGGATACCAAGCAGAAAATTTTGGATAAGGCTTTGGAACTGTTCTCGACGCAGGGCTATGATTCCGTCAGCGTAGGCGAAATTGCCGGGGCGGTCGGTATCAAAGCGCCGTCGCTCTACAATCATTTTCCGAGTAAGCAGGCCATTTTCGACGCCATTGTGGAATCCACGGCGGCGCAGTATGAGGCGGACACGGACAAGATCAACATTCATGTGCAGGATGCGAAGAAAGATATTTCCGTTTTCACCGAGATCACCGAAGACGCCCTTTTTGAAAAGGTGCGGCAGATTTTCGAATATTCCCTCCATAACGAAGCGATCAGCCGCTTCCGCCGCATGATGACCATCGAGCAATTCCGCTCGGCGGAGCTGGCGGCGCTCTATACGGGGCGTTATGTGGATCGCATTGTAGCGTACCATGCCGGCATTTTCCGCGCCCTGATTGCCGCCGGGGAGATTGCGGCGGAGGATCCGGACACTCTGGCACTGATGTATGTCGCTCCGGTGGTTACCCTCATCGGGGTTTGCGACCGCCAGCCGGAAAGGGAAAGCGAGTGCCTGAAAAAGCTTAAAAACCATGTGCAGCTCTTTTTCCGCATGGTTCACGGCGGCGGTCGGCAAAGCGGTGAAAAGCAATGAGCAGGCCGTATGAAAAATGGATTCTTTGTCCCGTCTGCGGCGCAAAGACGCGGCTGCGGCTGCTGCAAAAAACGGTGCTGCGGGACTTTCCCCTCTTTTGCCCGAAGTGCAAGCAGGAGTGCATCATCAATGCGCAGAATTTTCAAATCGAAAGGATAGATCAGCCGGACGCAAAGACGCAGTGCTGACCGCAATTTATGTGGTCGTGCGCTGCGTTTTTATTTTGGGAAGGGAAATTATGAAAAAACCATTGATACAAAAGCTGGGGCTGCTCGGCATTGTCAGCCTTCTTTCGTACACGGCGGCGGTCCTCTTTTCTCCGCTGGCCTATCCCGGCTGCAACTGGATGGCGCAGGCGGTCAGCGACCTGAGTGCCGCCGACGCACCCTCGCTCTCTTTGTGGAATCAGCTCAGCGCCTTCTACAATATCTGTGAGGTGGTCTGTGTCACTGTCGTCTGCGTCGGCATCCGGGGACAGAAAACCAAACTGCTGCGTACAGGCGTTTATCTCTTCGCCGCGATGGAGTGGATTTCCGCAATTGGTTACCGCATGTTTCCGCTGTCAAGCAGCGGCTATGCCGGCAGCTTTCAGGACATCGTGCACATGGCGGTCACGGCGCTTGTAGTACTGCTGTCCATCGTATCGCTGAGCATCATCATCGCTGCCGGAGCAAAAAAGCAGAGACTGCCGCTCTTACGGTGTATGCGCAGGCGCCGCCCTCCTGATGATGCTTGTCGGGGCGATGGGTATGAAAATTGTGCCGCCGCAATACTTCGGCATTGTGGAGCGGTTCAGCGTCTTTGCCGCGACGGGCTTTAACGCGGCGCTGGGGATTCATCTGTTCTGCATGCATCCAAAGGAGAAAATCGGGTAAAAAATAAAAATCAAAGGAGAATTATCATGTCAGAGAAAAATATCATCATCCGTCCCGAAACAAAGGACGATTACCGAAAGACCGAAAACCTGACCCGAGAGGCATTCTGGAATGTCTACCGCCCCGGGTGTATGGAGTACTATGTGCTGCACTGCTACCGGGAGGATCCGGCCTTTGTGTCCGAGCTGGATTTTGTTATGGAGCTGGATGGAGAGCTGATCGGGCAGGTCATCTATGTGCGGTCGGAAATTGATTGCGACGACGGCCGAAAGCTGCCGATCATGACCTTTGGACCGATCGGTATCGCACCTGCGTTTAAGCGCCGGGGCTACGGAAAGCGGCTGCTCGACTACTCCATGGAAAAGGCCGGGGAAATGGGTGCGGGCGCACTCGCCATCACCGGAAATATCCTGTTTTACGGAAAGTCCGGCTTTGTCCCGGCAAAAACAAAGGGGGTTCGCTATGCCGACGATCCGGAGGCGGACTATTTCCTGATCCGCGAGCTGACGCCCGGCTTCCTTGACGGCGTTTCCGGCACTTACAAAGATCCGGAGGGGTACTTTGTCTGCGAGAAGGACCCGGAGGGGTTTGAGGCGTTTGAAGCGACCTTTCCGAAGAAGGAAAAGCAAAAGCTTCCCGGACAGCTGTTCTGAAAGAGGGGAAAAGCATGACAAAAGATAAAATTTATCCCCGTACCGGAGATACAAATACCGTGTACCTGAAAAACGTCGTAACCGGCGCGAATATCGAGGTCGGCGACTATACCATGTACAACGATTTCGCGCACGACCCGCGGGAGTTTGAGACGAACAATGTCCTCTATCACTATCCCGTCAACGGCGACCGCTTAAAAATCGGCAAATTCTGCTCGATTGCCTGCAGTGCGAAATTCCTCTTTGCCAGTGGAAACCATTCGATGAAGTCGCTTTCCACCTATCCGTTTCCGATTTTCTTTGAGGAGTGGGGGCTCGACGCGCGGGACATCCGGAGCGCATGGGACAACAAGGGGGATATCGTGATCGGAAACGATGTCTGGATCGGATATGAGGCGGTCATCCTCTCCAGCGTGACGATCGGCGACGGCGCAGTCATCGGCAGCCGCGCCGTGGTGACAAAGGACGTGCCGCCCTACACCATTGTGGGCGGCGTCCCGGCAAAGTTCATCCGCCGCCGGTTTGACGACGCGGCGATCGAGAAGCTCGAAGCCCTCCGCTGGTGGGATTGGGATGAGGAAACGATCCGCCGCAAGCTTCCCGCCATTCAGTCGGGAGATATTGCGTTTGCGGTAAAATGACAGGGAGGGACGGGCGCGGCTTCTCCCGGTTCGGCATGCGTCTGCCCATAAAAATTGACTCCCTTAAACTCCTGTACTATAATCATCCTGAAGGAAGGCTCAGTCCGGCTTTAAGAAGATTTGTGTCATAATTTTTTAAGGAGGAGATTTTAATGGCTGTAAAACAGACTGCGGGGCGCGACGCTCTGGGAGAGTTTGCCCCGAAATTTGCGGAACTGAATGATGACGTGCTGTTTGGCGAGGTGTGGAGCAGGGAGGAGCAGCTCAGCCTGCGCGATCGCTCCCTCGTGACCGTGGTGGCGCTGATGGCGCAGGGCCTGACGGACGAGTCCTTTCGCTATCATCTGACCACCGCCAAAAAGAATGGCATCACAAAGCAGGAGATTGCGGAGATTGTGACCCACGCCGCCTTCTACTGCGGCTGGCCGAAGGCCTGGGCGGTATTCCGCATGGCGAAGGAAATCTGGACGGACGACGCGCAGAACGGCTGAGGTTTTAAGAACGCGGCGCAGCAGCGCCCCACGCAAGCTTATAAGGCTTGTGTAGGGCGCTTCCTTTTTGCGCAAGGGGGAGGTGTGCGGTCTCCTTTTTTTGCTATGCCGCGCAGGGCGAGGCTTTTGGCGGCTCGCTCGGACGGCGCGGCATGCCCGGGTGCTCGGGACAGGATGACCGGCAGCCCGGCGTGTGCTGCGGCCAAAGTCTGGCGAGGCAGTGCGGCCAAAGTCCGGTCGACGCCGCAAAACGTGCGGATAACCGATCCTTCTGCGGGGAACGCCGCGGCCGGGCGGAGGTTTGCTTGAGCGCTGTGTGCAGAGAAAGATACATAAAAAGCAAAGCCGCAGCGGAAAAAACAGTCCGCTGCGGCTTTGCGTTATCTTGCAGTTTGCGTTATCTTGCAGGTAGATTCCGGTTCATCTTACGGGTGCAATCGGGTTTATCTTACGGGTGTAACCCGGTGTGTTTCCGGCATGGCGCTTTTTTGAGGGGAAATTTGCCGCCGATCCCGGTCGGCAGCATTCCTCCGCCGGGGAAAAGTTACGCCTTCCCCTCCGTGTCGGCGGTGTCGTCAGCCCCGGAAGTATCGGAAGTATCGGCAGTGTCAGCAGTGTCAGCCGCGGAGGGGTTTTCCTCCGGCTCCCAGGTGCCGTAATCCTCCGCGTCTGTATCAGCAGCGTCAGACGACTCTGCCGGCGTGTCGGTTTCACCGGCCTCACCGGCCTCGCTTATCGCCTCCGGCTGCGCGGCGGTCTCCTCCGGTTCCCAGGTGCCGTAGTCGCCCGACAGGTCGGCGTAGGGAGAAGGGGAAGCGACCGCATCTCCTGCGGCTATATCCTCCGGCAGAATCTCACCCTCCGGCGGCACGGGCGCGTCGGCCGCGCTGTTTGCGCCTGCATACGCACTCTTTCCAAAGGCCAGCATGGGCATAAACACAACCGGCAGGAAAATCAGTCCGCAGGTCCATCCGGCGTCGTGGCCGAAGGCCTTGGACAGCTTGTGCAGGGTCATAATGCTGATCACGATATTGGCGATCGGAATCAACGTGGTGAGGAACATCCAGCCGTTGCCCCAGGTCATGCGGAAGAGGCAGTAGCTGTTGTAAAACGGCACAATCGCCGCCCAGGGCCGCTCTCCGGCCTTTTTGAAGATAAAGCAGAGGGAAACAAGGATCAGCACAGTATAGACCAGCAGAACGATCAGGTAGGCAATCAGCGCCCCGATGCCGATCAGCGCAATCAGGGTGGAGGCGGTATCGCCTTCGCCATAAACCGTGTCCAGCCCATCGTTCAAAATGGTGTTCACACCGAACTGATCGTAATATTTGTTGTACTTGACCTCAAAGGTGGAGGCCTTCTCGTCCATCAGTTCGTACAACAGCTCGGATTTGTAATCGCCGATCAGATCCTCCTGATTGGCCGAAATATACTCGTCGGTCAGGGGCAGCCGCTGAATGATGAAGTAGCCGCCGTTCGCTTCGATCAGGCCGCTGATCTGCCCTTCGGACAAAGCCTCTGCCACCGTGCGGTAATTGTCGCCCATCTGGTTTTTCAGGACGACATAGCCCTTGCTGTCCTCCTGCGTGTCCTCATTGTAATCGTCCAGGAGGTCGGCGATGGACGCGCCCGCGTTGATGTGGGAGAGCGCCTCCTCCGCCTTGGCCTGATCGCTGATTTGCAGATGGATGGTGTGGATGTAATTGTCCCGGATGGTCTGCACCTCATCCTCCGCCGCGATGGCCATGGTGCCGTTCTCGCCGAAGAGGTAGTCATTGAGCTTCTGCTGCAGAGCCGACTGGGTCAGCAGCAGCGTATAGCAGTCCTCCGACATATACTGCTGGGACAAAGTTTCTACGAAATCCGCCTCTGATCCGACGCTGTCGATGGAGGACTGAATCTGATTGGCAATCGCCAGCCGGTCGTTGGCGTCAAGCGAAATCCCGTAGGACTCCGCCAGAGCCTGCGCTGCGTACTGCGACCGCAGATAGTTGAGGGTGTATTCCAGCAGGGTGGCTTCGTCCTCCGGATACTCCTCCCAGTAGCTGTCGTCGCCGTAGTCAAAATAATTGTTTTTCAGGTTCAGGAAGTAATACCGATACTCCGCCATCGAGACGGCGTAATCGTCAAATTTGACCGCATAGTCAATGGCAATGCGTTTTCCGTTCACCGTGATGTGCCCGGCCGAGACATCGCCGACGCAGCCGGCCAGCAGCCCCAGCGTCAGCACCAGTGTGAGGCAGAGCGCCGCCAGTCTGAAAATAGGCTTTCTTTTGTGCATGTTTGTAACCCATCCTTTCCCGAGCCGGATGACCGAAGATCGGCAAAACGCCGCCAAGGCGGCTTTGCCGAATCGAATCCTCCGACCCTGTCGGTCGCCGTTCTCTCTGCCGGGCGGCCGATTTCTGCTGAATTATTTTTTGGATATTCAGTAACCTCTCAGCCGTCGGCGGTTTCACCGCCGCGTCACGGCGTGAGGTTATTATATCATATTTTTCCAAAAAATCAAAACTTTTCCCGATCGAAAAAGAATTTTGGCAAAAAGGAAAGCAGGCTTTCCCGTGCCGCGGGCGGCAGATCCGTTTTTTTGGGCAAAAGCAAACCGGGACAGGAAAAGCGCTTTTGCCTTTCCCATCCCGGTCGGATATTCCTTATGAAAGCGATCAATTACTCCGCAAAGCCCGACTGCACAAGGGTTACGAGGCTGTTGACAGCCTCCTCCTCGTCGGCGCCATCCGCGATGATGCGGATAGACATGCCCCCGACAATCCCGAGGGACAGCACGCCCAGAAGACTTTTAGCGTTGACGCGGCGCTCCTCCTTCTCCACCCAGATGGAGGATTTATACTCGTTTGCTTTCTGGATAAAAAAGGTTGCAGGACGAGCGTGAAGACCAACCTGGTTTTGAACAACAACATCTTTCACAAACATATCCATATCTCCTGTTCGATTGTGTTTTAAGCATAATTTTCAAAATTCGAGTGTATCGTTATTATACCACAATATATCGTGCAGTCAACGAATATGTCCCCCATTTTTGAAAGTTCTCCTTCCCTGACAATAGAGGGTGGAGCTGACAAACGGCAATTTGTTGATCTTGTCTAAAATTTTCGCCGGCTTTTTAGGCTCACTCACTATGGATTATTAACATTTTATTCCTTTTGAGCGAGAAGTGTTCGCAGATATTCCCGATCTCTGTCGGTTAGCGTCGCCGTCTCCAGCAGCTCGGGCCGCTTTTCCAGCGTGACGCGCAGAGACTGCTCCCGCCGCCAGTCCCGGATCATCTGATGATGGCCGGAGAGCAGCACCTCCGGTACCGGGACACCGTGCCAGACGGCCGGACGGCTGTAGTGCGGATATTCCAGCAGGCCGGAGAAGTGACTCTCCTCCGTAAAGCATTCCTCATCGGCCAGAACGCCGGGAAGCATGCGGCAGATCGCGTCGGCCACGCAGAGGGCAGGCAGCTCTCCGCCGGTCAGGACAAAGTCGCCGATGGAGATTTCCTCATCCACAATCTCGTCCAGAACGCGCTGGTCAATCCCCTCATAATGCCCGCAGAGGAACACCACCCGCGGCAGGGCGGACAGCTCGACCGCGCGCGCCTGCGTAAAGGTTTTGCCCTTCGGGGACATGTAGATTACATAGGGCTTTTCGCCCTCGCCGCGCAGGGCGGCATAGCACTGGTAAATCGGCTCGGCCTGCAGCAGCATGCCCATTCCGCCGCCGTAGGGGGAGTCGTCCACCCGGTTGTGCTTGTTCCCGGCAAAGTCACGGATCTGATGACACTGAATCTCCACCGCGCCGGCCGCCCTTGCCCGGCCGATGATGCTTTCCCCCATAACGGCCTCGCACATTTCGGGAAAGAGGGTCATAAACTCAAGCTTCATGGTCAAAAATTCCCTTCAACGGGCGGAGGCGGATTTCCCCCGCGTCAATGTCGATCGAAACCACCACGTCGGGAATGGCGGGGACAAGATACTCCCGCTCGCCGCGCCGGACGTGCCAGACGTCGTTGGCCCCGGTAACCGAAACGTCGCACAGCTCTCCAAGGCTTTCTCCGCTGTCGGCGTCGAATACCCGGCAGCCCAGCAAATCCTCTACAAAATGGCGGCCCTCCTCCAGCGTGACGTCATCCCGGTTGATGTAGAGCACCCGGCCGCGCAGACGCTCGGCCTCCTCGATGCTGCCGACGCCCTCGGCCTTCAGCAGGACGACGTTGCCGTGCGGCCGCGCAGAGAGAACCTGCAGCCGCTCCCGTCCGTCGGGGTCGAGATAAAGCTGGGAAAATCCGGTGAGAAATTCGGGGCTGTCGCTCCAGGGCTGCACCCGCATCTCTCCCCGGACGCCGTGGGTGCCGACGATTTTTCCGGTTTCCAAAAACTGTTTTTTCATCCAATCATCCTTTTTTGGCGTGGGTGTTTAAAATTTGTGTTTTCTTTCGGATTATAGCACATGCGGCCTCAAAAGGCAATGGAAAAGACGCGCGTCCTCTCTCCCGCCGCGCGGGGCGGCGTGAAAATGAAAGCGCTGCGGCAGGCCTGCCTGCGCCGCCTTTCCGGTTCGGTTTTATACGATTGCGAAGAAAAAAAGCCTCTTCTTTTTCAAAAATGCAACCAATTTTCGCCCAGAGTAAAAACGGGTATTTACAAGGCCGAATTTTCTGCTATCATAAAAAAAGTTTGGCCGCCTTTTGCGGTCTCGTATATAATCGACTTCTGTAGAAGAATGAGGTGTCTATCATCCTTATGAAGAAACAGGTGCTTTTGATTGGCGTTGGAGGATATGGGGACGTTTATCCCTCCCTTTATCTTCGCTATCCCGAGCTGTACGCCGAAAAAATGGAGATTGCCGGTGTGGTCGACCCCTTTGCGGACAAAGCGCCAAAGGCCGCGTGGTTTGCGGAGAAGGGGATTCCCGTTTTCGACCGGGCGGAGGATTTTTATAAGGCGCACCGCGCCGACCTGGCGGTGATTTCCAGCCCGATTCCGCAGCATGGGGGGCAGTGCCTGACCGCGATGGAAAACGGTTCGGACGTCCTTTGCGAGAAGCCGCTCGTCCCCACGGTGGAGGAGGCGGTCGGGCTGATCTCTGCCCGCGATCGTTGCCAAAAAAGGCTTGGCGTCGGCTTTCAGTGGAGCTTCAGTCATCCGATGACCCGGCTGAAACGGGATATTCTCGCCGGGAGGTTCGGCCGTCCGGTTCTGCTGAAATCCCTGATCTGTTGGAAGCGAGACAACGCCTATTACGCCAACGGCTGGAAGGGGAGGCTTCGCACGGCGGAGGGGGAGCTGGTTCTCGACTCGGTCGTGACCAATGCGACCGCGCATTACCTCCACAACATATTTTTTGTGCTGGGCGATCGGCCGGAGACGGCGGCCATGCCGCGCTCGATCACGGCGGAGGTCTATCGCGCCAAGCCGATCGAATCCTTCGACACGGTCGTTCTGCGGGGCGATTTTGCCGACGGGGCGCAGTTCTGGTACGGCGCGACCCATGCGAACGATGCGCAGGACGTCACCACCTTCCTCTATCGCTTTGAAAAAGGGGAGGTGCGGTTTAATGTCGACCGGCAGGACGATCATATGTACGCCGTATTTGCCGACGGCAGGGTTGAGGACTATGGCAATCCGCAGGCCTTTGAGGAGCTGAACTGCAAGCTGCAAACCATGCTGGCGGTATCGGGCGGGGGAGAGGCGTTTCTCCCCTGCGGGGTGGAGACGATTCTGCCCCACCTGAAGGTTTGCAACGGCCTGTTTATGAAGGCGGGGATTCAGAATATGGATCCCGCCCTTGTCTTTGCCGACAGCGCGCCGCAGGGGTGGTTTGTTCGCGGCCTGTCGGCCGGGCTTTCGGCCGCCTATGATGCCGTACGTCTGCCTTCCGAGTTGGGGCTTCCCTTCGCGGGGCAGGCGACCACCTTCTCTCCGGGGGAGATCACACGCTTTTCCGGTGTGCGGCAGAGGTAGCGGCGCGCTTGCAGCGGAAAAGACCGGTGGAGGACTTTTTTTATCCTGACACGGAAAAAAGGACGGAGGGCTTGAAAGGTGAAAATTTGCATTATCGGGGACTGCGGCGGGCATATCGGCAGCATTTTTGACAGCCGGAGGGAGGGTCTTTCCTATATCGGCGCGGCCGTTTCGGGCGAGGGGGAGGATATGGGGAACTTCCTCCGCTTCGCGAAAGAAAGGGGGCACACGATTCCGCTTTATCCCGACTGGCGGGAGATGCTCACCCGCTTAAAGCCGGATATCGTCGCGGTGGACACGGTTTTCTCCCGGCACGCGTCGGTCAGCCGCTTTGCGCTCGAGCGGGGCATCCATGTCTATACCGAGAAGCCGGCGGCAACCGATCCGGATGATCTCGACCGGCTGGAGCGGGCGCTGCAGGGAGGAGGTGCGCGGCTGTTCTCCATGTTTACCGCGCGGTATGAGCCGTGGTTTTACACGGCGAAGCGCCTGATCGAAGCGGGCGCAGTGGGGGAGGTGCGGATGCTGACCGGGCAAAAATCCTACAAGCTCGGGAGCCGCCCCGATTTTTTCAAAAAAAGGGAGAGCTACGGCGGCACGGCGGCCTGGGTGGCGATCCATTCGATTGACCAGATCCTCTGGCTGAGCGGCAGGGACTGCACCGACGTCTTTTGCCGGCAGTCGACCGCCGGCAACTGCGGCCACGGTGAGCTGGAGACGTCGGTGCTGCTCAGCCTCGGCCTTGTGGGGGAGTGCATGGCGCAGATCAACGCCGACTACCTCCGCCCCGCGGCGGCGCCGAGCCACGGGGACGATCGCGTCCGGGTGGCCGGGAGCGCCGGCGTGCTGGAGGTGCGGGGCGAGCAGGTCTATCTGATCAATGCGGAAAACGACGGCCGCACACCCCTGCCGCTCCGGCGGCCGGAGTCGATTTTCGACGGATTCCTCCGCATGCTGGAGGGAGAGCGGGATACCCTCTTTACCGACTGCGACGGCCTGAAAGCCGCGCGGGTCGCCCTCTCTGCCAGAGAGAGCGGCGACACCGGCCGGCTTATAAAGCTTTAAAAAACGGCAAGAAAAAGCGTACGCATCCGAGCGTGGATGGCGTACGCTTTTTCCTTATACGGATATTATGCAAAAGCCCTCCCGCCCCGGCAAAAAAAGGAAAACCACACGCCTGAACGCCGACGCCGGGCAAAGAAGCGGGGGCGCTTTTCTTGCGTATGCTGAAAGGCTTGGCGAAGCGGCAGGGGTTCGAGCTTCGCCGGCTTTAAGCCTCCTCCACCACGGGGGGGATGAAATTTTCGATGGCGGACCGCAATTTTGGGTGCCGGATGACAAAATGAATCGCCGGCGCCTTCCCTTTGGAGACCATGACCCACTGCTCCTCATGAATAAGAATCTGCAAATTCCGGAAGGCATGGGCGCAGCTTTTCTTCAGCGTGTAGTTGGGGTGCGCGGCGGCAAATGTGTCGGTTTCCTTCAGATGGGAAAGATATTCTTCATAGCTGTAGAAAACGTCCGCCTCATAAAACACGCCCGAAAGGTCGAGGGTCAGCGGTGCGACGGAAAAATCCTCCTGCGTGATTTGCAGAATCTCGTCCGCCAGACTCTCAGCAGCGAGCACGCGCTCGGCGCGCTGCCGCTGTGCCGCAGCGTGCCGGATGATACGCTGGCGCCTGCGCTCCGGGACGTTGTTCCTTTGAAGGATTTCCGTCAAAAGCGATTCCGGCATGGTGTAGAGCGGCAGGGTGGACAGGATGCTTCTGCGCCTGCCCGGCTTGCCGGAGTCGGCAAGCAGAAAGGCGTTCAGCGCGTTTTCCTTGTCGCTGCGGTAAATCTCCATCAGGGGACAGGCGTTCTCCAGCAGCTCCTGCGCTCGCTCTGTATAGTATTCCAGCTCTTTCTTCGACTTGGTCAGATAATATTTTCCGCTGCCGTGGTGTCCTGCAATGGCCTCCCCCGAAAGGGCGGCCGCGCCCGAAACCTTTAAAAAATGCAGGAAAACATTGTTCTGCACATTCTTGAGGTAGTAGGGCGAAATCTGCCCGGTCATGTACATGGGAATCCAGCTCTCCAGCCCCAGCATCATATCCTCAAAAGAGCGGTCCAGGTTGTGGATCTGATTCAGATGCAGGCCTTTTTTCAGCATCATGGCCATGCCGAACATCCATTTTTTCGGGAACTCGGGATCCTTCGCCATTTCCTGCATCGGCATATCGCTGTACATGGTTACCGGCTGCATGGATTTTGAAAGGACGGTGGCTTTGAGAAAATCAAGCTCGCTTTCCATCATCTCTTTCAGTCCGAAATAGGTTCTGGAGGAGGGCAGCTGAAAGGGCACGGTCGGCACCTTCAGCTCGTCAAAATGGATTGCTTTGATATACTCATTCAAATCGAATTCATCCAGCTTGCTTAAAAAGCTGGAGATGTCGCTGCTTTGTCCTTTTTTTGCCTGCCCCCAAAGCAGCCAGCTTTGCAGCTTTGCGTACCGCTGGGACAGATCGTCGATCTCGTCGGCGCCGCAGCCGATCAGCTCGGACAGCGCCATAAGCTCGGCCGGCGCCTCCAGCTCTCTTGCGACGAAGGAGGCGATTGCGCCCGCAAACTGCTCGGAATCGGCCGGCCGCCTTGTCCCGTTGCGGATACGGAAAATGGTCGAAACATCATAGCTTGTGTATTTGCACAGCCGGTTCAGGTTGATGTCCAGGGCGGCGATCAGGGCGTTGAAGTTCTGCCGCAGCAGCTCCTTGTCGGTGGAGACAAAATCCTCGCAGGCGAGGAAGGCCTCCCGGACAGAAGGGAGCGTCAGGTCGGTCAGGCCTTTTTGCCCGGCGGTTTCGGCAATGCGCTGCAGAGGTTTTCGAACCCGGGCGAGCCAAGCTCCGGCACGCGCTCTCCGCTGCGGTAGCGGCTGAAGGTGGCCGCGGATATGCCGGAAACGCTGCAAAGCTCCTTCGCCGTGCAGGAAAGCAGCGTCATATATTCGTTCAGCTTTTCAGAGAATTTCATGAAAATACCTCATTGCATATTTTATTAAGACTCATTATACTGCAAATTCCGAGGAAAACGGAAAAGCCCATTTTCAAAGGGACGCCTCAGCTGTGCTTCGGTCAGCATAAAGCTATAGGGCGTCCTACCGCAAAGCCGGGGGAAAATGGGCCTTTGTAAAAACCTCCGGCTATATCCGGGTCGGAAAAGCCCATTTTCAAAGGGACGCCTCAGCTGTGCTTCGGTCAGCATAAAGC
>UQRS01000060.1 GCA_900543525.1 uncultured Oscillospiraceae bacterium
TACATTTTTGGAGGTAATCGGAAATGGGAGACATCAAAAAAGTTGTTCTTGCCTACTCGGGCGGACTGGACACATCCATCATCATCCCCTGGCTGAAGGAGAATTATGACAACTGCGAGGTTATCGCCGTCTCCGGCAACGTGGGGCAGACCGACGAGCTGGAAGGGCTGGAGGCCAAGGCCATCGCTACCGGCGCGTCCAAGCTGTATGTCGAGGATCTGACCAAAGAGATGATTGAAGAAATCATCTGGCCCTGCATCAAGGCCGACGCAAAATATGAGGGTAAATACATGCTGGGCACCGCCTTTGCCCGGCCGATCATCGCCAAGCGCCTGGTCGAAATCGCAAAAGCCGAGGGTGCCGACGCCATCTGCCATGGCTGCACCGGCAAGGGCAACGATCAGGTTCGGTTCGAGCTGGCGATCAAGGCCTTTGCCCCCGGCATGAAGGTCATCGCGCCCTGGCGTGTCTGGGACATCAAGTCCCGGGATGAGGAGATTGATTATGCCGAGGCGCACAACATCCCGCTCAAGATCAACCGCGAAACCAACTACTCCAAGGACAAGAATATCTGGCACCTCTCGCACGAGGGGCTGGATCTTGAAAGCCCGGCCAACGAGCCACAGTACAATAAGCCCGGCTTTTTGGAGATGGGCGTCTCCCCCGAGATGGCGCCGGACGAGCCGACCTATGTTACCATCGGCTTTGAAAAGGGCATCCCGGTCTCGATCGACGGGGAGAAGCTCGGCCCGGTCGAAATTGTTGAAAAGTGCAACGAGCTGGGCGGCAAAAACGGCATCGGCCTGCTGGATATGGTAGAAAACCGGCTGGTCGGCATGAAGTCGAGAGGCGTGTATGAGACGCCCGGCGGCGCGATTCTCTACGCTGCACACGATCAGCTGGAAACCCTCTGCGTCGATCGGGAGACCCAGCATTACAAGCAGCAGATGGGACTGAAGCTGGCCGAAATCCTCTACTATGGCCAGTGGTACACCCCCTTGAGGGAGGCCATGTCCGCCTTCATCGACAAGTCGGAGGAAAACGTCACCGGCGAAGTGAAGCTCAAGCTGTACAAGGGCAACATCATCCCGGCCGGAATGACCTCTCCCTACACGCTGTACGATGAGCAGACCGCAAGCTTTGATGAGGATGACGATTATAACCAGGCCGACTCGGCAGGATTCATCAACCTCTTCGGCCTGCCGATCAAGGTCAAGGCCACGCTCGACGAGAAGCGCGAGGCCAAAAAATAATCCGAACAAATTCAGCATAAACGAAAAAGGATAACCGCCATTTTCGGCGGCTATCCCTTTTCGGGCTTATAGGAGGAAATATTTTGAAGCTCTGGACAGGCAGATTCTCCAAAGAAATCGACCCGAAAACCAATGATTTCAACAGCTCCATCCCCTTCGACAGCCGCATGTATAAAGAGGATATCGAAGGTTCGATCGCCCATGCCGCCATGCTCGGCCGGCAGGGCATCATTGCCGCCGGCGAGGCCGAGGCGATTATCAACGGCCTTGGCGGCATCCTCGATGATCTGGAGAGCGGCAGGCTCTCGATCGACATGTCGGCCGAGGACATCCACACCTTTGTGGAGGGGGAGCTGACCGCAAGGATCGGCGACGCCGGCAAGCGCCTGCACACGGCGCGCAGCCGCAACGACCAGGTGGCGCTGGACGACCGCCTCTATATGCGCGGCCTTGCCGACAGCCTCTCGGCGCAGATTCGGGAGTTGATCGGCGTCCTCTGCAATAAGGCGGAGGCCTACGCCGACGCCGTCATGCCGGGCTACACCCATTTGCAGCGGGCGCAGCCGATCACCTTCGGCCACCACCTGATGGCCTATGCCGAGATGCTGCTGCGCGACCTCGACCGGCTGGCCGACTGCAAAAAGCGGATGAATATTTCTCCCTTGGGCTCGGGCGCGCTGGCCGGCACCACCTACCCTCTCGACCGGGAGAGTGCGGCGGCCGCCCTGCAGATGGACGGCGTGAGTCAGAACAGTCTGGACGGGGTGTCCGACCGGGATTTCTGCGTCGAGTTTGCCGCCGCGCTCTCCCTCATTATGGTGCACCTCTCCCGTTTCAGTGAGGAGATTATTCTCTGGTGCTCCTTTGAATTCCGGTTTATCGAGCTGGACGACGCCTTCTCCACCGGGTCGAGCATCATGCCGCAGAAGAAGAACCCCGATATCGCCGAGCTTGTCCGGGGAAAATCCGGCCGGGTTTTCGGCGACCTCATCACCCTGCTGACCGCCCTCAAGGGGCTGCCGCTGGCCTATAACAAGGACATGCAGGAGGATAAGGAGGCCGTGTTCGACGCGGCCGATACGGTCAGGATGTGCCTGACCGCCTTTACCCCCATGCTCGACACCATGCGGGTCAACACCGACCGGATGCGGGCGGCCGCGGCCGGCGGCTTTATCAACGCGACCGACTGCGCCGACTATCTGGTCGGCAAGGGGCTGCCCTTCCGCGACGCTTACAAGGCGGTGGGCATGCTGGTCGCCCTGTGTATCGAGAAGAACACCACGCTGGAGGAGCTACCGCTTGCGGAATACCGAAAAATCTGCGACCTCTTCGACGAGGGCGTGTACGCCGCCATCTCCCTCGAGCGGTGCGTCGGCGAGCGGAAGGTTACCGGCGGCCCTGCCCCCTGCTGCGTGCGCGCGCAGGTTGACCGGGTGCGAAAGCTTCTTTCCGGCGCGCAGAACGGTTCAAACGAAAATATTTAAGAGGAGTTCTTGCTTTATGACCATTCATGTTGGCATCATCGGCGCCACCGGTTACGCCGGCGCCGAGCTCTGCCGCCTTCTTCTCTCCCACCCGGAGGCCGAGCTTACCGCTTTGGGCTCCAAGAGCTTTGCGGGACAGAAGCTGTCGGAGGTATACCCCTCCTACCGGGGGCTCTGCGACCTCGTTTGTGAGGAGAATGAGGCGGTCATCGACAAAAGCGATATTGTTTTCGCCGCCCTCCCCCACGGCCTGTCGCAGGATATCGCCCTGCACTGCGCCGAAGCGGGCAAGGCTTTTATCGACATCGGCGCGGACTTCCGTTTGGAAAAGGAGGCCGAGTATAAGCAGTGGTACGGCCTCGACTACCGCTATCCCGAACTGCATGCACAGGCAGTCTATGGCCTGCCGGAGCTTTTCCGGGAGGAGATTAAAAAAACCCGCATTGTCGCCAACCCCGGCTGCTACCCGACCTCGATCGGGCTAGGGCTTTTCCCGGCGCTGAAAGGCGGGCTGGTCTCCCCCGACGGGATCATCATCGACTCCAAATCCGGCACAACCGGCGCCGGACGCGGCCTCGCGCAGAACACCCACTTCCCCGACTGCAACGAGGGGTTCGCCCCCTATAAGATTGCGGCGCACCGCCACACGCCGGAGATTGAGCAGACCCTCTCCCGGGCGGCGGGACGGCCGGTGCTGGTCACCTTTGTCCCCCACCTGCTGCCCATCAACCGCGGCATCGTCTCCACCATATATGCAAGGCTGACCGACGGCGCGAGTGAGGCGGCCGTCCGCGATCAATACGCCGCGTTTTATGAAGGAGAGCGGTTTGTCCGCCTCCTCCCTCCGGGGGAGATTGCCAGTCTGAAGTATGTAAAAGAAAGCAATTACTGCGACATCTCCCTGCATTTTGAAGGAAGGACAAACACCCTGATCGTCGTCTCTGCCATTGACAACATGGTGAAGGGCGCGGCCGGTCAGGCGATTCAGAATATGAACCTGCTCTTCGGTCTGGCGGAGGATACCGGCCTTGTGCTGGTGCCGCCCGCCTTCTAAACCTTAGAGGAAGAAAGGATTTGTCTTTATGAGTATTCAGTTTGTTGAGGGCGGCGTCTGCGCCCCCGCCGGATTTACGGCCGGCGGCGTGCACTGCGGCATCCGCAAAAATCGGAAGAAACGCGACCTCGCCCTGATTTTTGCCGAGAAAACCTGCTCGGCCGCCGCCGTGTATACCCAGAATCTTGTGAAAGGCGCGCCTCTGCTGGTAACAAGAGAGCATCTTGCCAACGGCAGAGCCAGAGCCATCATCTGCAACTCGGGCAACGCGAACACCTGCAACGCCGACGGCGAGTACAAGGCCAAAATGATGTGCGACATCGCGGCCGAGGTGCTCTCCATCCCGACCGACGACGTCCTCGTCGCCTCGACCGGCGTGATCGGGCAGGTGCTGCCGATTGCACCGATCGCCGACGCGGCCGAGGCTTTGAAGGCCTCGCTGGGCGACCACTCGATCGAGGCGGCGGAGGCCATCATGACCACCGACACGATACCGAAAAACCTCGCGGTGGAGTTCGAGCTCGGCGAAAAAACCTGCCGGATCGGTGCAATCGCCAAGGGCAGCGGAATGATTCATCCCAACATGGCGACCATGCTCTGCTTTGTCACCACCGACGCGGCGATTGCTCCGGAATTATTGCAGCAGGCTTTGAAGAGTGTGGCCGACGACACCTTTAATATGATCAGCGTCGACGGAGACACCTCCACCAACGATATGGTGGCCATTCTCGCCTCCGGCCTTGCGGAAAATGTAGAAATCACCTCTCCCGACGGGGAGGATTACAGCCGCTTTACCGCCGCATTGTTTGAGCTGATGCGGGAAATCTCCAAGCTGCTGGCCGGCGACGGCGAGGGTGCCACCCGCCTGATCGAATGCAACGTAAACGGCGCTGCCACGACGGCCGACGCCAAGATTCTGGCTAAAAGCGTCATCTGCTCCTCCTTGACCAAGGCGGCGATTTTCGGCGCCGACGCCAACTGGGGACGGGTGCTCTGCGCGCTGGGCTACGCCGGCGCAAAGCTGGACGTGAACAAGGTCGGGGTGGAGTTCCGCTCGGCCGCCGGAAGCATCATCGTCTGCGCCGGCGGGGCCGGGGTCGATTTCGACGAGGACAAGGCCAAGCAGATTCTTCTGGAAAAGGAGATTGCCATCGACGTCACCCTCGGGGACGGCGCCGGCGCTGCGACCGCCTGGGGCTGCGACCTCACCTATGATTATGTGAAAATCAACGGGGATTACCGCACCTGAAAAATATTTCAGCGCAAAAGGGAGGAATGCCTCCCTTTTGCGCCGCCGGAAAGGTTTTGTTGCGTTTTATGGATATTTCCAATCTGGAACGGGCCGACGTGCTGGTACAGGCACTGCCCTACATACAAAAATACGCCGGCCGCACCGTCGTGATCAAATACGGCGGGAACGCCATGATTAACGAGGATTTGAAAAACGCCGTGATGAAGGACATCGGCCTCCTCTCGATCGTCGGCATCCATGTCGTGCTGGTGCACGGCGGCGGGCCGGAGATTAACGAGATGCTCGCCAAAACCGGGAAGGAAAGCCGGTTTGTCGGCGGCCTGCGCTACACCGACGCCGAAACGATGGAGATTGTGCAGATGGTGCTGGCCGGCAAGGTCAACAAGGGGCTGGTCAAGCTTCTCGGCAGCCACGGGGTCAACGCAGTCGGCCTGTGCGGCCTCGACGGCGGGATGCTGAGGGCCAAAAAATACAGCGCCGCCGACATCGGCTTTGTGGGTGAGATTACCGAGGTGAACACCACCGTCATCACCGACGCCATTTCGGCCGGGTATCTGCCGGTTGTTTCCACCATCGCGTCGGGAGAGGCGGGAGACGCCGACGCCGTCTACAACATCAACGCCGATACCGCCGCAGCGCAGATTGCCGCCGCCCTGGGGGCGGAGAAGCTGCTGCTCATGACCGACATCAGCGGCCTTCTGCGGGACAGGCAGGATGAATCCTCCCTGATTCCGGCCGTGCAGGTGAGCGAGGTCCCAATGCTCAAATCCTCCGGCGTGATTTCGGGCGGCATGATTCCGAAGGTCGAATGCTGTGTAGAGGCCGTCCGCCGCGGCGTAAAGCAGACCAACATCATCGACGGCCGCATTCCGCATGCCATTTTGATGGAGATGTTCACCAACGAAGGCTGCGGCACCATGTTTATCTGACCGGATGTGCGGCCGTGCAGTCGTGCAAACGTCCGATCATCCGGTCGTGCGATCGTCCGATCGTGCAGAGGAGTCCCCTCTTCCCACCGGATTTTGCAAATCAATCTTCCCGGATTTCCGGGTGCATGAAGGAAACGGATATATTATGAATTTTGATGAACTGAAAAAAACGGAAGCCGAAAACCTCATGCCGACCTACGGCCGGTTTCCGGTTGACCTCGACCATGGGGAGGGCGCGACCGCCTGGAACCATGCGGGGCAGCCCTATATCGACTTCGGCTCGGGGATCGGAGTCAACGCCCTCGGCTACTGCGATAAGGGCTGGGTCGCGGCCGTAGAGGCGCAGCTGAATACCCTCCAGCACACCTCCAACCTCTACTATTCCGCGCCGCAGATCCGGTTGGCGGAAAAGCTCTGCCGCCTGACCGGGATGGACAAGGTGTTTTTCGGCAACTCGGGCGCGGAGGCGAACGAGTGCGCCATCAAGCTGGCCCGCAAATACAGCTTTGACACCTACGGTCCCGGCCGGGATACCATCCTCACGCTGGTCAACTCCTTCCACGGACGGACGGTAACTACCCTCTCCGCCACCGGGCAGGAGGTATTTCACAACTACTTTTTCCCCTTCACCGGCAGCTTCGGCTATGTGGAGGCGGGGGATTTCCCGGCGCTGAAGACGGCCGCCGACAAAACCGTCTGCGCCGTCATGCTGGAAATGATCCAGGGCGAAGGCGGGGTCAAGCCACTCGATCCCGCTTATGTTGAGGCGGTGGCAGAGTTCTGCAAAGCGCGCGACATCCTCCTGATCGTGGATGAGGTGCAAAGCGGCGTCGGCCGCACCGGCACCTTCCTCGCGGCCGAGCAGTATAACCTCTCCCCCGACATCGTGACGCTGGCCAAGGGGCTGGGCGGCGGCCTGCCGATTGGCGCCTGCCTCTGCACCGCGCCGCTCGGGAAGGTGATGGGTCCCTCGACCCACGGCAGCACCTTCGGCGGCAACCCAGTCGTTTCGGCCGGCGCGGCCTACATCCTCGACACCGTGTCGAAACCGGAATTCCTGCACTCCGTACGGGAAAAGGGCGAAGTCATCCGCGCCCGGCTGTCCGGCCTCTCCAACCTGCGGGAGGTGCGGGGGCTCGGCCTGATGCTGGGCATTGATCTTATAAACGGAGACGCAAAGACGGCGGCTAACCGCTGCCTCGAGCAGGGGCTGCTTGTGCTGACTGCAAAGGCCTCCCTGCGGCTGCTGCCGCCGCTCAACATCAGCGAGGCGGAGCTGAACCGCGGCCTTGACATCCTGTGCAGCGTGATTGAATCGCTTGCCTGAACCGACAGTTTGAAATTTTGATTTGGAGGCTTTTACCATGAAACATTTACTGAAAATGCTCGACCTCTCGACCGAGGAGATTATGGAGATTCTGAACCTGGCCGACCAGCTGAAATATGAGCGAAAGCACGGCATTCCTCACCCCCACCTCGCCGGCAAAAGCCTCGGCATGATTTTTCAGAAGGCTTCGACCCGCACCCGCGTCTCTTTTGAGACCGGCATGTACCAGCTCGGCGGGCAGGCGCTCTTCCTCTCCTCCCACGATCTGCAGATCGGCCGCGGCGAGCCGGTGGAGGATACGGCGCGCGTGCTCTCCCGCTATCTCGACGGCATCATGATCCGCACCTTCGAGCAGAGCGAGGTGGAGACGCTGGCCGAATACGGCAGCATCCCGATCA
Source organism: uncultured Oscillospiraceae bacterium (assembly GCA_900543525.1). Taxonomy (GTDB): domain Bacteria; phylum Bacillota; class Clostridia; order Oscillospirales; family Acutalibacteraceae; genus UQRS01. The sequence continues at coordinate 7,698 of UQRS01000060.1, forward strand.
TCAACGGCCTGACCGACTTCTGCCATCCTTGTCAGATTCTGGCCGACCTGATGACCATCCGGGAGTGCAAGGGTCGGCTCGATGGGCTTAAAATGTGCTTTATCGGGGACGGCAACAACATGATGAACTCCCTGATTGTCGGCGGCCTGAAGGTCGGAATGCAGGTCGCGGTCGCCTGCCCGAAGGGATATGACCCGGCGGCCGAGGTGCTGGAGTTCGCGGCCGGTTACGGCGACCGCTTCCAGCTTTTCCGCACGCCGGAGGAGGCGGCGGCAGACGCGGACGTCATGATTACCGACGTCTGGGCCTCCATGGGGCAGGAGAGCGAGCGCGAGCAGCGCGCAGCCGCCTTTGCCGGATATCAGATCAACGACGCCCTCATGGCCAGGGCCGCGTCCGACGCCATGGTTCTCCACTGCCTGCCCGCCCACCGCGGGGAGGAGATCACGGCCGAGGTTTTTGAAGCGCATGCAAACGAAATTTTTGAGGAGGCCGAAAACCGCCTCCACGCGCAGAAGGCCGTCATGGTCAAGGTAATGGGAGATAAATAAAAGGGCCGGAGGCTATCCTTCCTCCCCTTCCTCTCTGCAGCGCAGATTCCCCTTAAAAACCGCCGCGGGCAAAAATTCCTTTTATCCGTTTTCAGCAAAATGCAAAAAAGCCGAAGGGCGAAAGCTTCTGCTAAAAAAAGAAGCTCTCTCCTTCGGCTTTTCCTATGCTAAAAGACACTTCACCGCACAGAAGGCTTTCGGTAAACGCTCGTTTTTTGGAGCCTGTTTTTTATAAAAAGGACAAGTCCCCACTCCCCCACCTGCGGCAGAGGAAAGCCTCCCCCGCCCCGAAAGCTGAAAACCGCAGCTCGGCCGGACGAATATAAAAAGCGAAAGGCGGAATCTCCGGCGAGGGCCCCCTGCTTTCTTTCACAGTGCAAAGCCAAAAAAACGCCGTCCGGCCAAGCGGGCAAAACCGCCAAGCCGAACAGCGCTTTTTTATTTTATTTCACCTGCCGCGCAGGAAAGCGCGTACATTCCGCCGCCCGGCAGCAGGACGAAAGGCGCTACCCCTGCACGATCAGCGCGCGCAGCGCAACCACGTCGGAGACGGTCAGCGTTCCGCTTTCATCCAGATCGCCGGCGATCATCTCCCGCTCGGTGTGCTGGCCGGAAACAATGGTCTGCCGCAGCGCCACAACATCGCTTACCGTGATCTTTCGGTCGCCGTCCACATCTCCCGGCAGTATGGCCTCCAGCTCGGCGATTTTTTTCTCCGCCGCCTCCAGCTGGGAAAGGCGGGTTACCCACGCCTGCTGCCGGTCGGTCAGCGCGGCATAGGCGGCTCTGGCGGCCTCCACCTTCTCCTTCTGCGCCAGAGAGGTAATCTCTCCCAAAGCGTCGATCTGATCGTCCACCGCCTGTGCCGCCGCGCGGTCGGCCGACGTCTCGTCATAGACGCTGAAGCGGTAGATCGAGAGGGTGTTCTCCCTTTCCACCGTCGTCAGCCGGAATCTCCGAGCGGTCTGCGGCAAATCCAGAAGAAATGTGTCCACATTCTCAGTAAAGCCGACCTCCGCCCGGGAGACCTCCCGCAGCAGCGTCCAGTCCTCTCCATCCTCCGTTTGGGAGATTTCGATTTTGTACCGGGCGGCCGGATTTTTCCAGTGAATCTGAAGCTTGTCAAAAGCCTCCGCCTCACGCAGGTCAACCGTCAGCACCGCCGGCGTACCCGCGCCGTCAGCCGCCTGCCACCAGGTGCGCTCTCCCTTTCCGTCGAGCACATTGCCGGCGTGGTTGCTGCCGGAGACGGTGTTCCGCCGCGCCTTTTTCCCGCGCGCGAGGTCATCAAAGGTCATCTTGTCAAAGCCGGCCTTCAGCTGCTGCGCACAGGTCAGCAGTTCGCTGTCGGCCGCGCGTCCGTCCTCCAAAGCCTTTTCGGCCGCCGCGATGCCCTCCCGCAGGCGCTGCAGGCTCTCGGGCGTGCAGTCATAATTCAAAAACGCCTGCGCCCGGTCGAGATCCTTTTCGAGAACATATTTGGCCGTTTCCCGGAAGTCGTCGCCGTACACCTCAAATTCATACACCGAGTTCCAGAGGCCGGAATTTTTCTCGGTCGTCCGCATACGGACGTACCTCGCCTGCGTATCCGCAAAAAGAACGTCGGTGTCGTTGCGTCCGAACATTGACTGCGTCCACTCGTCCCCGCGGCAGACGGCCGCCACCGTCCAGTCGGCGTCGGTCTGCCCGTCCGCCGTCGTGAGGCTGGTCGCCGTCTCGATCACATACCGGGAGGAGAAATTCTCCCAATACAGGCTGACGCGGTTGACCGTACGGACCTCCCCCAGATCGACAAAGATAAAGGGCGTGGTGTCCTCCTGCTGCGTGCCCCAACGACTCGACTCCCGGTCGCCGTCCACCGCCTTTTCGGCCGTAAGGTCGTTGCGCACCTGGCTTGCGGTCACCGCCTTTCCCAAAGCGAGGTTGGTAAAAGCATAGTTATAGGGAACGCCCGATTTCTCCTCAATAAACGAGGACATGGCGTTTCTCCATTTTGCGGCGTGGGTGTACTGCGCGTCGAAGCTGCTCTGTATTCTTTGCAGCCGAGCCGCGTCAATCCGCCCCTCCAGCGCCGCAAAAGCCGCCTTCATGGATTTAATCTGCTTTGAGCTGCTTTTCAGTCCGTCGTAAACGTTTTCCAGCATGGTTTTGCCGTTCGACATCACAAAGCTGTACGGCACATGATGGAACCAGAAGAGCAGCTCCTCCGGGCAGGTGTTGATATCATTGAACATGGCCTGCACCGCCGCCGGGTACTGCGCCGTGGCGTCGGTGTTCAGTCCTGTGCTGGTCGAGTTGCGGTTGTTGCCGATCCCGTCGGCGTCAATGCGGATGAGGCCGCTCTGATTCCGCGCGGAGAGCGCCGGGTCAAAATGCCCGTCTACCGCCACGGTCATGCCCATGGCATAGGGATTTGTGTAGCTGCGGTAAACATCCCACGATTTTACCAGAACCTCCCGCACGGAGTCAACCAGCTCCGCGTCGTCAGAGAAGGTCATCTTGGTCCAGGTCTCGGTAATCTCCCGCTCGGCCGTCCCGGGATTCCACGCCAGCCGGCCGAAGCCGTACCAGTTGGCCTGCGCCAGCTCGAGGCGGGTCCAGTTGGTATCCGACCCCACGTTGGAGACCCCCGCGATCAGGGAGTTGCTCCGGCCGTACACCGTGCCGTCGACAAGCTTTGCCACCGCGGTTCCTTCGGAGGTGTTGGGGCTGTCCTCCGTCACCTGCATATCAAAATCCAGATAGGATTTCCACATCGGCACAAGATAGCAGAGGTGGGTCGACTGACCGGTATACTCCTGCGTGATCTGAAACTCCATTCCCACGTTGGTTTTCGTCATGCCGCCAAACAGCGGAGAAACCGGCTCACAGGGGAGAAAATCGCGCGGGCCGTTCTTGCTCTGCACAACCACATTGTCGTTAAATTTTCCGTCCAGCGGCTTGAAAAAGGCATAGGCCTGATTCACAATATCCGACGAAAGCTGTCCCGCCACCGCGCCATAGACAAAGGCTCGCCACATGACGACGGCGTCGTTGTGGCCGGCCAGAATCACCGAAAACATATTGGCGCCGTCGGCGTGGGTCCGCCCGTACTGGGACGGTCCCGGCTGCCCTTCTGAATCGGCCTTGACCAGAACGCCGGCAAAGTCCGGAATGAGGGCATAAATCTCGTTAAACTTCCCCTCCCACCAGGAGATCACGCGGTCATCCAGCGGGTCGGCCGTACCAAGCCCCTCGATCGCAATCGGGCTGTCGAACCGGACGGTCAGCGCCAGACGGATGCCGTATTTCCGAAAAACGTCGGCGATTGCTTTGATCTTCGGCAGGTTTTCGGTACGGATGTAGTTGGTTTGGGTATTTACATTGTTGATGACGATCGTGTTGATGCCGATGGAAGCATTGGCTCTGGCAAAATCCTCGTACCGGCTGTCCACCTTATCCGGCAGCTCATCCCATTTGTATATAGAGCTTCCCGCATAGCCGCGCTCGATGCTGCCGTTCCAGTTGTCCCACTGATCCAGCACGCGCCACTGTATTTTGGGAGAATCCGCAAAATCAATCTCGGTTACATCCTCCCGGCACTGTATCATCTCCAGCAGCTTGAACGCGCCGTACAAAACGCCGTTCGGGCCGCCGCCCGCAACAACGGTGGTTTTCTTCCCGCGGCAGAGCACCGTCTGAATCCGGTACCCCTCCCTGTCCAGAGAAGCCAGCACCCCAGCGTCCACAGCAGCTGCTACATCCGGATTCGCCCCGGTGCCAAGAAGGATAGCGCCATCCTCCTCTATCCCGGACTTCCGGCTCACCGCCTCTCCAAAAAGGCTGTCAAGCCCTCTCTCCAGCTCCTGAAACGACGACAGAATCACAGCGTCCTCTTCGGTCGGAGAAACAAGGTAGCTCAAGGCCGCACGAGCCGTCTCTCGGTAAGCGGGATCGGAAATCTCCGGATACCGCAGCCAGAGGCTATATCCATCCTCTTCCGGCAGGCCTTCATTCGCAGCGTACACACGGGGCACCCCCATCGAAAGCAGAATTGCAAGTATCAAGCATAATGACCATATCTTTTTCAAATCGGCACCCCTTCCGCTGGCATTATACCCTATGAAAGGCGGAAATGCCATTGCAGATTCCATAACTCTATATTGCAATTTGCGGCACAAAGCCCTCTCCCGTACAAAAAGGCAGAGGGCGTCGTTCCGGCCGTTTTTTCGCACCTGCACCTTCTCTTTTTCGCCGCATACTATGGAGTAGCATTTTTGTTTTTTATGAAGGAGAGATGACCATGAATTATTATACAGGAAGCTGCAGAGAAAACAGCTGCGGCCAATCGGACGCATGCGGCACCTACGTAACCGTTCAGGGAGCCCAAAGGCAAGCCCGGCGAAGCGCCTGTCATCACAGTAGCAGAAAATACACCTCTCAGCTACACGCTGCATTTTGAAACCGTCAGCAGGATCCGACCACAAAGCTCTGGTCCTTGTGCGAGGTACACTCCTTCCTCTCGGCCGGCGGCGCCCGCCCCTCCGTCCGCGTGCAGTGGATCGAGGATAATGTAACCTATCAGCCGCCGACGGCATAGGCCTCTCCCCTTGCCGGCCGCATGCCATTCAAGCCTCTTTCAAAAAAAGAAGAGCCGCTTCCCGGTCGGGGAGATAAAAGTGCAGGAGACTCTCCCCCCAAAAAGGCGGCATGCGCCCCCGACAACTCTGCGGCAAGCACAAAGCGATCCGCCGGCTGTACATCCATCCGGCGGATCGCTTTTTTTGCCCTTACACCAAGCGGCGGAGAGACCCGCGGCCGGGCACACAGCGCCGCCAAAGCGCCGGGCAGTTTTCCTCTTACACCATTCAGAATTATTCGATGAGGCCGCTTTCCTTCAGCAAAAACTCAATATCCGTACCCTTGACCTTCTTGAGGGCGATCTTGAGTACCTCCTTTTCGGCAAAAGAGAGCGGCGCCTCGCTGATCGGCTTCTTGTCGATGGCGTAGTAGCAGGCGCGCAGAAGCTCACGCACATCGTACTTGCTGCCCCAGACCTCCGGAACACCGCGGTCAATGTCAAGCAGCGTGTACACAGACTCCATACCGGTACGCATGGAGTATTCCGTCGTGAAGATCGTATCGCGGGGCGTCTCGGCAAACTGACCGATGAACGCGAAGTTCACGGCTCCGTCCGGCACCACCTTCGGGCGGTCGGACTCCTTCCGCGGCTGGAAGAAGGCGTTGATATACGGCATATAGCAGGTGGTCGTGTTGCAGGCATCC
>UQRS01000061.1 GCA_900543525.1 uncultured Oscillospiraceae bacterium
GCCGTAATTCCTATCGCCGGATTTTGCTTTTTCAAAAGGCGGTAAGAGAATTACGAAAAACCCTTTGCGGAGGGCACCCGACAGAGATATTGCGGGGGATTTCGGGCGGTTTTTCGTGTGCCGCCGACGAAACCCCTTGTGTCCGCAAAGGGGGATGCTTAAATGACACAGAACAAAAATATAATAGAGCTCAAAAACATTACGGTGGAGTTTGATGACGAGCAGGTGCTCAGAGGCATCAATCTCTACATCCGGGACAAGGAGTTTGTCACGCTGCTGGGGCCGTCCGGCTGCGGAAAGACGACTACCCTGCGCATCATTGCCGGATTTGTCGATCCAAACCAAGGCGAGGTACTGTTTGAGGGCAAAAAGGTAAATGGTGTTCCGCCCTACAAACGGCAGGTGAACACCATTTTTCAGCGTTATGCCCTTTTTCCGCACCTCAACGTGTACGAAAACATCGCCTTTGGCCTCCGGCTGAAAAAGACGCCGGAAGCCGAGGTGCGCGAACGGGTAAAGCAGATGCTCGCCCTCGTCAATCTGGAGGGATACGAGCGCCGCAGCACGGCCAAGCTGTCGGGCGGACAGCAGCAGCGGGTCGCCATCGCGCGCGCCCTGATCAACCAGCCGAAAATTCTCCTGCTGGACGAGCCGCTGGCTGCGCTGGATTTAAAGCTCCGGAAGGAAATGCAGATTGAGCTGAAGAAAATACAAAAGCAATTGGGCATCACCTTCATTTATGTTACGCACGATCAGGAGGAAGCCCTCTCCATGTCCGACACCGTCGTGGTCATGAACCATGGTGAAATCCAGCAGATCGGCACGCCGGAGGACATTTACAACGAGCCGAAAAACGCCTTTGTCGCCGATTTTATCGGAGAGTCGGTGCTGCTCGACGGCGTGATGCTCCGCGACCGGCTGGTGCGCTTCTCTGACACCGAGTTTCCTTGCGTTGACGAAGGCTTTGGCGAAAACACGCCGGTCGACGTCGTCATCCGGCCGGAGGATATCCGCGTCTGCACCCCCGAGGAGGGGCAGATCACCGGCAAGGTTCTCTCCACCACCTTCAAGGGGGTGCATTTTGAGATGATCGTCGATGTCAACGGGAAAGAGTGGATGATCCATTCTACCAAGTCGCAGGAACCGGGCAGTACCATCGGCATGTCGGTCGATCCCTTTGATATCCACATCATGCACAAGTCGAATGTAGCGCTTTACAGCGACGAGGGCGCCGCTCCCAAAAAGGGGGTGGAGTCCCGTGCGTAAAAAATTTCTGGCGGCTCCCTACCTCATCTGGATGGCCATTTTCATCATCGTGCCGCTGCTCATCGTCGTTTATTTTGCCTTCACCACGCCGGAGGGGCAGTTTACCCTCGGCAATCTGGCACAGGTGGCCAAATATTCCGACTCGCTTTTTCAATCGCTCTGGCTCGGCCTGATCGCAACGGCCATCTGCCTTCTGCTCGGGTACCCGATTGCCTACATCATCTCCAAGGCGAGAGAGGTCTCTCAGCGCACGATGGTGCTGCTCATCATGCTGCCCATGTGGATGAATTTTCTGCTGCGCACCTACGCCTGGATGACGATTTTGGAGACCAACGGCATCATCAATACCCTTTTGTCCTCGATCGGCCTTGGCAAGCTGAATCTCATCAACACGCAGGGCGCCGTCGTGCTCGGCATGGTTTACAACTTTCTGCCCTTTATGATTATGCCGATCTACTCGGTCATTGTCAAAATCGACCACCGCGTGGTAGAGGCGGCGGAGGATCTCGGTGCCGGCCGGATGAAGGTCTTTACCAAGGTGCTGCTTCCCCTTTCTCTTCCCGGGATTTTGTCGGGCATCACCATGGTCTTTGTCCCGGCGGTCAGCACCTTTGTCATCTCCCGTATGCTGGGGGGCGGCAGCATGCTGATCGGCGATATTATTGAGATGCAGTTTTTGGGTTCCTCCTACAACCCGCAGATGGGCTCGGCGCTGGCACTCGTCCTGATGATTCTGGTGCTGCTCTGCATGGCGGTCATGAACACCGTCGATGACGGCGAGGGGGAGGCGATCATGCTGTGAAGCTGCTTTCGAAAATTTATACCGCGATCATCTTCCTCTTTTTGTACGCGCCGATCGTCATCATGATTGTCCTCTCGTTTAACAAGTCCAAGAGCCGCAGCGTCTGGGGCGGCTTTACCCTCGACTGGTACAGGAAGCTGTTCCAGGATGAGCAGATTTTGGGCGCACTCAAAAACACCCTGATTGTCGCCATGGTCGCCGCGATTGTGGCAACCGTCATCGGCACAGCCGCCGCGATCGGCATCTCCGCCATGCGAAAGCGCGCACGGAAGGCGGTTATGACGGTCACCAATATCCCGATGGTCAATCCGGAGATTGTGACCGGCGTTTCCCTGATGCTGCTGTTTGTCGCGGGCTTCGCCCTCCTTGGAAAGGCCGGCGTCTCGGCCGGACTGGGGATGGGTTCCCTCATCATCGCGCACATCACCTTCAACATTCCGTATGTGATTCTGTCGGTCAATCCCAAGCTGCGCCAGCTCAACCCGCATATTTATGAGGCGGCGCTCGACCTCGGCTGCCACCCGTTCAAGGCCTTTTTCAAGGTCGTCCTGCCGGAGATTATGCCCGGCATTGCAACCGGTATGCTGATGGCCTTCACCCTCTCGATCGACGATTTCGTAATCAGCTATTTTTGTTCCGGCCCGACGTCGCAGACTTTGTCGGTTTTGATTTATTCCATGACCAAGCGGAAGGTCTCCCCCACCATCAACGCCCTGTCGGCCGTGATGTTCGTGGTGGTGCTCACCCTTTTGCTGATCGTCAACATCCGTCAGATGCGGGATGAATCCCGGCAGAAGCAGTCGGCCTGAATCACAAAATTTTCACATTAGAAAGAGGTAGAAAAATGAAAAAAATCGCAGTCACTTTCCTGCTTACAGCGCTGTTGATCGCCACCGGAGCAGCCGCTCTCCCGGCCGCCGCGGTGGAGGATACCGGCATCACCATCAACGTCTACAACTGGGGAGAATATATTTCCACCGGGGACGACGGCCTGATGGACGTGAATGAAGAATTTTACAATCGCACCGGCATCCGGGTCAACTACACAACCTTCGACACCAATGAGTCGCTGTACACCAAGCTGAAAAGCGGCGGCGTCAGCTATGACGTCATCATTCCGTCCGACTACATGATCTCCAAGATGATCGCGGAGGGCATGCTGCTCGAGCTGGATTTTGACAATATCCCTAACTACAGCCTGATCGACGACCGCTTCAAAACCGACTGCGAGTACGATCCGGAGAATAAATACAGCGTTCCCTACACCTGGGGGCAGGTCGGCATCCTTTATAATACCAAGTATGTGAAAGAGACGGTCGACAGCTGGAACATCCTCTGGAACGAAACGTACAAGGACAAAATCCTGATGTTCGACAACCAGCGGGACGCCTTCGGCATTGCGCAGAAGCTGCTGGGCTACTCCTTCAACTCGGAGGATGCGGACGAGTGGAACGCCGCAGCCGAGAAGCTGAAGGCGCAGCACGCGGTGAAGCCGCACTACGTCATGGATCAGATTTTTGATAAAATGAGCAGCGAGGACGCCTGGATCGCACCCTACTACACCGGCGACTTCCTGACTATCCACAGCCTGAACGAGAATGTGCAGCTCTCCATCCCGAAGGAAGGAACCAACCTCTTTATCGACGCGATGTGCATTCCGACCTGCGCCGCCAACAAGGCCGCGGCGGAGGCCTACATCAACTTCATGTGTGAGACCGACGTCGCCACCGACAACATCACCTGCATCAGCTACTCCTCCCCGCAGAGCGAGGCGGCCGAAAACCACAAGGCCGTTCTGGAGGAGGAATACGGCGACTGGGCGGTGAAGGCGATTTACCCCGAGGATCTCTCGAACTGCGAAACCTTCCAGAACCTCTCGGACACGGCCAACAAGCGCATGGACGACCTGTGGGTAGAAATCAAGAGCGCCGGCAGCTCGGGCAGCGTAGCCGTCATTCTCTTCGCCGGAGTTGTGGTGGTCGTTGTGGTTCTGCTCATCGTACTCCGCATCCGCAAAAAGCGTATGGAGGAAGGCATTTAATCGGCCTCCCCCTCGTCCGATTTTCAAAACCGCAAAGCCGCCTCCATGTCAAAGTGTGGATGCGGCTTTGCTTTTTTTGGAGGGTGCAAAAAAGCCTCGGGGCAGTTTTTTCGCAAGGCCAGAGAACAACCCCACGACCGGACTGTTGGATGACCGTATGACCGCACGACCGGATAACCGGACAACCGGACGGCCGGACGGCCGGACGGAATGGAAGAATTTGCACTCTATTCACAATTCATTCACACACATCTTTGGTTTTATGTTATGATAAGGCTGTACAGAGTTTTGCTGCACAGCTTTGTTTTGTTAAGGAAGGTAAAGAAGTCATGCTGAAATATTTTTTGATTACAAACAAACAGCTTCATGACATCAACCCGCGCGAATGCGGAACGGAGGACTGCGACCCCGGATACAGGGCCGGCCCGACCGCGCGGGAGTATTTTCTTTTGCATTATGTTTTCTCCGGCAAAGGCGTCTACACCGCCGACGGCAAAAACTACCCCGTCTCCAAAGGGCAGATTTTTATCATCCACCCGCATGAGATTGTCACCTACGCCGCGGATGAGGAGGATCCGTGGAACTATTGCTGGGTCGGGTTTGAAAGCCGCATCCCCATGCCGGAGATTTCGGAGAACTACCTTCTCACCCTGCCGGCCGCCGAGCATATTTTTGCTGCCCTGCGCGCGTCAGAGACCTCTGTAGCCGAGAAGGAATATTACATCTGCGCCAAAATCTACGAGCTGCTCTCCCTGCTTGAGCAGCCGAAAAACACCGGCCACACCCGCTCCTATCAGAATGTCATGAAGGCCAAGGCCTATATTGACGCCAATTATGTCAACCCCATCACGGTCGAAACGCTGGCCGATTCTCTGGAAATCAACCGCAGCTATTTCAGCACCACTTTTAAAAGAGAGATCGGCAAATCTCCCCAGCAGTATCTGGTGGACGTCCGGCTGAGCAAGGCGGCCGAGCTGATGACCGAGCAGGGCTATTCGGCCAGCGCCGCGGCGCTCAGCTCCGGCTATACGGATATTTTCAATTTTTCCAAGATGTTCAAGCGCAAATACGGCCTTTCCCCTACCGCTTATGCCAAAGCCAAGGCGGCAAAATAAGCCGAAAACCGCAAAATGCATCCATCCCTTTCTTGAGAAGGAATGGATGCATTTTTTATTATGAACATATTAAATTCCCGCTTAGTGTCAGGCATCCCGGATAAGAGAAGGGCTCTCCTCTGCTTTTCTTTTTTCTGCAAGCGCGAAAGGAAAGGCCTATTCGGCCTTGTCCTCCTCATCCTTTTTCGGGTTTTTGGGGAACCATCCCTTCTTCACCCGCTTCTCCTGCTCGATGACCTCCTTCACGCTCCAAAAGCTGGAGAAGGCGATCAGCCCAAGCAGCACGCTGCCGTAAACCTGCTGAACAAGCAGCGACAGCAGAGCAAAAATCACGCCGCCCGCCACAAAAAACGGAATGCTCTTGCGGCCGAAATGATACTCCGCCTTGATGACAATCGGATGAAATATGCCGATAATGACAAAGGAAAGCGCCCCGAGCAGTATACCTTCAAAATTCATTTTTTTTCTCCAATTCGGCGATCAGCCGTTTGTATTCAGAATAACCCAGGATGCGGTTGAGCACATCCAACAGCGCCCCGGTAGAAAGCCTTTCCGGCAGATCCAGCGCCGCCAGCAGCGCCCGCCGCTTCCGGCGGCTGTCCGCCCCGCCGGAAAGGCCGTCCTCATACAGATCCACGTGTGTAATCTGCCGTTGCTCCACGCCAGAGGGAGGTGTGCCCTCCTCCGACAGGACGCCGGCCTGCGCCAGCGCCTCCAACAGCACCTGCTCCGGCACGCCCTCGACCCCCAGCTTCCCCTCCTTGGAGGGGGAGACCTTGCGCCGCTCCTTCCCGTACAGGTCGGGGATATAAGCGTGGTAGACCTTGCCCTCCTGCACGCTGCCGGCAATGTGGGATCGGATCATAAATCCGGCCGAATCGCTGTCGGTAAGCAGGATAATGCCCCGCGTTTTGGCCAGACGGCGGATCAGATTCATCCGGGGCTTATCCTTGAAAATCTCAAACCCATAGGTCGGCAAAATCAAAGCGTCCACAATATTTTCCAGCTTGATTTTATCATACTTGCCCTCGACGATCACCGCCTGCTGCAAACGGATCATCGCGCCGTCCTCCTCTGGCAGAGCATCAGCCGAACCACCGTCTGCTCCAGCATGGTGCGGGCATAGCCTGCCTTGTCCTGGGCGCGCGTGCTTTTGAGGGCGCGATCCGCCTCCATCAATATGCCGAGGCAGGCGGAAAGCTGCGCCATGGTCAGGCCGCGTGCCGCCGCCGACGCGTTATCCAGCACAAAGCCCCTGCCATAGTAGCCGAAATCGTTGGCAATCTCCCGCGGCTTGAGGCCGGCATTCTCCGCCGCTCTGGCGCGGTACATATCAATATAGCAGCCCGACAGCACCGATAGAATCACGACCGGCTCCACCTTTTCAAAAAAGAGATCGGCGATAATTTCCATCGCGCGGTCGGCGTTTTTTGCGTGAATCGCCCGGGTCAAATCATACACGCTGGCGTCAATCGTACGCACGCAAACCCGGTCGACCATTTCCCGGCTGATCGACTCCCCCGGGGCGTAGAAGCAGAGCTTCTCCAGCTCGCTTTGCAATGTCAGAAGGTCGCGGCCGCATACCTCCAGCATATGGCGGCAGACGGTCGGCTCCATTCGGCAGCCCCGCTTCTCGGCACTGTTTTTGAGAAGCTTCATCAGCTCCGACTCGCTTCGCTGATCCAGCTGCACGCCGGCGCCGCGATTTTTCTCACACCGCTCGACAAGCCGGGTCAGCTTGGGCGCCTTTTTCGGATTGACCTCCACCGTATCGAACCAGAAAATCAGCACGGTCGTCTCAACCTGCTGATCCAGGATGGCGTAAATCCCCTCCAACAGGTCGGCGCGGGCTGCCTCCACATCGAAGTCGCAGACCACAACGCACCGCTTTTCGCACAGGAAGGGCAGCTGAGAAACCGCGTCGTTCAGCTCGCGCACATCCACGTTCCCGTCAAACCGGACGTAATTGAAGGCATCCGCGTTCCCTACCGCCTTTTGAATAATCTTGTTTACATAATGTTGCTTCAGATAGGTTTCGGTGCCAAAAATGACATATGTATTCAAAAACTCGCCCGAAGAGATCTGCTTTTTCAGCTGGGCTTCTCCAATCGGTTTCAAAACAGCCACCACCTTTCCCGTCCCACGCCGCAGTCCTGTGCGGCAGGGGCGTTATCCCTCCCGCCGGACGCGGAAGGCTCCGTTATTTTCAAAAGTAAAGACCAGATTCCCCTCGCCCCCGGTAAGATAGAGCGGACAGCCTGCCGCCGACGCAGCGAGATAGCCGTCGCTGCCGCCCCCTGACAAGATCATAACCGGCGGCTTTTCGGAATCAACCCCAGAGGGAAGATTGGTCCCGCAAACCAGAAAATCCGGCGAGGCATAGGTCGTCTCCAGTTCCAGAAGATTCGCACCCGGCGCGGCAAATAGGATATATTTCCCCTTGCAGAAAACAGCCACGCAGTTCCCGGCGGAGGTCGGCAGCACCTCCATCCGAAGATCGCCGAAGGCAGCGCCTGCTCCATCCACCGGCAAAGCGGCCGGCGAGCGGAAGGCTGACAGCGCCCGTCCGTGTTTTCCATCCGCGCCGGCCAGAAGCTGCCGACTGCCAGTCTGACGCACGAAGGAGGCCGCCTCCGCCGCGTAGGTATCGTTGTTCTCCGGCAAAAGGAGGAGATCGGCCGTGCGGATTCCCCGATCCTCCAGGTACCGAGCCGCGGCAGCAGCGCCGCCTTTTCCACAGCCGATGACGGCACTTTTCCCCTCCGCGGTCAGGACGGCGCAAACGCCCTGTTGGATATCGAGAACCGCCAGGCTGACCTCCCCCGCAAAGCGGACGCGGACAACCAGCGCCGAGGAAAGGATCAGTAGCACACAGCACAACGCGCCTATACGAAGGGTGCGCCTCCCCTTCCCTCCGATAATCAGCGCCGCCGCCAGCATCAGCAAAACGGCCGCAAAGCAAAGCTTCATGTACGGCTCATAAAAGGAGATCGAGGCCAGCGGCAATCCGCCAAGCAGCCGGGTTATATTTAAGACAAACCGCGCCAAAAGCCCGGCCGCAAACAGAAACGGGAAGCCGAGGAACCGCAGAAACGGCACCGCCGAAAGCAGTGCGGCCAACACGCCGCAAACCAGCGCGGCCGAGGCGGGAAACACGACAAACATGTTGGAAACCGGCGCGATCAGGCTGACGTTTCCAAAGCTCAGCACCAGAATCGGCAGGGTGCACAGCATCGACCCCAGCGAGGCGCAGAGGCCATAGCTCAGGTAAGAAAATCCCCGGCGCAGCAGCGGCGTCCGCGGCAAAAAGCGATCCAAACGCCGGTAGAGCCCCGGCGCGAAAAGCAGGATTCCCAGTGTTGCCGCAAAGGACAGCTGAAATGACAGGCTCACCGCAGACAGGGGGTTGAACAAAAGCAAAATCAGGCTGGCCGCACCCAGAGAGTTCAGCGCATCGCTTTTGACGAACAGCATCTGCGCCGCCAGCAGAATGGTATAGGTAATCGCCGCGCGGCAAATCGAGGGGGTAAAGCCGGCCACTGCCGCCATGAGCGCAGCGGCGATCAGCGTGATGACCGATCGGCGGCGCACCGATACCCGCAGCCGGGTCAGCAAAGTCAGCAGGCCGCCGCAAACGACCGAGAGGTGCAGCCCCGACACAGCCACAACATGGGATACCCCGGCCAGCGAGAGGCTGTTCGCCATCTCCTTCGAAAAGCCGGAGGTGTCCCCCAGCGTAATGCCGGTCAGCAGCGCCGCCGTATCATACGACAGGGTGGAGGCGTACATCTCACGCACATGGGTGCGTATCTTTTCCGGCAAAGAGCGAAGGAAAGCAAAAACCGAACGCCCCTCCTCCCTCTCGAAAACGGTACAGGAGTCGGTCACGCTGCCGGTCAGGCAGATGCCGTCGGGGTAATAATAGCGTTTGCTGTCCCGCTGCAAAGCGGAAAATGCAACCGAGGCATAAAGTCCATCTCCCACCTTTGCCATGGCGCGATCGTCGGTATAGATCCGCGCCCGGAAGCTTTGGGGCGCGCCCTCCACTGAGCAGGCGGTAACCTTGACCTCATACACGGCGGAATCCTCCGTAAAGGAGACGGCGGTGACAGCCGCCTCTATCTCCCCCGTTTGGGCGTCAAGCGCCTCTGCCCTGCTGTCCATCACCTGCAAAACCGCGAAGGCGTATCCGGCCATCACGGCCGCCGCAAGCAGGGCTGCGGCCGCCTGCCGCGGCAGGCGGTGCCGCCTTCCGAAAAGCAGCAGTCCGCCGCCCCCAAGCGCAAGCAAAGCAATCAGCGCGGCGGCCGCCCACTCCGGCAGATAAAAGCAGAAAATCACGGCAAAGCAGCCAGCAAGGCCGCACACAAAAAGGGGCCGCTTCATTTCCGATCATCACCGCCTATGCAAAGTTCGTCCCCAAAAAGCGGCCGCAATTCATAAAAAAAGCAGAAAGCGCGCCGCCATTTCCTCCGACCTTCCGCTCACCCGGCCAAAGGAATGTATGAAAAAGGAAGAAGCCCCCGAAATTTTTCCGGAGGCTTTTTTAAAAAGCGATCAACCCGGAGGCCAGGCCAGCAGCCTGCCCGCGAGCATATGAAAATGGATGTGGCCGACCGTCTGTCCGCCCTCCTCCCCGCAATTGTTGACAATGCGGAAGCCGTTTTTCAGCCCCTGCTCTTTGGCGATCACCGCGGCGGCCTCAAACACGCGGGCGATCAGGGCGCTGTTGTCGGCCGTGATCTCCGCAGCGGAGGCAATGTGTGTTTTGGGTATGATCACGACGTGGAAGGGCGCTTTAGGATCAATATCCCGGAAGGCCAGCACGTCGTCGGTTTCATAAACCTTGGTCGAGGGGACCTCCCCCTCGGCAATTTTACAGAAAAGGCAGTCGGACATAAGCTGAAAACCCTCCTCTTTTTATTTTGAAATTTGAGAAAGCAGCGTCTCCCGCACCGAGGCCAGCGCCTCGTCCACCATGTTCACGTTGGGCGCACCGGCCATAGCGCTGTCGGGACGTCCGCCGCCCGAGCCGCCGGCCACCTTGGCCACGGCACGGATCAGGTTGCCGGCATGTGCGCCTTTTGCAACCGCCTCTTTCCCGCAGGCGGCGGCAAAGGTCACCTTGCCGTCGGTTACACCGGCGATGACCGCCACGCCGGCCGGCATGCTCTCCTTCACCTTGTCGCACATTGCGCGGATGGTATCGGCGCCGGTTCCGTTCAGGGAGGCCGAGATGATCTTCAGCCCCTCTACCTCCTCCGCCTGATCGAACAGGCCGTCCATGCGCAGCTTGGCGATCTGCCCCTGCAAAGAGGCAATCTCCCGATCCTTGTCCTTCAGCTCGTTCATCACGGCGCGCGCTTTAAAGACCAGCTCCTCCGGATTGCCGAGCTTGAAGATGCCGGCCGCCTTCTCCGCCATGCTCTTGTACTGATCCAGGAGGCCGAGCACCGCCCTGCCGGTCACCGCTTCAATCCGGCGGACGCCGGCCGCAACCGAGTTCTCCGACACGATGCGGAAGAGGCCGATTTTGGCCGTGTTGTCAATGTGCGTACCGCCGCAAAGCTCGATCGACTCACCCGGGACATTCACGACCCGCACGACGTCGCCGTATTTCTCACCAAACAGCGCCATAGCGCCCATGGCCTTGGCTTTTTCAATCGGCATCTCGGACACCTGCACCGCAAGGCCGGAGAGAATCACCCGGTTCACCTCACGCTCGACGGCGTTCAGTTCCTCCTCCGTCAGGGCGGAGAAATGGGTGAAATCAAACCGGACCGAGTGATCGGTCACAAGCTGTCCCGCCTGCTCGACATGGGTTCCCAGAACCTTCCGCAGCGCCGCCTGAAGCAGGTGGGCGGCGGTATGGTTGCGGCGGATGGCCATGCGGCGCTCCCCGTCGATAGAGGCGGTAACCTCCGCTCCGACCGACAGCGCACCATCCTCCACCACGCCGTTGTGAATGAAGTGACCGTTCGCCGTGCGGGAGGTCGAGCGAACCGCAAATCGAACGCCCTCCCCGGTGATCAGGCCGGTATCCCCGATCTGACCGCCGCTCTCGCCATAGAAAGGCGTTTTGTCCAGCACCACGGACACCCGGTCGCCGATACCGGCAAAGGCGGCCCGCTCCCCATCCTTCACAATCGCGAGGATAGAAGCCTTCGCCTCATCCGAATCGTAGCCGACAAACGCAGTGGCCGTCACGCCGTCCAGAATCGCGCCGTCGCCCTTCCAGGCTTCGCCTTCTTCACTCTTGCGGGCCTTGCGCGCCCGCTCCTTCTGCTCGTTCATCAGGGCATGGAAGGCAGTCTCATCCACCGTCATGCCCCGCTCCTCCAAAATATCCATCGTGAGATCGAGCGGGAAACCGTAGGTATCGTTCAGCCGGAAAGCGTCCGCGCCCGAAAGAATCTTCTCCTTCGCCTTGGACATTTTTGCAAGCAGCGTGTCCAGCAGGGCAAGCCCCTGGTCGATGGTGCGGCCAAAGCTCTCCTCCTCGAACAGAACGACCTTTTTAATCAGCTCCCGCTTCTCGGCCAGCTCGGGATAAGCCGGGTTTTCCGCGATGACGGTATCCACCACCTCATACAGGAAGGGACGGTGGATGCCGAGCAGGCGGCCGTGCCGTGCGGCGCGGCGCAGCAGCCGGCGGAGGACATAGCCTCTCCCCTCGTTCGAGGGCATCACGCCGTCGCCGATCATAAAGGTGGTTGAACGGATATGGTCGGTGATCACGCGGAGGGAGACATCCTTCCGCTCGTCTTTTTTATAGGTCACACCGGCGATTTCGCTGATGTGCTTCATGATGTTCTGTACCGTGTCGACCTCAAACAGATTGTCGACCCCCTGCGAGATGCAGGCCAGCCGCTCCAGCCCCATGCCGGTATCAATGTTGGGGTGATCCAGCGGCGCATAGTTTCCCTTTCCGTCCGAGTCGAACTGGGTGAAAACAAGGTTCCAGAACTCGACATACCGGTCGCACTCGCAGCCGACGCCGCAGTCGGGGCGGCCGCAGCCGTATTTCTCTCCCCGGTCAAAGTAAATCTCCGAGCAGGGGCCGCAGGGGCCGGTACCGTGCTCCCAGAAATTATCCTCCTTACCCATGCGGACGATCCGATCGGGGGCAACCCCAACCTCCTTGGTCCAGATGTCGAAGGCCTCGTCATCATCCTGATAGATGGTGACCCACAGCTTGTCCACCGGCATCTCCATCACCTTGGTGCAGAACTCCCAGGCCCAGGCGGTCGCCTCATGCTTGAAGTAGTCCCCGAAGGAGAAGTTGCCGAGCATTTCAAAATAAGTGCCGTGGCGCGCCGTCTTTCCCACCCGCTCGATGTCGGGGGTGCGGATACATTTCTGACAGGTGGTGACCCGCTTGCGGGGAGGGGTAACCTCACCCGTAAAATATTTTTTCATCGGTGCCATGCCGGAGTTGATCAGCAGCAGAGATTTGTCGTTATTGGGCACCAGCGAAAAGCTGTTCAGCCGCAAATGCCCCTTGCTTTCAAAAAAGCGGAGATACTTTTCCCGCAAATCGTTGAGGGAGGTCCATTCCATTTTCATCATTCCTTAAAAGCCGTACCGCAGAAGATGCAGCCAGCCGATTTATACAGTATATTATTATAATCTTCCCCCGCCGCTTTGTCAATCGCTAACGGGAAAGATTCGCCGCCCGCAAAGCGGGATTTTCGGAAAATAAAAAACGCGCCCGCGATCCTGCAGGCAGTGAGGCCGCAGCCTCTGGCGCAAGGGGCGCGAAGGCTGCTTATCCCGCAGAGGTCGGAGGAGGCGCGATTCCTTTTTTTGTAGGCACTGTCCATGGGGAGAGGCGGGGCGCACAATGGATTTTGCGGGCGCATACCCTCCCCCACATCCCGGATTTTTCCATTCACACAGCTTAACCATTCACGATTTTTTGCCGGAGGGCGACTACGTCGGTGACCGTCACGGCAAAGTCGCCGTCCATGTCCATGATGACATTTTGGGTGGCTGTAGCTTCATCAGGATTTACGATGTACTGCCGCAGGGCAACCACGTCGGCCACCGTTATCCCACTATCCTCATCCACATCGCCCTTGTGCGCATAGGCATAGCGTTCCTCCGTGCCGGTGGTGGGGAAAGAACAGGCATCTTCAAAATACATGTAGTCCGGATTGGAGACCA
>UQRS01000062.1 GCA_900543525.1 uncultured Oscillospiraceae bacterium
TTCTACTTCCATGCCTTGTTCTGCTTTTTATCATACAAGTGCTTCTGCTCCCCGCAGCACTCGGGCTGACCTTTGCTTCCCGTTCGGTTAATCCCGAGCATATTTTAACCTACGCACCCGGCTCGCTGCAATTCGACAGTGATACCGAGGTTTTGGATAACGGGTCGGCCAGACTCTCGCTTTTCGAGGCAGCATACAGTAACGTCCTGTCCGAAAGCGGAGAAAAGGTCATTGCGCCCGGAACGAAAAAAAGCAGTATTATAAGACTTAAAAACAATTCTAAAGGTGAAATTTCCTACACCGCCGTGCTCTGGTCAAACAGCACAGCAAAGGAGGAGACTGCCGTCGCCTCTCTTTCCGGAGAGGGCTTTTCGGACACGGCTGTCCCTACGCTTCCCGCCGGGATAGAGGCCGACGCGGTCATCCGGGTGGTAGAGGGAAAAGTTGCCTCTCAAAGCATGCAGGATTTTGACATCGGCTGGATTTGGAATTTCGAGGACGCGGAAAATTCCGAGGCACGCGATCTGCTGGACACGGCGTTCGGAAATAAATCGGCGGATGGAGCGCCTGACAGCATCACAGTCGGATTTTATATTGTTGTGACCGACGGCGGCGTTCACGTCACGCCCGAAGCGCCCAAAACCGGCGACACGGCCGCAGTTTTGGGCTATGGCTTGTGTTTTGTGCTCAGCGTAATTGTCCTGCTGCTCCTCATCTTCGACAGGAGAAAAGCGAAAAAATATGAAAGCTAAAAGATTCCTATCCCATTTTGGAAAGGTTTTCGGGACGGTCTTGACGGTTGTTTTGGCAGTTGTACTTGTCTCTAACATATACGTCCTGGCCGCCCAAAATATTTTTGGGCAAAAAAATCCCACGGTGTTCGGCTTTTCCACGGCCGTGGTCGTAACCGGAAGCATGTCCCCGGCCATAGAGGCAGGTGATTTTATCGTGACTCGGCGCTGCACCGCTTATGAGGTCGGCGACATCGTCACCTTTGCGGGAGATGGCAGCACGACCACCCACCGAATTGTCCGAGAGACGGCCGACGGCCTGATCACCAAGGGTGACGCCAACGACGCGGAGGATTTGCAGCCGGTTTTGGAAAGCCGGGTGATCGGCAAAGTAGTCTTGACCATCAGAGGCGCTGGCAGCCTGCTGCTTGCGCTGAAAAGTCCGCTGGGGCTTCTCTGCCTTCTGGCAGTTCTGCTGATCGCCATGTATCTTCCCGGATTTGTAAAACAAAAAAGGAGCTGAGCAGATTGGAAGAACGAAACGAAAAGGCAAGGCTCAGACTCCCGCTGCGAGCATATATCCTCTACCTTCTGCTAATCGCGTTTGCGCTGACCGGCGTGACCTTTTCGAGATATATCACCACCTCAGCCGGCAGTGATTCGGCCAGGGTCGCCACCATAAAGCGGTTGGAGATCACCGAAACCGGAAACTTTGCCGAGCCTCAAACCTGGGTGATTGCCCCCGGCGCTAACATCGAGAAAAAGGCGGTTGTTGAATTTGACGGCAGTGAAATGGCCTGCTATGTCTTTCTGGAAATCAAGGCGCCGGCCTGGCAGCACTCCGCCGCGCACAAATACACCTTTGCCGATCCGGCAAGCGGCGCAGAGGCCCTCTCATGGGAGGTGGCCGACGGCTGGAACTTTCTATGTGAAGATGAAGGGAACGAGGTTTTCTACCAAATTGTCGGTGCCAACACCCCTTTCTCGGCCGACATCATCGGCAGGGACGGATTCATTACCGTAAGTGAGAAGATCACGAAAAGCAATTTGGACGTTTTTCCAAAAGCGCTTGACCTGACCTTTGAGGCAACGGCCGTTCAGTATCAAGGCTTCGGCGAGGGATTGGCCGAAGGCTATACCGACACTGACCGGGCCATGGCGGCCTGGAACACCGTGAAAACGCAATAGCCACCCGAAAGGAGATTTGGCGAACATGAAGCTTTGGACAAAGAAAAAATCCTATATCCTGCGGCTGCTGTCGGCAATCATCTGCCTTTTGGTGCTCGCAAACGTCGTTCCGTTCCAGATGCTCGGCGCAGCGTTCCTCACCGCACCGGAGGTTTCGGTTACCGTGGATGGCGCGGCAGTTTCGGAGATTATACTGCCGCAGACCGACAAAATCACCCTGACGGCCAACGCCTCCCCCGAAAAGCGGGACACCGCCTTTCAGTGGCAGATTCTGACCGGCACGCAGGACGGAGAGTGGGTCAACATTCTGGACGCGACCGCAAAGGAGCTCACCCTTTCCTACGCCGTGGTCGAAAGCCTGCTGGACAATTCGGGGAGTGTTTGCCTCCGCGCCAGCGCGCAGAACGGGGAATACACCGGCTACTCCGCCCCGGTTGCGGTGACGGTACACTATAACGCCCCGGAGGATGAAACCGCCCTTCTCTCCCCCGCTCCGCAAGCGATCGAGCTGCGTGATGCCGCGGACGAGTCCAATAGTGAGTATGTCCATATTTCCATAAACTATCTCGACTCGGTCACGGGACGGGCCATATACAACGGTTTTTCGGCGCAGATACAAAAGGGCACGTCCTACACCAACTCGGTCATCTCCCCCACCTACCTCGGCTATGCGCCCTACTACAATCCCGATCATCCCGCCATCGGCCTGCCCGATGAGGGAGAGGTGGACGCATCCGCGGACGCTTCGATTATCCGGCTCGATATTCCCGAAAGCTTTGACGGCGACAGCTATGTCGTCAACGTGTATTACAAGCCCATCAAGGTGCTCTATGCGGCGAGGTATTTCTTCCAGAACATAAATGACGACTTTTACTCGGAGGATCTCGGCCTTTACAAGCAGGATTATGCTACGACCGGCACCATCATCTCCAACAAACAAATGGAGGCCAGCGACCCCGATAAAACCCAAGGCTTTACCAAGCTCTATCATTATCCCGAGGCGGTGGCGGCCGACGGCTCGACGGTTTTTGAGTGCTATTACGACCGCAATTACTATATCCTGAATTTCGACATGAACGGCGGCTACGGAACCGAGCCGGTTTATGCAAGATACGGCGCCCCCTTCCTGACCACAGAGCCGACAAGGCACGGCTACACCTTTGTCGGCTGGGATCTTCTGGAGGACGGGGTCGGCGACGGAAGTCCCGATCCCCTGCCCTCCACCATTCCGGCCGAGAATCAGACCTACAAAGCCATCTGGCAGCCGATCAGCACCCAGTACACCACCGTATACTGGATTCAGAACGCCGACGACGACAATTACAGCTACATGGGCCGCGCGGTGCGCTATGCCGACGCGGGAAGCTTTGTCTCGGGATCGGACGGCCCCATGTGCGACAGCACCGACGAAGGCCATACCCACACCTCCGCCTGCTACCCCAACGAGCATTTCGAGTTTCAGGAGGCCGACCAGAACGTGGAGGTCAAGGGCGACGGATCGACCATTGTAAACGTCCGCTACACCCGGAAGTATTATACCTTGCGCTTTATCTATGCCAAGGAGTATAACGGAGCTTACGACTGCTACAACCCCAGCGGTTTTAATGGGATAAGCTATGCAGTCGTGGGCGGAAGCACCCACGGCTTTGGAAACCAGAACACCACCAGAAGGCCGTGGCCGAACGGCACCGGCAACGACTATTCCCTCGACGACATCATTTACAACATGAACAAGACCGAGGGGAACAGCGAACAGTGGGGCACGATTTATGAAACGATGGATCAAACCGAAGACCTCTCCCGCCTGCCCCAGATCATACAGCCGAGCGTCGAAAACGCCGCATATTCCACCGGCGTTTATCCCGAGCCGGGAACCGGCTATACCGGAAGCGCCAAGGGCAACACCGGCAACGGAAACTACAACATCCAGGGCGACCGGTTCTACTACTTCGATCTGACCGCCCGTTACGGCGCCGATCTCTCCCAGCTCTGGCCGGCGGCCGTCTTTGACAAGGTCAAGGTGGCGCACCCCGACAAGCATATAGACAACGGCGGCGCAGACAACCTTAAAAACGACGGATGGGGAAACTACGCCTTCCTTGCCGGCTGGAACGGCGAGTACAAGGTCACCTATTCCCTCCGGAACGACAACTCCACCATCAAGGGCAATTATCAGAAGCTGGACGATACCGTCCTCTTCGGCGCGCTCGGAGACAAAACCTTTACCTATGACAGCGACCGCATCATAACCACCACGGCGACGGTCGGCGGCAAGAAGGTTACCTCCCGCGTCAACTACTTTGTCAACTTTTTCAACAACGGCAAGGGCGTGTCCTGGAACGTTCCGCGGGAGTGGAACTATGACCTTTTTGTGCCCATATTTGATGGAGAGCTGACCGCCGATCAGATCACCACCGTGCAGCAGTACGGCAATGACAAAAAGACCTGCGACATCGGCGGGTACACCTATTACTACTACAAGCTGAACAATACGATCTACCGCCTTTTCGATCAGGTAGTCACCAGCGATGATGGCACGGTTGCAAAAAATCAAACCCAAACCGCGCTGGAAGGCTTCGCGTTTGAGGATGGAGATCTCAGCGACTACTGCGCCCGCGCCGAAAAAATCGATAACGGCACCCTGACGGACGGGCGCACGTCGTACACCGTCCGGTTTTTCTACAAGCGCGACACCTTCGACCTTGTCAAGCACAACCACAACGAACAGCCCCAGACCGAGTCGGATGTGGAGTTTGACAGCGATGTGGACAGGTTTGTATATGATGACGACGGCGATCAGATTGTCCCAAGCTATCCCACCACCCTCAAAAAAGGCGCCTATGTGTTCAGAGGCTGGTACGAAAGTCCCGGCTGCTACGACGGCACGGAGTATACGGCCGGGACGAGGATGCCCGCCTCGGACTTTTCTCTCTATGCCAAATGGGAGATCGTCTCCCACACGGTGTGGTTCTTCAAGGACTATGACTCCATGCTGAATTTTCAAAACTACGGCGATGAAAGCGGCCTGATAGAAACGCGCAGCGTTCCGCACGAAAGCGTCGTCGGCGACATCGACGACGCAGAGGACAGTGACTATGATTTCAGCGGCTGGTTCCAGATGAAAAAGGAGGAGAAAACCGCTTTTTCTCCCCCGGACACGCCGATCATAAACGATACCTACGTCTTTGCCGACTGGGGCTCTCAATCGGCGCAGCCGTATGTCATACACTACGCCCTCGACATACCCGAAACCGATGAAAGCGTTCTCACACTGCTGAACGCGGCGGCCAACGGAATGCCGGAGGACAACACCGAGTACACAGTCACTGTAAACGGCGTGCAAACGAAATACGTCTACCTCGACAGCGACGGGAGGTATCACCTCTCCATCGCCGACCGGACAAAGGGCTTTGCCTATCAGGGCAACACCCGGACCTTCCATCCCAAAACCGGAAACCCCTATGACCAGCTTTGGGACGGATACAACAACGGGTATTATCCCACGCTGGCCAGCCACTCCATTTCCATCCGGTATGAGGCGGACAAGGAAAATCCGCAGCACAACGTCTTTACCTTCACCTATGTCCACATGGACCGCATTGATTACACCGTGGAGTACCGGCGCCTCGACACCGGGGCGTATATTTCCTCCGCGCCCGGAAACGGCAAAGTGGATAAGCAGACCTTCCTTTCGGTGGTGACCGAGCGGTTCGCGGTAGTAACCGACATGATCCCGGACGCTTTCTACAAGCGGCTTATCCTCGCGGTGGAAAAGCAGGAGAACGGAAGCGTCATCTCCTCCCCCGACAATGTTGTGACCTTCTATTATTCGCAAAACAGCGCCAACGCCTTCTACGCGGTTCACCACATGCTGCAGAACATCGATGCCGCCTCCGATCTGCCGCAGTCCGACGGAAGCGGCGGCTACACAAACTATACCGAAAACAAGGCGCACACCGAAGGCATCGGCAAAATCGGCGAGGAAATCCAGGTTGCGCCGCAAAGCTTCATCGGCTTTACGGTTTACGGCAAGGGGCAGGTTAAGGGAGAGCCCGAATTCACCGACCTTCAGGACACATCATCGGATCACCCCTATTTTAACATCACAATTGAGGCGGAAGGAACAGAGCTTTATATCTTCTACACCCGCAACATTCAAAATTACAAGATATACCACCTCCGCTATGGAACCAACATCAGCAATCTTGACGCTCTGGAATATAACGCCACCGATCAGGGCAACGGGGTTCTGACACCGATTGAGAACGGCTCGGGCAAGAACGGAAGCACTGTAACCGCCTCCTGCAAGACGTCCGCCGAAATCCCGGGCATGAGCTGCGTTTCGGAATTTACCAAAACCATTGTGCTCCGTGCCAATGATAGCCAGAATTACATTCTGTTCTACTACTCACCTCTTCAGTTCACGGTGGAATACAAGGTCTGGCAGTTCGGCGGCGGAAGTCTTGACAAAAGCATCGAGGTTGTAAACGGAACCGATCCGTTTACCGGCTCTTCTCCCACCGCGCAGACCGGCTACAGCTTCGAGGGCTGGTATCTTGATGAGGCCTGCACGCAGCCGGTGGTTTCCACCCCTGCCGCCGACGATGACAAGGCCACGCTTTCGGAAGATCGGCTGATCCCCACGACCGCAAATCTTGACCCGATCCCGAAAATCAACGTTTTTTATGCAAAATTCCTCCCGACCTACGGCGACCTTACCATCACCCGCCAGAACGGCGCAGACGGGCAAAGCGGCGGAGAACAAACCTTTGTCTATAAGCTGACGTCGGTGCAGAATCCCGAGCATGTCCTGTACGCCTCGATCACCGGAAACGGCAGTGCGGTCATCAAAAACCTACCCTGCGGGGATTACGTCATCGAGCAGGTGAACGGCTGGTCATGGAGATATTCCGACGGCAAAAAGACCGTCTCGCTCCCGCAGGAGGGCTGCTCCGTCCGGTTTGACGCGGAGGCCGAAAACGAGAGCTGGCTGAACGCAAACAGCAAAAAAAACCAGAACAGAAAGGGATGAGCCGGGTGCGCAAAAAAACCAATCGAATCCTCCTCTGTGCCGCGGCTCTGACCCTTGCGGCGGCCATAGGCATAACCGTCGCCTTCATGTTCAGGCGGGCGACGGCCGAAAACCAGTTTGTTCCGGCACAGGTTTCCTGCACCGTTCACGAAAAGCTTGACGGCGTCGAATATACCGACGGCCTCCACTCCGGCACGAGAAAGACCGATATCACGGTGGAAAACACCTCGAACATCGCTGTCTTTATCCGCCTGCGGGTGGTGTCGAACTGGGTAAACGCCGCCGGAGAGATCATCGGCATCTCCTCCAAAATGCCGGAGCTGTCCCTTATGGACAACTGGATCAAAGGCTCGGACGACACCTACTACTATCTTCTTCCGGTGGAAGCGGGTGCTTCCACCGCGCCCCTCTGCGCGCCGATCTATCTGGAGGAATCCACCGACCGCGACGGCAGCGCGGTTTATCAGAACGTCGAGCTGTTTGCCGAGGTGATACAAGCCTCCCCCCAAAAGGCGGCCACAGCAGGCTGGGGCGTCACTGTAAGCGAGGGAAAAATCACCTCCGCCCCGTAATTTTTTTAAAAAACCGAACCGTTTCTCCTTTCAAAGGAACGGTTCGGTTTTTTGATATTCTCAAAAGGACTGCGCACGGAGTCGATTTCCCCGAAAAACGCAAAAATGCCGGAGGGGGCAAAGCAGTGGGTGCTTTATCCTCTCCGGCAGAGCCGTACTCTATAAAATCGACCGACAGGCCGGATGACCGGCCGATCAGCCCTGCAGCATGTCGAGGATCTCCTCCTCCGACTTGCCGCCGACCGATTTGGAAACCATCTTGCCATTCTTCATCACCACAAGGGTAGGGATGCTCATGATTCCGAATTTCTCGGCCAGCTCGGG
Organism: uncultured Oscillospiraceae bacterium; assembly: GCA_900543525.1. Lineage (GTDB taxonomy): Bacteria > Bacillota > Clostridia > Oscillospirales > Acutalibacteraceae > UQRS01. The sequence goes on from UQRS01000062.1 coordinate 7,848, forward strand.
CTGCTCGTCCACATTGATTTTGCCGACCCTGGCATTCTCCGCCTTTTCGGCAGCGGCGTCCACAATGGGAGAAAGCATCCGGCAGGGTCCGCACCACGCGGCCCAAAAATCCAGCAGCACCGGTACGGGAGACTGCAAAACCTCTGTTTCAAAATTTTCCTTGGTAATTGTAAGCGGCGCCATAATTGTTCTCCTTTCAAAATAAATCGAAACGGTACAGCAAAACCGCCGCGCGGAAATCCCCGGCGTTTGCGGACGCGCACCGTTTCTTTTATTATACACCATTTTGCGATGTAATCCAGAGCTATTTTTTATAATGAAGCAAATCGGAGCAACAAAAATTTCTCCGCCAAAAGCCTTGCCCTGCACACAGAGCCTTTGCAGGATACGATTTTCACACAGCGCCCGGACGCCGCGCCGGCACTAAAACGCCTGTGAGGCGGGAGGCCTTTCGCAAAAAGCAGATTACTCCCGCCGGAACATGGCGATCAGCCCGTAATACAGCGGGATGGTCAAAAAGATCACCCAGGTCGGGTGCCAGATGTGCGCAAAAAGGCCGATGAAGAGATAGACGGCCGCCGTCAGCACCGGGTATGCAAAATGGTTGGGGTTGCGCTTTTCCACCGCGTCAATCAGGGAGTAAAAAAGCGGAATGGTTAAAAACAGCAGCCATGCAATGTACCAGGCGTCCAGTGCAAAGCCCAATACAAGAAAAGCGATCACGGTGCAGATCACATAGGGAAAGCGCTTCAGTCCCTCGTGGCTGCGGCCGCCCCTGGTAAAGAGGTGGTCGGACAAACGAGGCTCCTTTCCGGCGCCGTCGTCGACATACACGCCGCCGGGGCCGACATGCACCTGCGCTCCATTCCGATCCAGCACATGCACTCCGTCGCGCAGGTTGATGTCCACCTTGTTTCCGTCCTTATCATGGACATGGATACCATGGCGGAAGCTGACAAAATCCTTTCGGGGAGGCTGCTCGTCCTCCTGCTCGGACGAGTCGGGCGAGGACGCAGCGCCGCTCTCCTCCCCCGCGCTTTCTTCCGCTGCGGAATCCTTTGCCGAGGCGTCCTCCTTTAAGCCATCCGATTCCGCCGGATCGGCCGGCGCAGCGGCAACCCCCAGCATCTCATCCAGAGAGACGCCGTACACCTGTGCAAGCAGCACCAGGTTGTCGGTGTCGGGAGAGGCCTCCGCCCGCTCCCATTTGGAGACTGCCTGCCGGCTGACTCCAATCCGTTCAGCCAGCGCCTCCTGAGAGAGGCCGCTCTTTTTACGCAGGGCATACAGCCGATTGGCCGTTTCGATGTTCATACGCTATATTCATCCTTTCCTGATTGGCGAGGCCGGACGGCCGGATGATAGATTGACCATTCTCACCCGGTCAACAGAATTGTGCGGTCGTACGGCCATACGGTCGTGCGGTCGTGCGGTCGTGCGGTCGTGCGGTCGTGCGGTCGTGCGGTCGTGCGGGCATATCGGAAAATTCTCCGCCCGGCCGACATCTGTAAAACCAAGGGCTCACGCCGAACCCGGCGGCCTCGCCTTCTTGCTTTTTGAGTATAGAGAAAAGCGCGCGGTTGCGCTATACATTCGGCTTTTCAATCGCGCAACCGGCGGTTGCATCCCGGCCTTTGCGCAGCTTTTGCAGGTGCTGCAGCAAAGCCTCCCTCTGATTTGGAAGGTTTTGCGCAATCATATCCGACAGCAGAGATGAAAGCAGACGGCCAACCTCCGGCCCGGCGGGAACACCGGCCGCGATCAGGTCGTCCCCCTTCACCGCCATGTCGCGCAGGCTGCAGCAGAGGTTCTGTGCAATCACCTGCTCCAGAATTTCCTCCAGCCGGTCGACCTCGGCCCATTGCTGCAGGCGGTACCTCTCGGCCTTTCCGGCCGCGTCCGCCCGCTGACAGGCAAAGAGGCGGCGCACCGTCCCCTCCCCATAGCGAAAGAGCAGCCGCCGCAGGCTGGCGACGGTTGGCTCGGGGCGGAGGTCATGCGCCCCGACCAGCGTGATGATCAGGCGCTTTGTCCGGCTGTCGCAGGCCAGCCGGGAGAGAATCCCCTCCGCCATCCGGGCGGAGAGGGCGGCATGCCCTTTGAAGTGATCGACCCCCTCCCGCCGCACGCGGCAGGCCGGCTTGCCCGCATCGTGCAGCAGCATGGTCAGCCGCAGCGCCGGTTCGGGCGGCGCCGCACCGACCGCAACGGCCGTATGCTCCCACACGTCATACTGATGATAAACCGTCTGCTGCGGACAGACGTACATGGGTTCCAGCTCGGGCAGTACAGCAAACAGCACCGGCGCGAACTGCAGCAGCACCTTTGTCGCCGCCCGCCCGCAGAGCAGCCCGGTCACCTCCGGCAGGAGGCGTTCGGCCGCCACCAGCGACAGCCGCGACCGCAGACTGTGCATGGCGGCCGCCGTCTGCTCCTCCACCCGGAACCCGAAGCGGGAGGCAAAGCGCGCCCCCCGCAGAATACGCAGTCCATCTTCCATAAACCGGCGCTCTGGCTCCCCCACGGAGCGGATGATGCCGCGGCGAAGATCCTCCCGCCCGCCGAAGGGGTCGATCAGCCCCCGGTCGGGGTGCCAGGCCATCGCGTTGATTGTAAAGTCCCGACGGGCAAGATCCTCCTCCAGCCGGCGGCTGAAGGCAACCGCGTCGGGGTGCCGGCCGTCGGAGTAGCCGCCGTCCACGCGATAGGTCGTGATCTCCACCGCGAGGCCGTCCTCCACCAGGGTCAGCGTACCGTGGGAGAGTCCGGTCTCCAGCAGGCGGCGGCCGGCAAAAATCTCCTTCATCCGGGCGGGCGTGGCCGAGGTCGTCAGGTCAAAGTCCTTCGGCGTCTGCCCGCAGAGCATGTCGCGCACCGAGCCGCCGACGAGATAGGCCTCTTCTCCGCCGCGCTCGAGCGTGTCGAGTATTTTAAAAATCACCGGCGGCAGCTGCATGACCCGTTCCTCCCTCCCCGGATTTCTTCCCATTCAGTATAGCACATTCCGGGAATATTTTCGCAATTTTTTGGATTGTACATTTTACTAAAAAAACACAAAAGAATTGTTGACAGTCCACAAATTTTATCATATAATAAAGTTACCATCATAGGCTGCCACACCTGTCCATGATGGCAGTTTTCCAATAATCAGGGGAGGATTGCGGTATATGGGATACAAAATTGATATGCATAACATCGACTTCAACGATCTGCTCAAAACGATCGACGCCTGCAAGGGCGACGTTTTTCTGGAGACGCCGGAGGGCGACAGCCTCAATCTGAAATCCAAGCTTTGCCAGATGCTTGGCCTTGCCAACATTCTTCAGAAGGCAACGATTTCGGAGGCGACCATCCGCTGCGCGAACAAGGAGGATGAGAGCCTTCTGTTCCGCTTCAACCTTTATCAGGAGGTTCCGGAATCGAAATAAGTGGCCGGGCTTCAAAACGATCCGAGGTATAAGACAGGGACGGGAATCTTTTAAAGGATTCCCGTCCCTGTTTGTTTTATTTCAGGCGCCTGACAGGCGCTGTGCCGTTTCCACAAAAAGCGAAAAGGCACCCATACCCTATCAGAGGAAAAGTAACGCAGCAGGCGTAAAAACCAGCCTGCCAAAGCCGGCAAAGGAGGCGACCCCCGCCGGTTTAAGGCCCCGGCAGGAAGGCGAACCCTGCCACCTGTCTGCTTAAGCACTCACACGCCGGAGACAATCAGGGCGCGCAGCGCCACAACGTCGGAGACGGTCAGGTTCTCATCCGAATCGTCGAGGTTGCCGGCCGCGAACTCCCGATCGGTCCAGCTGCCCGCAACGATCAGCTGGCGCAGCGCCACGACGTCGGAAACCGTGACATAGTTGTCGCCATCCACATCTCCGCGCCGGACGGCCGGCTCCTCTCCCGGCGTCAGGGTCAGAATGCCGTGGAACCAGATAGTCTCCCCCGACTCGTCCAGATCGACCGTCACTTTGGAGAGGTCGATATCCCGTCCGTTGATGCACAGCCCGGTGTCTTTATCAAAACACCAGCCCTCGTTATAGCCGTCGGAGGTCAGCTTGATGTAAAGATCGTAGCTGTAGGTTTTTCCATCCTCGAAGGCTTCGACCAGCTTGCCCCAGCTTCCTTCAAAATCGCCGTAGCGGCTGTTCCAGAAGTCACTGGAGGTCACGCCGCCGTCGTCGGTCAGCCAGCCCTCGTGATCAATGCAGTAGGGGGCGGAGGCCTCCGGCTGCCCGGTGAACGCCGGCTTATCCCCCGGTTCAAACTGCAAAGTCGCGTCATTGATGCAGATTTTCTTAACGCTGTCGCCGGGGCGCAGATTTGTGCCGTATTGGATACAGCAGCCCTGCCCGTTGTCCATTGAAGTAACGAAAGAGCCCCACGGCAGCTCGCCGCCGTTCAGAGAGACTGTGCTCTCCTGCAGATCGCTTTGAAAGGCGTAGCCGTCCTTTACCTTGAGATAAATCTTGTACCTGTAGCTAAATCCCTTTTCAAATGTGGTGAACCGGGGCGTTTCGGAGGTGTACCTGCTCTCGTCCGAGTACCAGTAGGCCACGGTTTCTACGGCGTCGTTCTCCCCCCGCTCGCATTTCTCCCAGCACTCGTAAGCGACCGCATATTTTGCGGCGTCAGCCGCGCCGACCGTGGCGGAGGCTTCGGGCTTTTCACCGGGGGCATAGTTTAAAACGGCGTTTTCGATTGCGATACTGCTAACCGTCTCGGCGTTCGTGGGCCGGATGGTTTTGAGCGCGATGGCAAACCGGGTGCAGTCGTCAACCTTGATAACATTTCTCTGATTGACGGCAGTGCCGTTGAGCGTCATGGTGCAGTCGTCGGCAAAACTCCGCCCCTCGGTCGTCTTAATCGTCAGGCTGTACATGTAGGATTTTCCCGCTTCAAAGGTGGTGATACGCTTGTCCTCGGAAACCTTGGCATTTTCAACCAGGTTGGAGTGCCAGTAGCGAACCGCCACGCTTTCTCCGCTGCCGTCCAGCTCCATCTCCTCCCAATATTCGTCATAAACCTCATACCCTACATCGTCCTCCTCCGGAGAGCCGGCGTGGGCGCTGATCCTCGGGGCTTCTCCGGCTTTATAAAAAAGCGTGGCGTAGAGGATTTCTATATTTGTGATGGGCGACGCGTCCTGGGCAAGAGCGCTCCTCCCCTCCGCGAAGGCGGTCGTCGGTGCCAGAGGCAGCACCATGCAAAGCGCGAGGACGACGGCCAGCCATCTGCCTGCAAACAATTTGTGTTTCATAAAAATTCGCTCTCCTTTTTTCGGATTGCCGCACAATCCAATTGTACATCGGCATTATAGCACACATCCGGGCTTCGATCACTCCATGTTTCAAAAGAGTCCTATGCCAAAATTGAAATTATTTTTGCTTCAAAGTCTTTTCTTCTTACAGATTGTACGGTATAATAAGGGGACGCCCTATAGCTTTATGCTGACCGAAGCACAG
>UQRS01000063.1 GCA_900543525.1 uncultured Oscillospiraceae bacterium
GGTAGCTTGAACAATTTTTATTCTTATTTTTGTCTAACTTTTTGGGGTCACTTCATGACAGGGAGGAACGGGGCTGTTTTCTTGCTGTTTGGCTGTCTGGCCGATTGTCCGATTGTATCTGCGGGCGAAAGGCCTCTTTTTTATGCCGCGTCCAAAATCAGGCGGCGAAGCGCAACAACATCCGTGACTGTGATTTTCCGGTCGCCGTCAATGTCGGTGAAGTCATACACATATCCATCGCCGCCCAGAAGGATGATCTGCCGAAGCGCCACCACATCCGAAACCGAAATCATCCGGTCGCGGTTGACGTCGCCGGTCTTAAAGGGGAGGCCGGTATCCAGCTCCCGCAGGATGCGTTCGGCCTCCTCCAAAACCGGCAGGTTGGAGACGTCGGCCTGCCGGTCGGCCGGCAGCGCGTTGTAGGCGGTGCGCGCCGCCTCGACCGCGGTGCGGTCGGACGCGGTAACAAACCAGGGCAGCGCGGCAATCTGTGCGGTCACATCCTCTGCCGCCGAGTCGAGCGTGATAAAGCGTCTGTAATACCGGTTTGCGTCATCGAACCCCTCATACATCAGGCGGCCGTCGGGGCAAAAGCCCAGCCCGACGATTGTCCCGCCGTTTTCGGCCGCAAGGACGACCGCAAGGCCGCCCGACAATGAGACGGCGTATACCTCATCTCTGGTGTTGTAATAGAGCCGGCCGCCCTGCATCCGGAAGCGGGAATATCCGTAGGCATTGGGCGCCTGATAATAAATCTGCCTGTCGCTTTGGTCGATTTTCGCGTGGTAGACCGTCCCGCCCTCGGCGCAATACCACCGCCCGCCGGCGTAGAAGAAGGGGCCGCGTCCCCTCTCCTGCCAGAGGTAGCCAGCGCCGTCCAGGCTGTCCGTGCAGGAAATATCCCGGTGCTCGAGCGAGATTATCTGCCGGTCGGAGGCGTAGCCGGCGGCGGTCAGTTCACTCTCACTCAGCAAAAAGCGGCTGTGCCCGATGTCGGCGTTATAGACATAGCTGCCGTGCATCGAGAGAATCGCGTCGTCCTGGGTGACGTCCAGATAGTACCATTTTCCATCGATCCGCACGGCGTTCCAGCCGTGATTCATGGAGCTGCTGCTGATAAAGCAGCTCTCCATCCCCAGCTGCTTTGCAAGGAAAGTAAAGGCCATTGCGTATCCCTGGCAGACCGCGCTGCCGTCGACCAGCGCGCCATAGGCGGTATAGTCGGCGTCCGGGATGCTTCCGGCATCGTAATTCTCATAATCGTATGCAACCCGCAGCGCCAGCGTGTCGTGCAGGTAGAGGGCTTTTTCAATCTCGGTCATATCCGCGCCGACGCCGGCCAGAACCTCAGCTGCGGCGGCAGAGAGGGCGGCCTTCTGCGCCTCCAGCACGTCACCTGAGGCCGTTTCGAAATAGGTGATATCGATCAGGGTGTTGGTGGCCGGATTATATGTATAGCTGAGGCCGGTTTTGATGTAAAAATACTCCGGATGATCGGAAAGCAGCCCCACAAACACCGACAGCGCGTCGGCTCTTGAAATATGGTATTCGGAGACGTCGATCGGGTTTTCCCCCCGCTTCAGGCTGCTTAAAATATGCGCGGCCGCGGCGGAATAATTCTCGGAAACCGCGGCGGGCGCGGCATAGTGCGGAAGCTCTATCCAGCCTTCGCGAACCTCGAGCGCCGAGGCGGCGGGTGCACAGAGGCTGAGCAGAAGCAGAAAACAAAGCAGGTAGGATACGGTTTTTTTCATAATGCCAGAAGGCCTCCTTAACAAGGAACCGCCGGTAGAAGCGGAGGGCGGTCGGAACTGTATGGGAATGTGGGCGTACAGGGATACGGGCGTTCGGGGTGGTGCTTTGGCGCGCAGCAGGGCGTTTTTTTGGATTGGCACAGCCGGGGCGACGCCCGGCCTCCCGGCAAAACGGCCGCCTCTTTTCATAGGGGCGAGGGCGATTCGCGTATAACGCAAAAGGACGGCAAGCTGTCTTTTTCCACGCGGCGGAAACGGTCGGTATAAAAATACCGCCGCGGTCGGAGGCTCTTCCTGTCCCCCGGGGAGGATTTCGCATTTCGCCCGGAGAAAATCCCGCCTCTATCTAAAAAGCGTGACGTTTTAGGCCATCATCGGTTGACGAGGGCAAGCGCAAAGCATTTCTGCTCTGTCAAAACCGTGTCTGCCCTTGCCAACCGATGGCACATTTTCAGTATAACACACAAAGCCATCGCTTGTCCACAAAAGCCGCAGATTTCTATAGAGCCGCGCGGCCGATACGGGTCGTCACCATTTTTGTGCGGTTATCCGCCCCGACTGCTCAGGCGGTACTGCCCGGGCGACTGGCCGAACCGGCGCCCGAACAGCCGGATAAAGTACTGCGAGTCGTCGTAGCCGACAGCCGCGCTCACCGCCCGGATGGGAAGCTCGGTCTGCCGCAGCAGCTCGCAGGCGTGGTTCAATCGTACAAAGATCATATACTCCTGCGGAGACATGCCGGTCACCTCATGAAACAGGCGGCGGAAATAGCTGACGCTCATGTGCTCTGCGTCGGCCAGCTCCCGCACGCTGACCGGGGCGGAGAGGTCGTTGTGGATGACGTTCAGCGCCCCGCTCACCCGGGAGTAATCCCGCGGCGCGTCGGTCGACTGCCCGGACAGGTAGCGCCCCGTCCGCACCAGCAGAGCCTCCCCCTTGGCGGCGGCCTCCAGCGTGAAGAAGGCGTCTCTGCGCAAAAAGGCGCGGAAGAGGCTGCGGAAGGCCTCGCAAATTCCCTCGTGGTTGCCGGGGGTGAGGATGCGGCCGGGTGTGGTGCCGCATTTTTGCAGCAGGGTGGCCGCATAGCTTCCCGAAAAATGCATCCAGTAATATTCAAACGGCTCGCCCGCCGGCTTATAGTATGTAAACGGCTCGCCTGGAGGAAAGAGGAACAGCTCGCCCGATCGCATCAGGCGATCGGTGTGCGGGCGCTGAATCTCCACGCTGCCGCGGACGAGGTAGAGGAGGTAATAGTCCCGGCGGAGCGAGGCGGCTCTAACCTCCTCCGAAAAGCTGTGGTAGCCGGTGCAGTTGACCACAAACGGCGAATCGGCCACCTCAAAATCGTTGTCCGAATCGGTCAACACACGGTAATAGGATTTGTTTGCCATATTTTCCCTCCCCTCAAAAAGGCGATTTGTCCACCTTGTACGTCGAAAAATACAGTGTAATCTTTTCGGTTTTATTATATAATCAGACTGCAAAAACTGCAACGAGTTTTTTTATACCTGCCGCAGAGCCTGAGCGAAGGCGCCGCATTTTAAAAAATGGTGCGCCCGGGCTTACTTTCCGGCGTTTGGCGGCCATTTTAAAAAGACGGAGGGAATGCTTTGCAAAAAAGACAAATTATCAATATCGTCAACTTTGTCCGCGGCTATGATCCCCGCACCTCGGACGATCTGGCCGAGCCGGTGCGTCGGCAGCTGGCGCTGATGGAGCAGCACCGGCTGAAGGGGACCTTTCTGCTGCAATACGACGCGCTGATCAATCCCGATTTTACCGCGCCGCTGCTGGCGGCCGATCCCGACCGGATTGAGGTCGGCGTCTGGTTCGAGATTGTACAGCCTCTGGCAGAGAAGGCCGGCATCCCCTGGACCGGCCGGTACGCCTGGGACTGGCACGCGCGGCACGCCTTCTCGGCCGGGTACAGACCGGAGGAGCGCGAGCGGATGATCGACGTGCTGTTCGAGGATTTTAAGGCGGTCTTTGGCTTTTATCCCAAATCCTTCGGCAGCTGGGTGTTCGACGCGCACACCCTTGCCTATGCGAGTGAGAAGTACGGCCTCGACGTGGCCTGCAACTGCAAGGATCAGTGGGGCACCGACGGCTACACCCTGTGGGGCGGATATTACGGCCAGGGGTACTATCCCAGCCGGACCAACGTTTTCTGCCCCGCCAAAACGAAGGAGAATCAGATCCATGTCCCGCTTTTGCGGATGCTGGGCTCTGATCCGGTGGCGCAGTACGACCTCGGCGTGGCCGAGCATCTGGAGAGCAGCGTCTCGGTGCAGGGGGTCGTGACCCTCGAGCCGGTCTATTGCGGAGATACGGGCGGCGGCGGCGTTCCGGCCTGGACAGACTGGTACTTACAGCAGAATTTCAGCGGAAACTGCCTGACCTTCGGCTATGCCCAGGCCGGACAGGAGAACAGCTTCGGCTGGCCGGCTATGGCTGCCGGGCTGACCGATCAGTTTGAGAAAATTGCCGCGCTGCAAAGGTCCGGCCGCCTCACGGCCGAGACGATGGGAGAAACCGGCCGCTGGTTTAAAGGGGCGTTTGCCTCCACTCCGCCGTCGACCATCGTGGCCGAAACCGACTGGAAGAACACCGGACGGCAGTCGGTCTGGTACAACTGCGGGCGGTATCGTATAAACCTCTATGCCGAGGATGGACGGTTCTGGATCCGGGATCTTTACCTGTTTGACGACCGGTATGCCGAGCGGTATCTGGACGCGGTCTGCGATTCGGATAAGATTACCTATGACAATCTGCCGGTCGCCGACGGCAGCCGCTTTTCCGGCCATGGCGTCCGCGGCGGCCTCTACCCCTCGTCCGATGAGAAGGCGGCGGGCGGCCTGCCCTACGCCGGGATGACTTACAGAGAGGCTTCCGGCGCGGCGGAGGCTATCTTTTCCGGCACGCCCTGCGGCGACGTCACCTTTACTTTGCGTGAGGACGGCGTCCATATTGCAAAAACCGGGGCGGCGCCGCTCTACCTCACCCTGTGCGGCGACCGGACGGCGGCCGACTTCCCGGAAATTTCCGCCGAGGGGGAGGATACCCTGCGCTACATCTATCGCGCGCACCCCTACTGTGTCCGCTTTGCCGGCGCGGCCGTCCTGCCGCACACCGACGATGCCGAGTCGGTGCTGTTCAGGCTCTGCTGCTCCGGAGAAACCGATATGATTTTTCCAGAAAAAGATTTTGGCGAAAAGGAGGAAGCAACCAAATGAATCTTCGGAAAACGCTTGCTCTGCTTTTGAGCACGACCCTTTCGCTTACGCTGCTCGCACCGCTGGCCGCTGTTCCGGCCGCGGCTGAGGGCGACCCCTGGAAGGAGGACGCCGCCTGGCCGAAGCTGACGGCGCGCAGCAGCCTCTCTCCCGGGAAGACCTACTTTACCCACAAGGAGTGGACGGGAGAGGTAAACAGCACCGACATAAACGGCAGCCCGGTACGGCAGTCGGACGTTTATCAGGTCAACCGCGAAGCCCATTCGACCGACACGCTTTCCTATACGGATGTGGAGTCGGCCCGGCTTGGCGCGGTGAATTATGACCAGAGCCTCTCTCCCAACTATCAGCTGCTGACCGGAGAGGGGAAAAACTGGGATCTCACCGTTTTTAAGAGTCTGGCTGAGGCGGACGCGAACGGAATCTCCAAAACCTTCTACAAAACCGATTACACCGGCGTGCAGGAGGATCCCTACCACGGGACGGGAGACGTTTCGGTCTGGCCGGACGTCAACTACGCCTGCGGGTGGAGGAGCGTAACCCTCCCCGCCTCCTGGCAGTCGCAGGGGTTTGACTTCCCTGCCTATGCCAATACACGGGATGCCTGGGCCGGGCAGTACGGCAACGAGGGCGGCGGAGACGTCAAGTACGCGGCGCCCATCGCGCCTACGGTGACCAACCCGGTCGGCTTCTACCGCAAATCCTTTGACGTTGACCCCGACTGGATGAAAAACGGCAAGAAGGTCTATATCACCTTTGAAGGGGTCGAGTCGGCCATGTACCTCTATGTCAACGGGAACGAGGTTGGCTACAGCGAGGACATGTACGACGCCGCTACCTTTGACATCACCCCCTTCCTGACCGCGGACGGAAAGGACAATCTGCTGGCCGTGCGGGTACACCGGTGGAGCGACGGCAGCTGGCTGGAGGAGCAGGACGCCCTGCGTCTGGGCGGTATCTTCCGGGACGTTTATCTCACCGCGACGCCGGCGGTGCACATCCGGGACTATAAGGTTGAGACCGACCTGGATGACACATACACCGACGCCGAGCTGAAGCTGAATGTAAAGGTAAACAACCAGAGCACCGGAAAGGTTTCCGGCTTTGCGGTGGATGTGCGCCTGTTCGACGACAAGGGGGAGAACCTCTTTGCGGCAAATCCGCTGCGCGCCGATGCAAAGGCCATCGCCTCCGACGGGGAGGTCAGCATAGCGCTTGACCGCGCGGCAAAGGCACCCCGCCTCTGGTCGGATGAGGATCCGTACCTCTACACGCTGGTCATCTCCCTGTACGACAAGGCGAGCGGCAAGCTGTTCGAGAGCGTCTCGCAGCAGCTCGGCTTCCGGGAGGTCACCTTTACAAAAACCGAGGGGGATCAGAACTACAACCGGACCACAAAGGACTATCAGCAGGTTCTGATCAACGGAAATCCGCTGGTTTTCAAGGGTGTGAACCGGCATGAGATCGATCCCGAAAAGGGCAAATATGTTTCGAGAAGCCTGTGCGAGACCGACGTTCTGCTGATGAAGCAGCACAACCTCAACGCGGTGCGCACCTCGCACTATTCGAGCGACCCGTACCTCTATTACCTCTGCGACAAATACGGGCTGTTCGTCATGGCCGAGACCAGCATGGAAACCCACCCGATCGCCGGCTCTACCATTCAGATGAACGGGCAGACGGCGGACACGGTCGGCTATCATTTTACAGAGACCTACAACGACCGCACCCGGTACAACCTCGAGCGGCACAAAAACATCACCTCCGTGGTTATGTGGTCGCTCGGAAATGAGTCGGGCAACTCGCCCTACACCCGGATGTTTGAAAAATCCATTCCGGAGATTATCCGCCCGATCGACTCTACCCGGCCGATTACCTACCTGCCCCTCGGCACCGAGGGCGGCATTGACGTCATCAGCGTGATGTATGCCGACGTGGCTACGGTGCAGCGTCAGGGCGAAGGGCAGGATCACATGCCCTATGTCCTCAACGAATACTCTCACGCCATGGGCAACGCCACCGGCAACCTGATGGAGTATTGGGATGTGATCCGTGCGCACGACAACCTCATGGGCGGCTTTATCTGGGACTGGGTGGATCAGAACTTCTCCTCTCCGATTCCGGCGTCGACCGTCCTTTCGGCCGACAAGGGACCGGATGAGCTGAACGCTGCTCTTGGCGGCGAGCTGATCGCCGATGAGAATAAGGGTCAGCTGCTCCGCGGCTATGCGACCTATCAGAATTCGACCGCGATGAACGCGGCTTTGTCCGGAAAAGCGCCCTTCACGATGGAGGCTGAGGTCCTGCAGACCGAGTCGACCGGGCTGAACGTCCTGCTTTCCAAGGGCGACCGGCAGTTCGGCCTCCGGGCTGACCCGCTGAACGGCGGCATCGTCCTCCGCTTCTTCGTATTTACCGAGGCGAACTCGTGGGTGCAGAACGAGTATACGGCGCCCGCCAACTGGCTGGGGAACTGGCATCACGTTGCCGCCGTCTTTGACGGAGAGCGGCTGCGCCTCTACTGCGATGGAGAGGCGCTCTCTCCCACGAGCGGAGACAACGCGGTAACCTCCCCGATTGCGGCGTCCGACAGCCCGTTCGGCATCGGCTTCGACGCGGTCAACCCCGACCGTACCGGCAACAACCGGTACGCGAAGGTTCGAGTGTATAAAAAGGCGCTCTCGGCCGAAGAGGTCATGGCGCAGTATAAGGCCGACAACGGAGACGGCGTCTACGCCATTTCGCAAAAGGATGCCAGCGTGCTGCTCTGGGTCGATTTCGCCGGAGCAACCACCCACCTGGACGATTCGATTTATGACTATTACGCCGAGGCCGGCCGGGAGAATATGGTCGGCCGGTACTACGCCTTTGGCGGCGACTGGGGCGACACGGCCAACCATCAGGATTACTGCAACAACGGCCTGATCTCCTCTGACCGGACGCCGCAGCCCGAGCTTGAAGAGGTCAAGTATGTTTATCAGTCAATTTGGTTCTCGGCGGACACGGCCTCTCTCCTCAAGCAGCAGGTAGAGATTTATAACGAGTTCCAATTTGTCGATACCGGCCGGTATGACATCCTCTGGCAGGTTCTGGAGGATGGACGGCAGGTTGTGGACAGCGGAAAGCTGAAGGATGTTATCGCCCCGCAGGAGCGCCGGGCAGTCACCGTTCCCTTTACGCTGCCCGACAAGCTGAAGGATGACGGCGAGTATTTCCTCAATTTCACGGTCGTGCTGAAAGGGGCGACCGACTGGGCAGAGGCCGGCGCGGTTATTTCTACCGAGCAGTTCGCGCTTCCGGCGGCGGTAGGACACACCGCCTATGACGCGTCGGCTGCGCCGCAGCTTCAGACGGCTGAGGCGGGCGGCGCCCTGACCTTCTCCGGCAAGGATTTTTCTGTCAGCTTTGACAAATCCACCGGTCTGATTGATAGCTATACCTATCAGGGGAAAACCCTGCTGACCGCCGGTCCGACCCCCAACTACTGGAGGGCGAGAACCGACAACGACGCAGATTCCCTCGACACCAAGTGGCAGTCGGCCAACGAGGGCATACAGGTTGCTGCCTTCTCCTCCAAACAGGCGGCCGATGGCAAATCGGCCAGCGTGGAGACTTCCCTCCGGCTGCCGAACGCCAACGACACGGTGCAGAAGATGACCTACACCGTCCGCAGCACGGGAGAGATCACGGTCAGCGCGACGCTCGCCCCAGGTGAGGGCATGGGGCAGATGCTTCGTTACGGCGCCGAGCTGACGCTGCCGGTCGATTACGACCAGATCGCCTGGTACGGCGACGGCTCGCAGGAGACCTATCAGGATCGTAAGCAGGGTGCTTCGGTCGGCGTGTATGAGACGACCGTGTTCGATTCTTACTTCCCGTTCGTGCGGCCGCAGGACAGCGGCAACCATACCGGCGTGCGCTACTTTGCCGTGGAATCCGACCTGACCGGCCTCGGCCTGATGGTCGTGGGCGAGGAGGCGCTGGAGGCCGGCGCTTTGTACTGGAATGTCAAGGAGCTGTCGACCACCCACTCCGACATGAACAAGCGGCATCCCTATCAGCTGGTAAAGCCCGGCCACACGGTGCTGCATGTGGATCTGAAATCCCGCGGCATCGGCTCGAACTCCTGCGGGCCGCAGCCTCTGGAGGAGTATCTTATGCCGGGGAATATCGCCTACAGCTACACCTATACCATTGTTCCCTATGCGCAGGGCGAGGATCTCATGAGCCGGAGCAAGCAGTGGCGGCAGGCCGACTCCTTCGATCAGGACGCTTTTGACAAGTCCGAGGCCGCCGCGGTCGAGCAGACCATCGCGGACATCGGCATCCTCCTTTCCTACAAGCAGAAGGACAGCATTCTCGCCGCGCGGAAGGCTTATGACCGGCTGACCGACGCGCAGAAGGCGCTGGTCGGCAACTATGCCGAGCTGACCGCGGCCGAGGCGGGCATCGGAAAGCTCTACGGCGCGAAATCGTATATCCAGGACAAGAGCGCCAACGGCTATGACGGGGAGATTACCAGCTCCGCCCGCATTTACGCGGACAAAACTGCGCCCGGCGGCTACTCCATGTCCGGGTACTTTGCGGTTCCCAACAAGCTGAAGGTAAATCGCAGCCTCTCGGGCAAGAATCCCTTCACGCTGGAGGTATGGGTGAACCCCGCCGACCTTGGGGAGGGAAACGTCTTTATCGCCAAGGGTGACACCCAGACCACCATCAAGGTGGACGGCGGCATCCTCCAGTTCTTTGTCCATGGGGAGACCGACCGCCAGTGGCACGAGGTCAGAGCCAACTTCCCGACCGACTTCCTGCCCGGTACCTGGCACCACATTGTCGGTGTGTACACCGGCAGCCAGATTCAGCTGTATGTGGACGGCCGTCTGCTCGGCAGCAAGGATGTTTCCGACAGCGTGGCCAGATGCGACTATCCGCTCGGCATCGGGCGGCGAATGGACTCCGAAACGCATATGCTCCGCGGCCGGATTGCCGGCGCCTATGTCTACACCAAGGCGCTGAGCGAGGCGGAAATCACCAACCGGTATCAGTCCGCTCTGGGCAAGGCGACCTCCACCCTCACGCCGGAGGATAAGGATGTTCTGCTCTGGTATGATATGAGCGGCTACCGCACCGAGGGCGGCGGCGCCGATCCCGGCGTTGTTGAGATTTCCCCGGTCGAGGTGGAGACTGCGGCCGGATACGCACCCGCTCTGCCCGGCGAGGTGACCGCCATCCGCGGCACCGGAGAGGAAGAGATTCTTCCGGTCGTTTGGGAGGAGATTGATCCTGCCTCCTACGCGGCGGCCGGGGAGTTCACCGTCTCCGGCAGCGTGACCGGCAGCGATCTGAAGGCCAGCGCGAAGGTCATTGTCCGCAGACTCGGCGACGTCAACCGGGATGGTATTATCTCGGTTTCGGATGTGGTGGATCTGCGGCAGCGGATCGTCGGCGGCGATGCGACCGTGCTTGAAAAACAGCTGGGCGATGTGATCGTCGATGGAAACCTCACCGTCTCCGACGTTGTGGAGCTGCGCCGGATGATTGTACAGCAATAGTATAAGAACCGCCGCAGCCCGGGCTTTCCGGGCCGCGGCGGGGCGGACAAAAGGCCGCTGCGGAAGATTTATGCTTTCGCAGCGGCCTTTTAAGTTATCTTCAAAAAACGATTGCGGATATGAGGGGGCGCTGCCCTCCGGCAGTTTCCGGACGCGCCGCTTTTGTAAAGGATGGCCGGCCGCCCGGTCGGACAACCGGATAGCTGCAGATTTACCCGGTCGGAATTTTATAAAAAAAGAAAACCTCCGCGCTTTGAGGCAGAGTGCCTGCGCAAAGGTTTTGAAATCCGATAAAGATAAAATTTATTTGACCGGGTTGGAGCGTGCCGGGTGCTGCAGGCAAGTGGGAGGCTTTAACACCTCCTTCGGATGATCCGTCGGCACCTCTCCTTCGGGCAGAGAAGCGGCCGCCGCTCACCGGATGCAGTCTTCCGCAGGCCGGCTGTGCCGCGAACCGTGCGCTCCTCCAGGCTCAGGCTTTGTCCGCCTTCTCCTCCAGAAAGACCTTCCGGCTGATAAAATTCCAGAACAGCACCACGACCGTGGCGATGACCTTGGCGCTCAGTCCCGAAATCGCCTGGCCGATCTTTTCACCCGCCATCCCGCGGAGGAGGCACTGCACCGCGCCCTCAATGTGCGCGACGTCGACCAGCAGCCACATAACCGCCTCGTTTATGCCGAGGCCGATTACGCTCAGAAGAATAAAAATAAGCATTTCGGTTCGGCGGCTCATGCCGGCCTTGCCCTTGAATACAAACCGCATGGAGCAGATATAATTGAAAATAACCGATACGCTGAAGGAAAGAATGTTGAAGAGCAGGTGGAGGCGATCTCCGAAAAGGGCCGTCAGCCCGACATAGATACCGGCGTCGATCAGGAAGGCCAGACCTCCGACCACGGCGAACTTCAAAAATTGAACGATCAGCTTTTTCATTTTTTCCCTTCTTTAAGCTGGCAGGAGCCTTTTTCCCCTGTCAAAGCTGCACAAGCACCTG
Source organism: uncultured Oscillospiraceae bacterium (assembly GCA_900543525.1). Taxonomy (GTDB): domain Bacteria; phylum Bacillota; class Clostridia; order Oscillospirales; family Acutalibacteraceae; genus UQRS01. Next base: position 11,535 of record UQRS01000063.1, read on the forward strand.
TCAGCAGGCAATTTTTGTGTGATTTTCGGCTTTCTTTTAGCCCGCAAAATAGAAAAAGGCGAAAAGCGCCGAAAAGAGGCGCGGACGGGCGGCAAGGTTCGGCACCCGTCAGCTTAAGGCAGAAAGCAGGGCGGTCGCCGGGTCAGGCAGCCGCCCCACTGCTTTTTTAAAAGAATTATTTATAAAGCGGATGGCGTTCGCAAATTTCTGCCACGCCGGCGCGGATGTAATCCGCCTTCTCCTCAAAATCGGTGATCGCAAGGGCGATATACTCCGCGATTTTCTCCATATCCGCGGTGTCCAGGCCGCGCGAGGTTGCGGCCGGCGTGCCCACACGGATGCCGCTCGTAACAAACGGAGACTCCGGATCGTCCGGCACGGCGTTCTTGTTTACCGTGATGCGCACCTCGTCCAGGCGGCGCTCCAGCTCCTTACCGGTGACGCCGGTGCCCCGCAGGTCGATCAGGCAGAGGTGGTTGTCGGTTCCGCCCGAGACCAGGTTGACGCCCCGCGCGGTCAGGCCGTCGGCCAGCGTTTTGGCATTCTCCACCACCCGGCGGGCATAGTCCTTGAATTCGGGCTTCAGTGCCTCCCCAAGGCAGACCGCCTTGGCCGCGATGATGTGCATGAGCGGACCGCCCTGATTGCCGGGGAAGACCGCTTTGTCGATGGCTTTTGCATACTCCTCCTTACAGAGGATCATGCCGCCGCGCGGGCCGCGCAGCGTTTTATGCGTGGTGGTGGTTACGATGTCGGCATACTCCACCGGATTCTGATGGAGACCGGCGGCAACCAGCCCGGCGATGTGGGCCATGTCGACCATGAACACCGCACCGACCGCCTTGGCAATTTCAGCAATTCTGTCGAACCGGATCTCCCGTGCATAGGCCGAGGCGCCGGCCACGATCAGCTTCGGGGAACAGTCGCGGGCGATTCTCTCCATCTCTTCATAATCAATATATCCGTCGGCGCCGACGCCGTAGGGAACAAAGTGATAGGTTTTGCCCGAGCTGTTGACCGGAGAGCCGTGGGTCAGATGTCCCCCGTGGGCGAGGTTCATCCCCATGACCGTGTCGCCCGGCTGCAGAAGGGCGAAATAGACAGCCTGATTGGCCTGCGCGCCCGAGTGGGGCTGCACGTTGGCGTGATCGGCGCCGAACAGCTTGCAGGCGCGGTCGCGGGCGATATTCTCCACCACGTCGACGCAGTAGCAGCCGCCGTAGTACCGCTTGCCGGGATACCCCTCGGCATATTTATTGGTGAGGACAGAGCCCATGGCCGCCATCACGGCGGGAGAAACAAAGTTTTCCGACGCGATCAGCTCAATGTTGCGCTGCTGACGGTCGAGCTCGGCCGCCATGGCCTCTCCAACCTCCGCGTCCGCAGCGGTGACAAAGCCGATTGTGTCCATGATATCTCCATACATCTGTTACCGACATCCTTTCTGTAAACCGCCGCTTTGCGGAGGCTGTATTTCAGATATTGCCATTATACACATATTCCGAAGATTATTCAAGCCCGGTTTTCTGAGGGGAGGCGGTGGGCAGGTGCGGCGATATGCAATTTGGGACTTTAAAACCGGGAATGTTTATAGTATAATAACCTCACGAAACGCTGGCAAAATCAAAGATTTTGACCGTTTCGGAGAACATTGAATGAC
>UQRS01000064.1 GCA_900543525.1 uncultured Oscillospiraceae bacterium
GCAGAAAAAAGGCTGCGGTTTTTAATTAGTGCTTTAGCAAAGGCGGGGCGGCGAAGGCTGACTCTCCTTTGCTAAAGCACCAATTAAACAGGAACGACAATCTTCTATCGAAAATTGTCGTTCCTTTTTGGTGGACCCGAAGGGGATCGAACCCTCGACCTCCGCGTTGCGAACGCGGCGCTCTCCCAGCTGAGCTACGAGCCCGAATGAATTTTTTCTGCTGCAATTTTCTGCAGCTTTTGTATTCTAACACCTTCGTCGGAAAATTTCAATAGCAAAATGCAAATTTTTTAAGAAATCTGTGCTTTTTCTTGCTTTTCGGTATTTTTGGCTTATAATAAAAATAAAAATACGAGCGCCAAATCGGATAGAGGCACTTAAAACCTATCCCCGCAAAGCAAAAGCCTTCCAACTTTGCTTACCCTTTTTTCGGGAGGACGATGCGTTTTCAAAAAGAATCTCTATCCAAAAGCGCGCAATGATGAGGTTGCATATGAAAGATGGATTTATCAAAGTAGCCGCAGCGTCGGTGGACATCCGCGTGGCGGACTGCGGTTACAATAAAACGGCTATCATCGAAAAGGCCAGAGAGGCCGCCGTGCTCGGCGTCAAGGTGCTGGTTCTGCCGGAGCTTTGCGTAACCGGCTACACCTGCGGCGACCTGTTTTCTCAAAAGACGCTGCTCGACGCAGCCGGCGCCGCAGTGAACGAAATCGCCTCGATGACCACCGGGCTGGACATGGTATTCACGGTAGGGCTGCCGCTGCGCCACCATGGCAAGCTCTACAACTGCGCGGCAGTGCTGCACGCCGGCCGCGTCCTCGGCTTTGTACCGAAGTCCCATATCCCGATGTACAACGAGTTTTACGAGGGGCGGAATTTCGACGCCGCCCCGGCGGAAACCTCGACCATTCGCTTTTTCGGGCAGGAGGTTCCCTTCGGCACGCACCTGCTGTTTGAGGCCGCCAACCTCCCCGAATGCATCTTTGGCGTGGAGATTTGTGAGGATCTCTGGGCGCCCTGCCCGCCCTGCATCTCTCTTGCGGCGGCCGGCGCGACGCTGATTCTCAACCCTTCCGCCAGCAACGAAACCATCGGAAAGCGGGAATACCGGCGGGAGATGGTCAAAAGCATGTCGGCCAGGCTGCTTTGCGGTTACCTTTATGCCAGCGCCGGCGCGGGAGAGTCCACCACCGACATGGTGTTCGGCGGCCATTGCATTCTGGCCGAAAACGACGCCATTTTGGATGAGACGTCACTCTTCAAGCCCGGCATGGCCATATCGGAGGTTGATCTGTCCCGCCTGTGCAGCGAGCGGAGGCGGATGACCACCTACCCCGCGGCCGAAAGCAGCGGTTTTTCGGTCGTTCGCTTCAACTTCCGGATTGAGAAAACCCTGCTGACCCGATTTGTCCCCTCCCGCCCCTTTGTCCCCGCGGACGGAAAGAACCGCGCCGAGCGCTGCGAGCTGATCCTCTCCATGCAGGCGGAGGGCTTGCGCAAACGGCTGCAGCATACCAAAGCGGCCTCAGCCGTGGTGGGGCTGTCGGGCGGACTGGACTCCACCCTCGCCCTGCTGGTTGCTGTCCGCGCCATGCGGGCGCTCTGCCGCCCGATGAAGGACATCACGGCGGTCACCATGCCCTGCTTCGGCACGACCAATCGTACAAAAAACAACGCCACCACTCTGGCAGAGGCGCTTGGCGTCACCCTCCTCACTATCGACATCACGGCCGCCGTGCGGCAGCATCTGGCCGATATCGCCTTGCCGGAGAGCGACCGCAGCGTCGCCTTTGAAAACGCGCAGGCAAGAGAGCGCACTCAGGTTCTGATGGACATCGCCAACAAGGACGGCGGCATGGTCATCGGCACCGGTGACCTTTCCGAGCTGGCGCTTGGGTGGGCGACCTATAACGGCGATCACATGTCGATGTACGCCGTCAACGCCGGCGTACCCAAAACGCTGGTGCGGCACATTGTTCGTTACGCCGCCGACACGGCCGAGGAAGAGGCGCTGCGCGCTGTTTTGCTGGATATTCTGAACACGCCGGTCAGCCCCGAGCTGCTTCCGCCCGAGGGGGGCGAAATTTCTCAAAAGACCGAGGATCTGGTCGGCCCGTACGAGCTGCACGACTTCTTCCTCTACAACGGAATCCGCTGGGGCTTCCCCCCTGCCAAGGTGCTGCGGCTGGCCGAATACGCCTTTGGTGAAGAGTACGACCGGCAGACCATTCTCTCCTGGCTGAAGGTGTTCTACCACCGCTTCTTCGCCCAGCAGTTCAAGCGCTCCTGCCTGCCCGACGGGCCGAAAATCGGCTCGGTCACCCTCTCTCCCCGCGGAGACTGGCGAATGCCGAGCGATGCCTGCGCCACACTCTGGCTGGAGGAAATCGAGCGGCTGTAAGGCCTCTGCCCTGCCGCAGTGGCAAGCACTCCCCTTTTGATTCAACGCTGTTTTTTTGGAGGTTATTCCATGTCATCCAATTTTTTCGCCATCCTCTCCCGCATGAAGTATATCACCCGCTGGGGGCTGATGCGCAACACGAGGGCGGAAAACCTCAGCGAGCACTCGCTGGAGACCGCCATGCTGGCGCACGCGCTGGCGCTGATCGGCAATCGCCGCCTCGGCAAGGATTATGATCCGGGCAAGGCGGCGCTCTTCGCCCTCTATCACGACGCGACCGAGATCCTTACCGGAGATCTGCCGACCCCCATCAAATACTACAGTCCCGACATCCGCGACGCCTACAAGCAGATTGAGTGTTCCGCCGGGGATCAGCTTCTTTCCTTTTTGCCGGAGGATTTGCGCCCCGACTATGCCGACCTGCTCTCCCCGCCTGAGGAATACCGTCCTCTTATCAAGGCGGCCGACAAGCTTTCGGCTTATATCAAATGCATGGAAGAGGGCAAAATGGGCAACCACGAATTTGACGCAGCCGCGGCGGCAACCCGCGCATCGATTGAGCAGCTCGCCCTGCCGGAGGCGGACATTTTCCTGCAGGAGTTTATGGGCGGCTTCGGTCTGACGCTGGACGAGCAAACGGCGGAAAAAGCGGAAAACCCGGTCTGAATTTCCTTTTTGTAAAAAGGATAAACAAGCCTTTTCTTCGGTCATTCAAACGCCGAAAAATTGCTCTGCAGAATCAACAACCCCCGGCGCTGCCGGGGGTTCCCAACAAAAAACGCTCTTTTGGAAAATCCAAAAGAGCGTTTTTTGTATTCTTTCATCAGCGGATGACGGTCATCAGCAGATAGCCGTCATCGCGCCGATCATAGTCGCGGAGTCAGGAGGGAAAAAACCTCCTAATCGTTCGAGCCCTGCACGATCAGAGCGCGCAGCGCCACAACATCCGAGACGGTCAGAGTTTCATCCGTATCGTCCAGGTTTCCGGCCGCAAACTCGCGATCAGTCCAGCTGCCCGCGACGATCAACTTACGCAGCTCGACCACGTCGGAGACGGTTACCTTGCCGTCGCCATCCACGTCGCCCAGCTTGATCGCTTTCTTCTCGGCCTCGACCAGCTTGTCGTAGTTGGTGACCGCAGCCTTCTGCTCATCGGTCAGCGCGTCGTAGGCTGCACGAACCGCGGCAACCTCCTCCACCGTGCTGGCGTCGCTCAACTCGTCGATCAGTCCGATAACCCGGTAAGCCTCCGCCATCGGGTCGGAGGACGGAACCAGCTTGATCGTATAGGTTGTGCCGTTCAGCTGGAATTTGGAGACAACCGTGATCCGGTAGGCATCCTCATCCTTCTGGACGGAGACGCTGCTGCCTTCCGCTGCGGTCATGGTGAGCGAGGGATTCTCGCTGTCGCAAACCAGCGTGTACTCGGTCTTTTCCGGAGAGAAGCCCTCAACCGACTTGCCGTCCAGGAGGAGATCCTTCGCACCCGGGTCGCCGATTTCCTCAATATACTCGGAAATCACGCTGGCGTATTTCCTCGCCATGCACTCATAGCCGTAGTCGTTGGGATGCAGATAGTTATCGGAGAAATAGGTTCTGTAGTCGTCCAGCCAATACTCCGACCAGGCACGCATGTCGATGTATTCGAGGTCGTATTCCTCCACCAGCTGACGGACAATCGGATTCAGCTCATTGACATTGTTGGTCTCCCGTCCGCTGCAATAGGTGTCGGAGGTCACGATCATCGAGCACATGTAAATCACCGGCTTGGAATCCATCGCCAGGTATTTTTCGATCAAAGCGGCATAATCGTCGTGATAGGCCTTCGGATTGTCAACGTCATCCTCCAGATCCCAGAAATTGCTCTGTGCATCGTTGGTGCCCAGCATCATGATTACAATGTCAGGCTTGGAGTTCAGGCCGCTGCTGTAACCGGGGCTGGTGATATAAGGATAGCTGGCATTGGCAATCCGGGTATTAATCGCCGTCGTGCCGCTGATACCGGCGTTGGTAACGAGATAATCGTCGCCGAGGACATTTTGCAGCTGCGCCGGATAGGAGTACGACGAGTTGGTGGCGCCAACGCCCTCGGTGATCGAGTCGCCGACCGTCGTAATCCGGATCGGCGTATCCAGCAGCTCCTCCATCCGAGCGTCGATGGCTTTCAGCTCATCCTCGGTCGAGTAGAGGGTTTTCTGGAACGAGCTCAGCGCGTTGAAGGCATCCAGTGCCTTTTTCGCCTCCGCCTTGTCGGAGCGGTAATAGGGCATCGGAACCGCCTTGGCCAGCTCCTCCGCCGCGCTGATGGCCGCGCGGTCTGCGTCGGTCATGTCCCCCGCGTTATAGGCGGTTACCGTAACCGTGTTGTAATCTCCGTCGGCTGCGGTGATTTTTACATCCAGCGGCGTGGAAAGATTCCAGGTGCCGGCGGCCGGCTCCATCACGGCGTCCGGATCGGTCAGCGTAACCGAGACGGAAACAGCCGATTTGTCCGCTCCGTCAGCCAGAAGCAGGGCAACCTCCTTGCCGTTGATGTAGGAGGCAACGATAGAATCACCGGTAATCTGCGCAAAGGTCAGGTTGCCGTCCTCAAACGAAACGGTGCCATCCGCAAAAACCGTGATTGCAGAACGCTCAAACAGCTGAGTGACGTTGCCGCTCTCATCGGTCACCGCATTGCCGAGCGGCGCACCCAGAGAGTCCAGAATCTTGGACATCTGCGCGGCATAATCGCCTCTCCCACGCTGGAGGTTAAACTTGTCATACAGTACATTCAGAATTTTGCCGCTGATAACATACGCGGCGTTTTCTCTGATAGAAGCCTCATTGTTCGCGTCGGTAGCCGCGATGCGGTCCGCCGTATTTACCAGATATTTGTGGCCGTCCTTATCGGTGTCGAAGTCCTGAACCAGGATGGTCTTTTCCCGATCCCAGACCGCGTCGCCCCAGGCATAGCCGAAGGTTTTATTCTCCCACTTGTGCGCCTGGTTATAGGCGGCATAGGTGTAGCGGAAGGTGGATTTCGCATTGTCTCCGCCGCTTATGCTTCCGGGGAAACGGTTGGCGGACATCATGTTCACGGTGCCGTCCTTCACCTCTACGGTGTCGGCGGTATAGAACTGTACCATTCCCCAGGTCTGAAGCACCTTGAAGCCGTTGTATTCAAAGGGCGAGGAAATGGCGGAGCTATAAGAGAACTTGGTATAGAAATAGCCGTTGTTCGAAAAAGCCATGCCGGTAAAGGGGATCGCAATGCAGGAGACATACCGTCCGGCATGACCCCACGGGTTGCCGAGGTTGGAGCTGTCCGCCGTCTCGGAGGAAACGGCGGGAAGTCCCATCCAGGTGGAAACCTTCACATCGCCCAGCAGGCCGTAGTCGTACCCTTTGACCAGATACTGATACCGGATCTCGTCGGTTACGGCAGCCTGCGTAGCGGCGATTTCTTCTTCAGAAGCGCCGGCAAGCCAGGGCGAGGTGTTCCAGGTTTCGGCCGTACCCCAGTCGACAACCTTGACCCAGCCGTTGGCTATATAGTCATCATACAGCTCCCGCGCCGCGGTCAGGTCGGCCGCGTTGCTCACGTGGGTGCGCGCAGCCTCCGGCACGGCGGCATAGGCAGCCTCGGCCGCTTCGATCTTTTCGCGGCAGCTCTCTCTGTAGCTTACTGTGCCGATGGCCGCGATCTTGTCGATCGCTTCACGCACGGCGTATGCCGCTTCACCCAGCTCAGCCTCCATCCGGGCGGTCTCCAGCTCTTCATAATTATAGACGCTGGCCTTTCCGACCGTCAGCGCGTCATACAGGCTGCCGCAGCGCGTGATGGCGGCGTTCTTCTCCTCCCCCGGCTCCATGTCCGCAAGGAGAGCGATCGCCTGAATCGTTTCGAGGATAGCGCTCGTGTCATATCCGGACATCAAGAACTCCGAAAACTGGGAATAAACGCCGGCGTTGCTTTTGAAAGCCGAGATCACCAGCTTGTAATAGCTGTAGGCAGCCGGATTCTCCACCAGAAAATCGGTGTCGGCGTAAACCTTCCGCTCGGCGGGCAGCTGGTAGTCGTCCACGCGGGAAAGCTCCACATAATTTTCGCCGTCCGTCGAACCGTAGAATACCCAGGATTTGGGATCTCTGTCCGGAGAGTCGTTCGCCGTACCGAAGGTGTAGGCGGTAACGGTAACGGCCTCGCTCGTCCGGAAGGTCAGAACCGCTTCGCTCCCGGCCTCACAAAAAAGGCCCACCTTGGTGCCCAGGTCGCCGTCAAACACTTTGGCCGGACCTTCACCATCTGTGGTTCCGGATTTTGTCCCGCTGGAGGTTTTGTAAACCGTGCTGGAGAGATCGACATACTGTGTCAAAGGATCGTGCGCCGTAATCCGTCCCTCATCCAGATCGGCAGAGGCTGCCAGACCGGTCAGCGCGGCGCCCGGAATCAAACCGATCACCATGCAAAGCGCCAGGAACAGCGCACAGAGTTTTTTTGCCTGCATAAACTTTTGTCCTCCTCATTTTCTGCGCGAAAAAGGCGGTGCGGAAAAGGCGGTAAAGTGCACCGCAAAATTTCGGCAGGCGAATTTCGCAAACGAATATAAAGCACCATACACAGTTTAATGAATTTGCAGCAAAATTTCAAGGTCATTTTAAAAAAATAAAACTTTTGTACAAATACCAAAACGAAAACACAAAGTAAAAAAGGAGGCTCCTTCGACAGAGCCTCCTTTTCCCTTTTTCGAAAAGGCCGAAAAACGCCGCTATTGCTTTGTGAAGGTCTGCGACCGGAGGAAGAATTTATACGCCGCGCTCTCGCTTCGTTCGATGACGGCAGTGTAATTATAGACCTGATCCGCCTCACTGAGCAGCGGGTTGGAGGCATATTTCACCTCACACTGCAGAAGATAGCGGTTGCTTCCAAGATCGTAAATCGCCGTGATTATATAATCGCTCTTCCCGGTGATCAGATACGGCTCAATGCTGTAGGAGGCGTCGGCCGGGGCGGAGGCAATCTCCGCCGGGACGCGGCCGAACAGCGCCGCAGACTTGACCGACAGCTCCGCATACGGGCTGGAGGTCGCCGCGGCGGAAAAGTCCACCGACTTTTCCTGGCAGAGGAGAAGGTGTGAGAACAGCATGAGCGTATCGTCATAGTCCGCGCTCTCCGCGTCGAAGTCGATCAGCAGCGCCGGCATGGCCGAGAGCAGCTCCTTCAGTGATTTTTCCTCCGCCGAGGGGAGGCTGGTCTTTTTCAGCTCCTCGGTGATCGCCGGGAGGGAAACCGTCCTGCTGGAGGTTTCCGGCTCGGAGGAGGTATCGGAGGTCTCCTCCTCCTCGTCCGGCAGAGAGGACTCCCCACCCACCGTGGTCTGCGGCCGGGAGGTGACGGTGGTTGTACCCGAGCCGGTCGAATAATCCTCATAAGGCAGCTCGCGGTACCGCTCCAACGAATCAATGTAGGTGTAGGGCGCAGCCTCATTCACCAGCGAAATGATGTAGTAGCCGTATTCCGCGGTGCTGTCCTTCAGCAGGATCACGCTCAGCCTCCGGCTGTAACGGGCGGCGTCGTCCGCAAATCCGCGCGAGACGATTCCGGTGATTTTATAATAATTCTGCCCGAGGGAATACGCGCCCGTAATATAGCCCGTGACCGCCTGAGGACCGGGGTTCGGCTCGGTATAGAGATAACGGCCGCCGGTGTAAAAAATGTTGCCCAGCCCCTCTTTGGACGAGAGGTTGCGGCCAAAAAATTCCGAAATCCATTTCTGCAGCGTCCAGTCCTTGACCGCATAGCGGCCGCTGCTGTCCATCGCCACATCCTTGCTGCCGCGTTCGATCAGGTAGCGGAAGGCGGTCAGCGCCATCATGCGGTCCTTGTTCGCGCTGTTATAGTCAAAGGAGTCGCATTTCTCCAAAAACACCATCATACGCTGCAGACGGTAAACCTCCGCGTCGGTGAATCGCCAGGCGGCGCCTCCGGTAGGAATGGCGAGCAGATCATTCTGCGGCGCTTCAAGCGTCTCGGGCAAGACGTTCTCCAGCTCGGGGGCGGAAACCACAACCTCCGCGCCCGAGGGAGCGGGGTGAGAGCTTTCGCCGGTTATTTCGGTTACGGCGGCGCCGACCGCCTCCCCCACCGTTTTGGCCACCGGGACGCAGACCGCGACAATAACCACCAGAACAACCGAAAGGGTGGTCATGGACAGGATGCGCTTATACTTATCCTCAATCGGCAGGCGGCCGTAAAGCGCGTCAAACTTCGACCGCGCAAGGCGGAAGGCGCGCACCGCTGCGCCGGCAATCTTTTTCAAAGCCTTTAACAAAGCGGATTTTATCGTTTGAAAATTCAAAAGGATGCATCCTTTCCCTATGCGAAATAAAATTGGACCCCGACGGGCAAAACGCCCTGCCGGAAAAGTCGGGACAATTGCGTACAGGCGCGCTTTTTTTACAAAGGCTGCGCGCCTTTTCCTTTAGGGTATTGTAACACCAAACCGTATAATGTTCAAGACAAAAGCCCGCCGTAAAAATAAAAACAGGCAGGGAATCTATGCCTGCCCGGTCAGGCGGTGTACAACCCGCTGCATTTCCGCTTTTGACTGCGCTTGGCGCGCCTCCTCAAGCAGCTGCAGCCGCTTTTCGTCGTCCATTTGGCAAAAGGCCTGCATCGCCGCAGGATCCTGTGCCAGAGCCATCCCAAAGCCGAGCGGAAGCTCCCCAGAAACCGGATTCTTCAAAACTTTTCACCTCCGGCTATTAGGATATGCAAAAGGCGGGCGCGCCACCTTTTTTGCGGCAAAAAAAGCCCTCCGGAAAATCTCCGGAGGGCTGCGGATAGCTTAATCTCCATCGGGGAAGTTGAACTCTCCCCCGCGGGAGGCAGAGGAGTTATCCCCGCTTTCGGCGTTATAGCTCGAGCTGCCGCGATCCTCAATCAGCTCGGCCGTGATGTCGGCGGAAGAGCCGGAGGATTTCACCACGGTCAGGGTCACCTGATCCCCGGGCGACAAGCCTTCCAGCACCTCCAGCATGACCGAAGGATCGGTAATCTCGGTTCCGTCTATGTGGGTGATCAGGTCGCCGACAGCTATGCCGGATTTTTCAATCGGCGTACCGGCGGTTACCTCCGCCACCAGAAGGCCGGTGCTCGAAAGCTGGTTAAGCTTGGCATTTACCGCCGTGACCGCCTGATACTTGATACCAAGCTTGGCGCGACCGGCGACATATCCGTTGGAAATCAGGCTATCGCAGACCCGGCGCACCGTCGTGGTCGGAATGGCAAAGGCCATATTCTCATACGAGCTGCCGACATATTTCCAGGAGGTGATGCCGATCACCTGGCCGTACATATTTACCAGCGCGCCGCCCGAGCTGCCGGAGTTGATGGCCGCGTCAATCTGGATAAACCGCATCGAATAGTTGGAGGCGTTGGAAGCCCAGCGGTCGGTGGCAGAAATAACCCCCTCGGTCAAAGAGAAGGCGCAGTCGCTTCCGCCCGGATTGCCGATGGTGATCACGTCGTCCCCGATCATCGCCTGCGCGGAGTCGCCAAAGGTCGCCGCCTGCAGCCCGGTTGCCTCCACCTTGAGCACGGCGAGGTCGGTGCGCTGATCTCCGGCGACGAACTGCGCGTCCATGCGGCGGCCGTCGGCAAAGGTGATCAGGAATTGCGGATTGGAAACATCCTCATAAATATGGTCGTTGGTTACGATGTAACCATCCTCCGAATAGACGACGCCGCTGGCCTGCGCGCCCGAGGAGGGATCGTCATAGCTGTACACCTCAATCAGCACAACCGAGTCGACCACCTGATTGTACACATAGGCGGCCGTTCCCTCCTCTGCCTTGTCGGAGGGGCGGTCGGCCAGATCGGGCGAAGTATAGCTGCCGCTGAAGCTGTTGTTTCTGACCCCGTTTTTGACAGAGCCGCGGCCGATAAAATAAAATCCTCCGGCGACAATGGCCAGCGCCAGCACGACCGACAAAACAATCATAAACACCTTGAAGCCGGAGGATTTGACCTGTTCCGCCTTGCCCGGCTCCGGGTCGGAGAACACCACCGCTCCGCTCGGGTTCTGCGCATACGCATGCATTCCGGGTACGGACGCGGGAGGCGGCGTCTGCTGCCCGACCGGGCGGCCGGTCATGGGATCAAAATTATAGCCGGGGTGCGGCCGGCTGCCGGGTCCCGGCGTGTAGGAGGCGACCTGCGCCGCCCCTGCCGGAGGCTGTGCCGCCTGCTGCGCGCCGCCTATTGCAGGCTGAAAGGCCTGCGGCGGCACGGTGCCTTCTGACGTCGTGGACGCGGGCGAAAAATCCGAGCGGCCGGCCTGACCGTCCGGATTTTGAACCGTCGGCTGTGCTGCGGGCAAATCCTCGGCCGATGTCCGCTCTGCGGCCGGCGGAGTCTGCACGGCCGGATTTACCGGATTGGACGGCGGAATCTGCTCGGCCGAATTCACCGGGCTGGCCGAACTCACCGGATTGGCCTGACTCGCCGGATTCACGGGATCGGTCGGGCTGACCGGACTGCCCGGCTGAGCGGCCGCCTCTTCGGAAAGATTTTTATCATCAAACGCATTCATATGCCATGCTCCTTCAAACCGTTATTTTGTCTTTTCAGGAAGGGCGGGCTCTGCCGTGCCTGCCGGAAGAATCACAATAAACTCCGTATACTCGCCAACGACACTGCTGACCGTAATGCTGCCGCCGTGAATATCCACAATGGTTTTTACAATATACAGCCCGAGGCCGGTTCCGCTCTTGTCCTTGGAGCGGGAGCGGTCGGTTTTGTAAAAGCGCTCAAACACGTGCGGAAGATCCTTCGGCGCGATCCCCTCACCCGAATTGCGGATGGCGAGCCGGATGTTCTCCCCCTCCTGCTGTGCGGAGAAGGAGATGTAGCCCCCCTCTTCCGTAAATTTGACCGCGTTGTCCGAGAGGTTGTAGACCACCTGGTGCAGCAGGTCGCGATCGCCCGAGATGGATAAAGGCTCCAAGCTGTCCAGGCCGCGGATGTCGATGTGCTTTTCTTCAATTTTCTGCTCCAGCGAAAGCACGCTTGAACAAATCACATCGGTAAAGTTGAAGCGGGTTCGGTTGATCTTCATCTCCCCTGACTCCAGCTTGGAAAGGCTGAGCATTCCGACCACCAGCCGGGAGAGGCGGCGAATCTCCTCCGACACGATGGTGAGGTAGTAGTTTCGCTTTTCCTCCGGGATGGTGCCGTCGAGGATGCCGTCGATAAAGCCGCCGATGGTCGTCATCGGTGTTTTCAGCTCGTGCGACACGTTGGCCACGAAGCTGCGGCGCATACTCTCCAGCTGAACCAGAGAGTTTGTCATATGATTGAAGCTTTCGGCCAGCTCGCCGATCTCATCATCGGTTTCCACCGGAATCCGGCGGGAGAAATCTCCCTGTGCGATCGCCTTGGCCGCGGAGGACATAAGCTTGAGCGGCCGGGTAACCCGATAGTTGGCGTAATAAAAGGCCAGAAGCAGCACCGCAACCGGGAAAATCATCGAAAGCAGGAAAATGCGGTACATCTGTATCGAGAAATCGCGCAGCTCGGACGCCGGAGAGGACACAATCACATATCCGGCCGTCTGGGAATTTTTCCCCTCAATCCGCAGAGTCGAGGTGTAATGCTTGGCTTTATACAGCGAACCCAGCGTTCCGACCTCAAAATAATTTCCCGCCGCCATTTTGTCCAGAATCTCATCCGAGACGGTGGCGTCAATATGCTGACAGTTGCCGTATTTGAGGAAATCACTGCAATTGCATACAATAATTTTACCCGAAATATCGGTAATAAAAATCTTCGCATTGATGGCCGAGCCGACAACCGAAGCAATACTGCTCATGCTGTAGTTGAAATCGGCGCTGTCCAGGCGGTAGGAGGCCATCTGCGAAACGGTTTGCCCCGTCTCCTGCATGGTTGCTTTTTTATCCTCGGCCATCGTCCGGGCGACCGAGGTGCTGGTAATCAGCATCAGCACGCCAAAGCAGATCACCGTCACGATGGAAAGCAGAATAAACTGCTTGCGAAAAAGCTTCATAAGCCTTACTTCACCTCAAACTTATACCCGACGCCCCAAACGGTTTTCAGATTCCATTCGGGAGAGACGTTCTCCAGCTTCTCGCGCAGGCGCTTCACATGCACGTCCACCGTCCGGGAATCTCCATAATAATCAAAGCCCCAAACCTCATCCAGCAGCTGGTCGCGGGTGTACACCCGGTTCGGGTTGCTGGCGAGGTGATAGATCAGCTCCAGCTCCTTGGGCGGCGTGTCAATCTGCTTTCCGTCGACAATCAGCTCATAATTGGTCAGGTTGATGATCAGCTTGTCGTAGCGCACCTCCTTGACCGAGGCGCTCTCATCCTCCAGCGCCGAGCGGCGGAGGACCGCCTTTACCCGGGCAACAACCTCCTTCGCGTCGAAGGGCTTCACCACATAATCGTCCGCCCCCAGCTCGAGGCCAAGTACCTTGTCAAAGGTCTCCCCCTTTGCGGTGATCATGATGATCGGCACCGAGGAGGTTTTCCTAATCTCCCGGCAGACCTGCCAGCCGTCCAGCTTCGGAAGCATGATATCGAGCAGCATAATATCCGGCTTGTGCTTTGCGACGGCGGAGATTGCCGCCTGCCCATCGTTGACCACAACTACCTCAAAGCCATCCTTTTCCAGATACAGCCGCAGCAGCTCGCAAATATTTACGTCGTCATCCACAATCAGAACTTTGGACGTCATTTTCCCCACTCCCTCAATGTTATGTTCTCAATCTTACTG
>UQRS01000065.1 GCA_900543525.1 uncultured Oscillospiraceae bacterium
GTGGAGAAATGTTTCCTATTTTTTGTCCGAATGCGAAACTTTTTAAAGTGTTTTTGTACGACCGTTACATCTTTTGCAGGCCGGTCGGTAACTTAATTGACATTTTTTAAAAGAGCAATTATATTGAAGGTGTAAAAAGCTTTGCCATTTGTTAATGGCAAGGAGGAGGAACAGAAAAGTATGAGAAAAGCTATTGCGTTTTGCCTTTCCATTTGTTTGCTGGCAGTGCTTTTCCTGCCGGGAGTATCGGTTTCGGCGACGGTTCAGAGCATCGTTTATCGCGCGACCGACTGCATCGATGCCGAAAATTCCAGTAAAGCCTTTGCCGAGCAGGAGCACAACTGGAACGGCACTCCGACCGAGGAAGGGACTTTTTCCCGCTTCGACGGAACAGAGGCCGGGGATTATGCAGCCTATGTGCTGGATGTTCAGACGGCCGGCAGCTATACGCTGCTGATCCGCTACCGTGCACATGAGACGACGGCGGCGGCAAGCGACCTGTATGTGAACGGCCAAAAGCTGGAGACCAGCTTCCAGCAGACCGGCTCGGCCAACTATGCCTATACCGCCGACATGGGAACGGTTACGCTCGCTGCGGGAAAAAACACCCTGCGGTTTGAGGTGCAGTCTCCCGGAAAGAACGGGACCTATCGCCTCAATCTTTTCAGCTTTACGCTCTCCTATGACGACGGGGAGGAGCCGGATTACAACGAGGACGGCATCCCGATCGGCACGGTCGGCGGCAGCATCGGCAGCACCGGTACAGCCTCATCCGCCGGGGTGACCTATAACGCCATCGAAAGCCAGAGCGCGGAGTATTCCAGCGCGTCCTTCGCCAACCAGACGACCGGCGCCTATACCTTCTCCCGGTTCGACGCGACGGAGGAGGGGGCTTATGCCACCTATATCCTTCATGTGCAGGCGGCGGGTCAGTACAAGCTGCTGGTTCGTTACCGCGCACACGAGACGGTGGGAAAAGCCAATTTCTATCTCAATGGAGATAAGCAGGAAAAAACCTTTAAGTCGACCGGTGCGGCTAACAGCTATTATCAGACCAGCCTTGGTATTTACACACTGGTTGAGGGGGACAACTATATTCAATTCAAAATGTACGAGCCGGGCAGTAGTGGCGCCTATAAACTCAATCTTGTCGACTTCACCCTGGCTGAGCCAGTTGAGGAGGAGCTGAACGGTTATACCGAAACGCCCGGCGCCTCCTCCGATAAGGTAGTGTCCTACCCCTTCCAGTCGATTTATAAAACCTCGGAAATCTTCCATGTGAAGGCTGACGGAGTGGAGATTCCGGTGGTGGCCTACGGCTCCGACTGGTATGACTACGCCCAGTTCTCTTTTAAAGATACGGAACAGCCGATTGAAATTGAGGTGACCTATGCTTCTCCGATCAAAAGCTACAGCATATCTCCCCTGAAGGAGGAGATTACAGGGCAGGCAAGTGGCAATACACTTACCTTTACGATCGACAAGAGCCTCTATCTGATTCTGCGGATCAACGGGTCGAACAAGCGGCTGGTCATTACGGCCGACCCGCCGGAAAGCGATGTGCCGGCCGCCTCCGGCGAGGGGATTTTCAACGTGACCGATGATGCCTATGGCGCCGACCGGACGGGCAAGGATTCCTCTTATGCGGCGCTGCAAAAGGCGGTGGATGATGCCAGCGCATATGGCAGCATCTCCGGAAATCCGCAGGGGGTCGTTTATGTTCCGTCGGGCGTGTATTTTACCGGCAGCCTGATGCTCAAAAGCAACGTCAAGCTTTATCTGGAGGGCGGGGCGATTCTCCGCGCGTCGAGAGATGAGGATGATTTTGCTGTCAAGGGACGCAAAAACTCTCTCGGCCTGCCGATCACCTATCTGATTTATACCGAAAATGACTCGACGAACATCAAAATCTGTGGCCGCGGAACGGTGGACGGCGACGGCTATAACGTCCGCGCGCTTGGCTTCGCCTTGCAGACCTTGTCGCCGGTCAATACCTCTTATTTTACAACCGACGGCATTACCTACCGCGACTCGGGCATGTGGTCGATTGTTCCTGCATGGTCGGATCATCTGGAGTTTCTCAACATCAAAATCCTCAATACCGTCAAGCTGGGAGAGGATGACGGTATCGACATCTGCGGCTGTCAGGAGGTCGTAGTTCGCCATGCCATCGGTATCATGTGGGATGATCCCTTCTCCACCAAGGCGTATATGGGCTCCAGCGGAGAGATTGCCGGCGGCTGGGGAGACGGTGATGGCGAAATCAACGACAACATCCTGTTTGACGACTGTGTATCCTGGACCGGCTGCTACGGCTTCAAGGCCGGGCAGGGCGTGAGTCTCGACCAGCAGAATATCACCTTCCGGAACGGCACGGTGTATGAGTGTGCGGTCGGCCTCGGCATCCACTACAAGCAGGGCGGCGCTTCTGTTCGCAGCATTGCTTTTGAAAATATTGATGTGGAAAATATTGTGCATCAGAACGACGATCACAAAACCTGGTTCGTAGCGTATATTCAGGCATCGAGCGGTACCGGCGGCCCAATCACGGATGTAAAGGTTAAAAATATCAATGTCCGCTGCGCCAGCACATCCACTCCCAAGCTGTTGGGCAAGGCGGAGGGTATTGAGATCAGCAACGTCTCGTTCGAGAATATCACCTTCCAGGGCAGCACGGGCGCGGCGACCACGCTGGCGCAGATGGGCTTTACCGAGGAATTTTCCCGTTTCAGCGAAAATTGCTATGTTATAAATCCTGACAATGCAAAAACTCCGGCCGAGTATGCGTCAAGCATCTCCGCGGGGACGGTGCAGAACGACACCGAGGCTGAGACTGGCCGTGCACTGCGGCTGAACGCGGGCGGCACGGCTACCTTCCCGGGCATGGATTTCGGCGAGGGCGCGAGCCGACTGAATATCCGCCTTGCGGCCGTGGCTGGTACAACGGTTACCGTGGCGCTGGACGGTGCTGAAAATTTGATCGGGCGGGCAAAGACCGTGGATGCAGACGGCTATCAGCATTTGTCCATTGACCTGAAGGACGTGTCCGGCCTGCATGATTTGTATATCGCCTCAGACGGTGCTGCCGCTTTCGACTGGGTTCAGATTTATACCGGTGCGACGACCAACCCGGATGCAGAGGCTGCCGCGGCGGTCGACGCACAGATTCTCGCAATCGGAGAGGTTGTTTCGCTGTCTCAGGCCGAGCAAATCGCAGCCGCACGCGCGGCATATGAGGCCTTGAGTGACGCCGCAAAAGCGCTGGTTACTGCGCTGGAGACGTTGGAGGCAGCCGAAGCCCGGCTGGCTGAGCTGACGGTCAAACGCGGCGACGTCGACAATGACGGCAAGATCACCGTTTCCGACGTGGTCGAGCTGCGTAAGCTGATCGTGGCCGGCAGCTGGACCGATCGTGAGTTTGCGGCCGGCAACCTGGATAATTCGGATCAGAATCTGACCGTCTCCGACGTTGTGGCGCTGCGTGCCCTGATCGTCTCCGGCACAGAGGAGTAATTTATAAAAAAGAAAATCGCATTTTCACCCGGGAAGAGGGGGCAGCACCCCTTCTTCCCGGGTGTTTTTGTTGTCCAAAACCGGAGAATGGGCGAAAAGCCCCCCTTTCTTTCGGGGGGGAACAGTTCGGAGGCGGTCGGCAGGTACTGTCCCCTTTTTTTGCGGCCGGCAGATAATCAATATTTCCCGGCAAAACCGGGGAGCTTTCTTTTAACAAAAAGCCGGCCGCCCCGCAAAGCTCTGCGGGACGGCCGGCTGCAAAGGATATTTCGTGCGGTGTGGGCTTATCTTCTCGCAGCGGTGGTTGCCGTATCGGCTGCGCTGCAAATGGTGTAGGACACACCCTCATACTCATAAGTGAGGTAGAACATTGCGGTGCGCAGACGGCCTTCCGCTACGTTCTTCAGCCGGAAACCGTAGTGGGTGTAGACATCAATGTCGTCGCCGCTGCCGAAGGAGATCATTCTCGCGATGGCATTGGCGTCGCCCTTGCGCAGTTTTTCAATCTCCTCCTCACCGGCGGCATAGTATACGCCGTAGTTCTTGATCTGAATCTGGCTGCTGATGGCGGCGTAGTTGGTGTCCGCGCCGGCCAGAATGTGCGCGTTCCAGGTGATGTCATACTTGCCGTTCGCGGCGGCCGGGGTAACCATGCCGGCGGAGATGTCGATCGACATTTCCACTGCGCGGACCGTCAGCGCGTCGATGGCGCTGCGAATCGCTGCCGCATAGCCGTCGACAATCGCCTGATCGGCGGAGATTTTGCCCCAGTCTACCGCGTCGATCGCCTTCTGCAGATTCTCTACCGACGCTGCGCTGTAGATCGAAAGATCCTCCGGGACGGCCGCCAGTGCTGCCTCGACCTCGGAATAATCGGCCGGATCCAGAACATAGAGGGTCAGCTCGGACAGCTGCATGAACTTGTCGCCCTGGGCGGGGAACTCGATCTTATAATAATCGTACGCGCCCGGGTTGGCAATTTCAAACATGACCTCCACCGAGTTGGCGTCGGGCAGGCTGGTGTTGTTGGTCTCGGCCGCGATTTCGGTCCAGGTCGTGCCCTCGTCGTTGGAGCCGTACATGGTCCAGGTAACCGGATTCCGCCTGGTCCAGGTGCCGCTGTCGGTACCGGTCATCAGCGAGTAGTATTTTGCAGAGACCGCCTTATCCACCTTCCATACGAAAGGCGTGGTATAGGTTCCGTGGCCGAACTTGGTGTTGGATTTGCCGTCGAACAGCTTGTCGAAGTTTTCGGCCGCGTTGCCGTTCACAGGGCCGGAAATCGCGGTAACCTCGCTTGCGTTGTCGACCTTGCGTACGCCGGCGTAAAGCTTGGCATAAGCCGCCTCGGCCGCGGTCAGGGTGTCAAGCCCCTTTACCAGCGCCTTTACCTCATCCGAAGCCGCGTCATAGGCTGCACGGGCGGCGGAAATCCGGCTGCCGCAGGCGATTGAATAGTCCACGTTTCCGATGGCGTTGATGGTGTTCTCCACACTGGTGGCCAGCATCGCCGGGTCGGTGACGTTGTAGAGGTCGTACACCTCCGCCGCCGTCATGGCGTGGTTGTAAATGGCGAAATCATCAACCGTCGCCACCATGTTGGCCCGGTCGGCCCAGTAGTTGTTTCCGCCGATGGAGTAGTAGCCGTAGTAGTTGTTGGTCTCATCGGTTGTGTTGCGCTTGGAGGTTGCCGCGCCATCGGCCGCAATGTCGTAGAGCGAGAAGCTCAGTACCTGCCGTCCGACCTGCTGCCCGTTGAAGTAAATGGTGTAAATCCGGTTTCGGTCGCAGGTCATGGTCAGCAGCGACCAGCCGCTTCCCACGAGGTTTGCCAGGCCGGCAACCTTAAACTCGCTGGTGGTGCTGTCATAGTTTCTGGCACTGACGAGGAGGTTGTCGCCGTCGCGCGCCAGGATGAAGCGATAGCCCCAGAAGCCGTAGTTGAAGATGATCGAGCCCGAAGCGAGCGCCTCAAAATTCACCCACATCGAGACGGTCGAGCCATCCTCGGCATAGAGGAAGGGATCGTACTCATCCTGCTTCCAGCGGAGCATGGAGGCGCGGGATTTGGTGTTGATGAAGGAGGCCTGCCGGCTTCCGTAGTGGCCGCCGTCGATGATCGAGACCGACTCTCCGACAATCGGGGTGATCCGGCCGGCGACGTCGTTTGCCGTTCCGTCCTCAAAGTCGATCGAGACCAGCTTGCCACCGTTCTGATCGGCCAGCCAGTTTTGATAGATGCTGTCCGCCTTGTCAAGCAGGTCGGCGTTGGTAACGCACGCCTTTTCATAGGCGGTCAGCGCGTCGTAGGCCGCCTTGGCCTCGGCCACCTTGGTGTAATAATCGTCGGAATAGACTGCGATCTTCTCCAGCAGGGCGACGACGTTGGCAATTTTTTCGGTGTCGCCGGTCAGGGAGGGATTATACAGCTCCATGATCTGTCTGGTCGAGAGAACGCCGTCATAGATGGCGAAATCATCGACCAGCGCGACCATGTTGACCCGGTCGGCCCAGTAGTTGTTTCCGCCGATGGAGTAGTAGCCGTAGTAGTTGTTGGTCTCAGCGGTTGTGTTGCGCTTGTTGGTGGTCGCGCCGTACTTCGCAAGGTCGTAGAGAGAGAAGCTCAGCTTCTGGCTTCCGGCCTTCTCCCCGTTGAAATAAACCGTGTAGACGCCTTCTGCGTCGCAGGTCACGGTGATCAGTGCCCAGTCGCCCTTCAGATTATCGAGGCCGGGTACTTTAAACTCACTGGTCGTGCTGTCATAGTTCCTGGCGCTGACCAGCAGCTGACCGCCGCTGCGCTGCAGATTGAAGCGATAGCCCCAGAAGCCGTAGGCAAAGAGGATTTCCTCTCCGCTCAGGGATTCGATGTTCGCCCACATGGAGATGGTCGCGCCGCCCTCGGCATAGAGGAAGGGATCATACTCATCCTGTTTCCAGCGGAGCATGGAGGCGCGCGACTTGGTGCTCACGAAGGAGGCCGACTTGCTGCCGTACTTGCCGCCGTCGACGATCGAAACCGACTCGCCGACAATCGGGGTGATCCGTCCGGCGACGTCGTTTGCCGTTCCGTCCTCAAAATCAATCGAGACCAGCTTGCCGCCGTTTGCGGCCGCGGTGGACAAAACCTCCGTCCGCTTGGCAGTCGCGCCGGAGTCATAGGCGTTCAGAATCTCATCCGAGGAGAGCGCGCGGTTATAAAAGTCGAAGCTGTCCATTGCGCCTTCCGGATCGGGATCCACAGCCCACTCGTTTCCGCTGCCGACTGTGAAGAGGTAGGAGTAGCTTGCGCCGCCGTTCTGCCGCAGGGAGGTGATGCTGGGCATGACGCTCTCCGCCAGCAGGAGGCCGTTGACATAGAACCGGCCGATGTCCCCCTCCTGCACATAGGTCAGAAGGGTCCACTGCCCGGCGAGAGGCACGGTGTTGGTTTGCAGCAATACCTCGGTGCCGTTGACCGGCCGGATGCTGACGATATAGCTGCTGCTGTTGGCCTTCAGCCGGACATAGCCGAAGCTGCCGCCGCTCATCGACTTGATCATATACAGGGTGGTGTTGTTGGCCGGAACCGCGTCAAATTTCACCCAGGTGGAAAGGGTCAGCGCGTCGCCGGCTGCCGCCAGCGGATCATAACTGCTGCTGTCAAATGCGACGCCGCAGAAATCATAATCCGTGAAATGCGCAGCGGTCGTGCCGGGCGTTCTGCCGTCCACGAAGGTGATGGCGTCATTGCCCTCTGCTGTGACACGGTTGCCGGCGTCGGCCAGAGACTTATTTTCAAAGTCAAAGCCGAGCAGCAGATCGTCGTTTTCCTGCGTGTACTTGCTGCAATACTCGTCAAAGGCGTTTTTCATCACGCCGGCGTTGGTGACCGACTTCTTCTCCATCGGATTCAGGCCGGAGTAGGCGGCTCGGGCGGTCTGAATCCGCTCGATGCAGGCCGCGTCCAGCGTGACCTCGCCGATGGCGTCGATTTTGGCGATGACGTCCGCCACTTTATCCTTGTCGACGCTGGCCTCTCCGTTTACGAAATTGGTCAGGTAGTCATAGGCGATCGGCGTCATCCAGCGATAGCCGGCCTCGTTCGGATGGACCGCGTCGGACATCAGTCCGTCGGCCGGCGTGCCGAGCGCATAAAAATCAAGGACGCCGATGTCCCACTTCTCCTGCACTTCGAAGATCGCCTTGTACATGGCGTAGTAGTTGCCGTTGCTGTATTTCGGATTGGTCCAGAAAATCACGTCGCAGCCCCAGGTCTCATACGCGTAGGCGATGATGTACTCGATCGCGCCGATGATGGTGGAGGTGTCCTGGTCCTCCGACGCGAAGCTGTCGCTGAGCGTGCCGAGCGGCTTGTTCTGTCCGGCGTCGTTGGTCGAAAGCTGCACGATCAGCTTGTCAACCGGCGCGTTCTGGCTGATCTGCGCCTTCATGCGGGAGACATAGCTCGAAGAGCCGTTGTCAACCAGCGTCGTGCCGGAAACCGCCTTTTTATTCACAACGATGTCATGGTCGTCGGCCAGAAAATCGGCATAGCTGTTGCCGTAGTTGTTGCTGCCGTAGGTAACCGACGAGCCGAGGAAATAATAAACCGGGCTGTCTTTTGTATAAGTGGTCAGCGTGGTGTTGGCCGTGTACTGGCTGAGGCTGGCCTCGGTCAAAAAGATCTTCTCCCCGTTTTTATAAACGGTGTAGCCGTTCCGGATCCGCCCCATTTTTTTGACGAGACTGCCTGCCTCATCATATATGTAGGCGGCGACCGGCGTCTCGGCCTCATCCAACAGGGAGACGAAATGCTGCCCCTTTGCGAGGACAACCTTCATTCCGTCGTCGTTGGAGGAGAGGGCGCAGCCGCTCGCATATGTAAAGCTGCCGCCCCGCTGATAGATCGAGTTGCCCGGCGTGTTGCCGCGGAAGGCGCCGCCCGACACGTTGACCGTGCCGTCGTTGCGGATGCCGTATCCGCCGCCGCCCGTCCGGACGCTGCCGACAAAAACGCCGCCGGTAATCGAGGTAATCGTGCCGTTCGACCCGTTGTTGATGGCCATGGCGTTATTGCCGTTTTTGTTGAAGGCGGTGATGCCGCCGAAAACATAGCCGTCCGAAATCAGGTCGATGGTACCCCCCTGGTTCGAGATGCCGTAGGCATAGGTCGATCCGGGCGTGGAGGCCAGAATCTCTCCCCCGGCGATTTCGGTGATTCGGCCGGCGTTGTAGATGCCCACAGCCGTGCCGGAGGTGACGGTGATCACCTCAATTGTGCCGGCCTCCATCTTCAGCACCGCGCCGCTGTTGTTGCGGATGCCGGTCGTGTCGCCGGTTTGGGCGGTGCGCTCGATCCGGCCGCCGCCGACCGAGTCGGTCAGGGTCAGGTCACCGTTGTTGGTGACAACGGTCGCTGTGGTGCTTGTCAGCTTCTTGCCCGCCAGATCCAGCGTGATTTTCGCTCCGGCAGGAATCGTGATCGCCTCGGTATAATCCTTGTCGAGCGCGATCACCTCTCCCTCCCCGGCGGCCGCGATGCGGTCGGTCAGGGTGGCGTCACCCTCCGCGATTACGGCGGCAAAGGCGCTGTTGAGCAGCAGTGCCAGCATGGCCGTAAAGGCAAGAAGAAGGCGAAGAAGTTCTTTTGGCCTTTTCTTCATAAAAACATAACCCTCCTATAAAAATTTGTACAAAATGCCAAACATATAATAGCATGAGAAAAGAGGGGTTGTAAAATACGTTTTTATATATGCTGACTATATACTAAAACATGCAGATTGCAAATTTTATTATATATTCAAAAGCATAATAGGAGGCGTTCGAGGGCGCTGTATATGCCTATATATTAAATGTAAGAATACGCCGCCGCATCCGGAAATAAAAAACCGGCCGCACTCCGATAAGGGAGGCGGCCGGTTACTGCCCGCCCGGCTGGCGATTGCCTTTGCCGCTTGCGGTATGCTTCTTCTCGCGGTAAAAGCCGGGGGAATGCGCGTCAAATTTTCGGAATACCTTGTGCAGGTGCCCCTCTCCCGAGAGGCCGGTGCGCAGCGCAATCTCATGCAGAGAGAGGGTCGAGCTGGAGATCAGCGCCTTTGCGGCGGTGTACCGCTGCCGCAGCAGGCAGGCGTGGAAGGTCATGCCGCGCTCTTTTTGCAGAATCCGGTCAATCTGCCTTGCGCTGAGGAAGAGGATGCCCTGCAGATCGCGGATGGAAATTTTGCGCGCGTAGTTCGAGGCGATAAAATTCTGAATAACGGAAAGCCGTCCGGCGCGCTCGTCCGGCTGGGGAGAATCGGCAGACGTCTCCTTCTCCACCGCGCCGGAAACGGTGCGCATGACGCCGATCAGAATGTCGGTAATCAGCATCTGCACCTTGAGGGCGTAGGCGATGTCGGCCTGCTCGACCTCTGTAAAAATCTCCTCAAACGCGGCGGAGAGCCGGTACCGATCCTCAAACGGGCGGGGATAACTGGTGCCCAGAATGCTACGATAGGTGTTCAGCTCGGCCTGATACCCGGGCGTGTCGACCGCCCCTTCTGCCGGGAAACGGATATCGAATTTCAGGCAGTATTCCGCCATCGGATTCTCCGGGTCGGAGCGCTGCTCATGCTTGACATATGGCCCGGTCAGATAAAACTGTCCCGGCCCCACCGAAAAGGTGCTGCCGTCCAGTGTGATGCTCCCCTTGCCATAGGGGATGATGTGCAGCTCGTAGGAAGTGTGAAAATGCTCCTCAACATGCCAGGTGCGGTCGGGGCGCACCTTTAGCAGGTCGATGACATGGATGCTTAAAATTCCGATATTGATATCATAATCAAAAAGGCGAAAGCAATCCTCCGGAAGGCTGGCGTCTATCTCCCCATCCCAGGAGGAGAGGTAGCGGGAGTTCAGGGAGATTTTCTGCCCGTTGGAGAAGAGTCCGGTACCGTAATATTTCATCAAAGCTCACCTGCCAGGGAAGGATATGTCCTCCGCACGATTTTTGAAGGGATCGGCTTGTGCTTTTTCGCAGGACGGGGTAAAATAGGGACAATCGGGCCGCCGGGCTGCCGGAAAACCGCCCGCGCGGCCGTTAAGGGAGGATACAGCATGCAGATCACATACGAACAGATTCGCAATCATCCGGACATCGCCGCCTATATCGACAAGGGGAATGAGGTGCTGGGCGCGCTTGGGTTTACCGAGCACTCCAGAACCCACGCCGTGAAAACGGCCGAAACGGCCGGCCGCATCCTTGCGCAGCTGGGGATGGACGACCGCCGGATCGAGCTGGCCAAAATTGCCGGCTATATGCACGACATGGGCAACAGCGTCAACCGCACCGATCACGCCCATACCGGCGCGCTCATGGCCTTTCAAATCCTGAACACGATGGGGATGCCGTCGGCGGAAATTGCCGAGGTGATCGCCGCGATCGGCAACCATGACGAGGGAACCGGCAGCGCCTATAACGCCGTTTCGGCGGCGCTGATCATTGCGGACAAGACCGACGTGCGCCGCAACCGGGTGCGCAATCCCGTAATCGCCAATTTTGACAAGCACGACCGGGTGAACTATGCCGCAAAGAGCTCTGCGCTGCGGATTGATACCGAAAACCGGGTGATCGCGTTGGACATTGATCTGGATGAAGAGATGTGCACCATGCTGGATTATTTTGAAATATTCCTCGACCGGATGCTGATGTGCCGCCGCGCCGCGGAGGAGCTGGGCATGAAATTCAGCGTCCGGGCAAACGGCGTCAAGGTAATTTGAAGTAAAGGCGGCGCTTTGCCGGGCAGGCTGCGCCTTTTCTCAAAAATGCTGCTTCAGCCGTTTCGTCCGGTTCAGCCATTCTGGCCATTTCGGCCGTTTAGTCGCTCCAACCGCTCCAGCCACTCTGGCCATTTCGGCCGGTGGTTGGACGTTTTGTTCACTTTGGCCGCTCGGCCGCTTCCGGCTGTTTCGAGCGGTGGCTGGCCGTCTTGCCCACTTCGGCCGCTCGGCTTGCTTTCGGGCGGCGCGGAGGAGTTGTTCCCTGCCTCTCCCCCTGTCGGCGCCGCCCGCACCGGCCGAAATGACCTCAGAAAAATGGCCTCAGGAAAATTGGTTCGGGAAAATTGGTTCGGGAAAATTGCCTCAGGTCTGATTTTTCCACATTTTCCGGAATTCACGGGGAGTCATGTTGGTCTTTCGGCGGAAAAGGTTGGAGAAGTGACTCTCATTTTCCACGCCGACCGCCTTGGCGATATCCCGCACCGGCATGTTGGTGTTTTTCAGCAGGTCCTTGGCCTCGTTGGTGCGGCAGAGGATCAGATATTCACCCGGAGAAAAGCCGATATATCGCTTGAACTCCCGCGCGAGATGGAACTTGCTCATCGCAAAATGGGTCGACAGAGTATCCAGAAGAATCGGTTCGTTGAACCGATTCTCAATATACCGCGCGACATTGCTGATCAGCTGCGGGATTTCAACCGGAGTTTCCTCCGGCTCCGGCTCAAGGCAGAGAAGCTCGGTCAGCGCGTTCACAATCAGGCGGGAGGACTGAATCTCCGACTTATACGACGGCTTCCGGGTGTTGATAATCAGCGACTTGATGCAGCCCGGCAGCAGGGTGTAGGTCGGCAGCTGCACGACCGGGGGATTTTTCCGGACAAACTCCTTATAATACTCCCGACTGGTGGCGCCGTTGAACTGCAGCCAGATGAAGTCCCAGCTGTCTCCCGCAATTTCATACCGGTGCGGCGGCATACAGTCGATCCACATCAGCGATCCGGACGGCAGCTCGTATTCCTGATCGGCGTACTGCAGACGGCCGCAGCCACTCATTGTATATAAAATCAAAAGCGAGTTCATGTGCGACCGCTCGGTATAATATCCCGGATGGGTGGAAAAATTCCCGACCTCCTGCACATAAAAAAGGGCCGTCTTTGCCAGCTTGCTGGGCGTGTGCATAATACGCACGGAATTTTCATTCCAGTTGGGCTGGCAGTTGTCCCGAAAGGTTTCCATTTTGCGCGTTCTCCTTCCCGCAAGAATGTAAAAGTTTGTTCCCGCAAATTGGT
>UQRS01000066.1 GCA_900543525.1 uncultured Oscillospiraceae bacterium
GGTAATCGGCTGGTCGATGGGGAATGAGTCGGGCTACGGCCGGAACATCATGGCCTGTATCGCTTTCTGCAAGCGGCGGGATCCCTCCCGCTTTACCCATTATGAGGGGCACTGGCAGCTGGAGGAGTATAAATACGCGCCGGAGCCGGATGTGGTCAGCCGCATGTACGCGGGAGTGGAGTGGTGCCGCAATTACTGTGCGGATGCGACCGACCCCCGTCCGCTGATGCTTTGTGAATACAGTCACGCCATGGGCAACGGCCCGGGCGACCTCGCCGATTACTGGGAGGTAATTTACCAAAATCCGAACTTTATGGGTGCCTTCGTGTGGGAGTGGTACAACCACGGCATCTATATGGGGAAAACGCCGGCCGGGAAAGAAAAATTTGGATACGGCGGCGATTTCGGAGAGTATGATCACGACGGCAACTTCTGCTGTGACGGACTGATCTCCCCCAAGAAAGAGCCGATGCCGGGCCTTCGCGAGCTGAAGGCGGTTGTGCAGCCGGTTCGGGTAGAGGCGGAGGATCTTTCCGCCGGGCGTTTTAAGGTGCACAATTTGTATGATTTCACCTACCTCTCCCGGTTCGAGTGCTATTATGAGGTGACCCGCAATGGGGCGGTGTTTGACGAGGGGCTGGTCGGCACGCTGGTCATCCCGCCGCAGAAGAGCGAAACGGTTGAAATTGACTACAAGCGGCCGGAGGACGGCGTGTGCTGCATTCGACTTTCCTTCCGGCAGCTGGGCGGCGACCCGATCGTTCCCGCCGGAACCGAGATGGCCTTTGCCCAGTTTATCCTCCCGACCGTGCAGCAGCCGCACCTTGCCCCCCTGCCGGAGACCATGCTCAGTGCGACTGAGGGCACCCACGCCATCCGGATTACCGGAGCGGGCTTCTCCTACACCTTCGATAAGCGCAGAGCCGCCTTCTCCCGGTTGGAAATGGACGGGAAAAACCTCTTGTCCGAGCCGATGGAGTATTCGGCCTGGCGCGCACCGACCGATAATGATAAGAATATCGTCAACCATTGGCGGAACGCGGGCTATGACCGGCTTGCGGTCAAGGTGTACGACCTCAAATGCAACCAGAACGATACCGGCGTGGAGATTAACGTTGACTTTTCCCTTGCCGCGCCGACCAAGCCGGTGCAGCTTCGGGCGACCGCTTGCTGGAGTGTGAACAGCGCGGGAGAGATTTCGGTCTCCACTGCGGTCGAGGTGGGGGAGAAAGCTCCCTATCTGCCGCGATTCGGCTTCTGCTTTGGAATGGATAAGGCGGCGGCGCGGGTGCGCTATTTCGGCTACGGCCCGGGAGACAGCTATGCCGACCGGCACCATGCCTCCAGCCTCGGCCTGTTTGAGACGACGCCGGCCGACTCCCTCACCGACTACATCCGGCCGCAAACCTGCGGGAACCACTGGGGCGTACGATTTGCCGCGGTGGAGGATGCACTCGGCAGCGGCCTTCTCCTGATCGGGGAAGAGGAGGGCTTTGAGTTCTCCGCCCTTCCGTACAGCCAGAAGGAGCTGGAAAGCGCGGCGCACGACTTCGAACTTCCGGCGGCGGGCGTTACCCATGTCTGCGTGGATTATAAGCAGAGTGGGGTCGGCTCCAATTCCTGCGGGCCGGAGCTCCTGCCGCAGTACCGGCTGGATGAGAAGAGCTTCACCTTCCGGATGCGGCTTCGCCCCTTTACCGGCGGTCTGTCGGATTTTTGCGCGGCGGCGGAGACAGTTTACGCAAAATAATTCTGCCGGGTAAAGCGGGTAAAAGGCTTATGCCGCGCCGGATTCCCGAAAAGGCCGCGATGGCTGAGCTTTTGCAGAATACAGAAAAGAGCCCCGGAGCTTTTTATATGGACTCCGGGGCTTTTACCGTAAGCGGCGGGCGGCGCCGGCCTCTCTTTGTGTTTTTCGATGAAGGCTCAAGCCTGCTTTCGCCGCCTTGCTATTGACAAAACGGCGGCTTTGTGCTATCATTCAAAAAAACAAGGTGTTGAACGGAAGAAGTAGCCGTTTCCGCCCGACCCAAAGAGAGCGGCCGTTTTGCTGGGAGGCTGCGGCGGGGGATTTTGTGCGAATACATCCGGGAACTGTCGGGCTGAAGGGGGCGCGTCTCCTGCGTAGGTTCGACCGGGGTACAGCAGCCGTTATACTGCTTTGCGGGTTTTTAAAAAACCCGGTGAGGCGTCGGTCGTGAGGCCGCCGTGAACCAGAGGTGGTACCGTGGATTTTTCCG
Organism: uncultured Oscillospiraceae bacterium; assembly: GCA_900543525.1. GTDB lineage: Bacteria > Bacillota > Clostridia > Oscillospirales > Acutalibacteraceae > UQRS01. The sequence goes on from UQRS01000066.1 coordinate 2,241, forward strand.
CCCTCTGCTGCGTGTTCTGCGCGGCAGACGGGCGGTTTTCTTTTTGTCGGCTTTTATCTGAACCGGAGAAAAGCCGCATGGCTTCGTGTTTTGTCCGCGACGGGGAAGAGGCTTAAAACGCCGTATCATATTGGAGGTATAAAAATGACGCTTTTTGATGAACTGAAGGAGCGCGGTCTGGTCGCGCAGACAACGGATGAGGAGAAGGTGCGCGAGCTGCTGAACGGCAGCGGAGCTGCCTTCTACATCGGCTTTGATCCGACGGCCGATAGCCTGCATGTCGGGCATTTTGTGGCCATGATCGTCATGTCGCATATGCAGCGGCACGGGCATCACCCGATCGCCCTGTTCGGCGGCGGCACCGGCATGATCGGCGACCCCTCGGGCAAGAGCGACATGCGTAAAATGCTGACGCGGGAGGAGATTGATCACAATGTCTCCTGCTTTATGAAGCAGATGGGACGGCTGGTCGACTTCTCGAACGGAAAGGCCACCATGGCCAACAATGGCGACTGGCTGCTCGACCTCAACTATATCGACTTTCTGCGGGAGGTAGGGGTGCATTTCTCGGTCAACCGGATGCTGGCTTTTGAGTGCTATAAGCAGCGGCTCGAGCGGGGGCTTTCTTTCTTTGAGCTCAACTATATGCTGATGCAGAGCTATGATTTTCTCGTCCTCAACCGGAAATACGGCTGTGTGCTCGAACTTGGCGGCGACGACCAGTGGAGCAATATCATCGGCGGCGTCGAGCTGATCCGCCGCAAGGAGCAGAAGGAGGCCTATGGCATGACCTTCAACCTGCTGCTGACCAGCGAGGGCAAGAAGATGGGCAAGACCGAAAAGGGTGCTGTTTGGCTCGATCCGGAAAAGACTTCTCCCTATGAATTCTATCAGTACTGGCGCAATGTGGATGACGCCGACGTCATCAACTGCATGAAGATGCTGACCTTCGTTCCGCTGGAGGAGATTCGTGAGTATGCGAAGCTGGAGGGCGGCGCGCTGAACCCGGTTAAGGAACGGCTGGCCTTTGAGCTGACCGCCCTGATTCACGGCCTGGAGGAGGCCGAGAAGGCGCAGGCGGCCGCGCGCGCCCTCTTTGGCGGCGGCGCTGACGACAGCAATATGCCTACCACCGCGTTATCTTCTGCCGAGTTTGGAGAGGGTATGCCGATTCTTGACCTGATGCTGCGCTGCGGCCTCATCCCCTCCAAAGGGGAGGGGCGGCGCCTGATTCAGCAGGGAGGCGTCAGCCTGAACGGAGAAAAGGCGACCGATCCGCTGTATGTGGTGACGGCAGCCGATTTTGCGGACGGCGGCCTGAAAATCAAGAAGGGCAAGAAGGTTTTCCACCGCGTAACGGTTGAATAAAAGAAAAAAGCTCCGCGTTAGAGGATTTTTTAAAATTTCTCCTTGACGCGGAGCGTATTTTATAGTATAATCGTTAAGCCGCATATTCCGGGTATTTTGAAAAGACGGACAGGTTTTCCTGCCGCACCCGGGGAATAGCGAGTCTGAAATCAAGGCAGGTGCTACATTCACATGTACGCAATCATCGAAACCGGCGGTAAGCAGTACCGCGTGCAGAACGGCGACATCCTTTTCGTAGAGAAGCTGAACGCCGAAGCAGAGGAGACGGTCGAATTCAAGGCCATCGCAGTCGGCGACGGAAGCGAGATCAAGGTGGGCGCACCCTACGTTGACGTTCCGGTTAAGGCTGTTGTTCTGAAAAACGGCAGAGGCAAGAAGATCACCGTTTTCACCTACAAGCCGAAGAAGAGCAGTTCCCGCAAGATGGGACACAGACAGCCCTACACCAAGGTGCAGATCAGCGCCATTGGAGACGAGGTCTACTCGGCTGAATAATGAACCGTGTAACCTTCCGGAGCAGGAACGGCCTGCTCACGGGATTTACCCTTTCCGGGCACTGTACGGCCGACGGGAAGGATGAAACCGGCCGGTTGGTCTGCTCGGCGGTATCGTCGGCAGCCTACATGGCCTGCAACACGATCACAGAGGTGATCGGCGCAAAGGCGGAGATTGAGGTGGATGAATCCTATCTCCGGCTGGAGCTTATCGACTCGTTTGCGCAGGCGCAGACGACACTTGAAGGCTTCCGGCTGCATATGACCGGCCTTGCGCAGCAGTATGAGAGATATATTGAAGTCCATTCGGAGGTGTAACAAATGTTAAAGATAAACATTCAGCTTTTTGCGCATAAGAAAGGGCAGGGCAGCTCGCACAACGGACGCGATAGCGAGTCCAAGCGTCTCGGCCCGAAGCGTGGCGACGGTCAGTTTGTTCTGGCGGGGAATATCCTCGTTCGGCAGCGCGGCACCCACTTCCATCCGGGTGAGAATGTCGGCAAGGGCTCGGACGATACCCTGTTCGCCAAGATCGACGGTACCGTCAAGTTTGAGACTTTCGGCGGCAACCGCAAGAAGGTCAGCGTCTACGCTGCCGAGCAGTAAGGCGATTATCAAACACCGAAAATCCCGGGTTTTTGACCCGGGATTTTTTCATAAACGGGCGAAAGGCGGCCGCACCTTCCGCTTTGAGGATGCTTTTATAAAAATAAGAAAGGCGGCGCCGCATATGGTAAAAAGAGTATCGGCTTTTCTGCTTGCTTTTATCCTTTTGCTTCTCTCAGGCTGCCAAACGGTCGAAACTCCGCAGGAGGATAGCTCGGCTTCCTCCGGAATTACGGTGGCGACCCGGGATGGCGGAACGGCGTTTGATCCAGACGCGCCGGAGGGGGAAAAGTATCGAAACCTCGATTTCGAGGTGGAGGGGGACAAGCTCTACGCCATGGTGGTCGCCGATTTCTGGGACGGCACGCTGGGCAAGGCGTACGAGTACCTCGATGATAAGAGTCAGACGGCCTTCGCCTGGCCCTACGGCAGCTTTTTGCAGATGCAGAATGCTTATCTTACCCTCCATCCGGAGGATAGCGAGGGCGCCGACCGCTACAAGGCTGCCCTCGCCGCCCTCGATACCCGGTACATGTACATACGCACCGACGGGCTGCTTTCCTACAGCTCAAGCTATGATAAGGTCGGCGGAGACGTCTACTACGACGACAACGCCTGGCTGGCGCTGGAGTTCTGCGATGCCTATGATCGGTTCGGCGATCCGGCCTATCTGGAAAAGGCGAAGGGGCTTGCCGAATACCTCTATTCCGGCTGGGATACGGAGATTGGCGGCGGCATCTGGTGGAAAGAGGGGCTGAAAGAGGATAAAAACGGCTTCACCAACTCTCCGGCGGCCATGCTGTCGGTCTGGCTGTATGAAAAAACGGGGGAGGCCGCTTACCTCGACTGGGCGAAGAAGATTTATGCCTGGGTGCGGGAGTATCTCCGCACGGAGAACGGGCTGATCGCCGACTCGATCGACACGGCGTTTGCGGTTAACCGCACCTTCTTCACCTATACGACCGGCACGGCCATCAGCGCCGCGGCCATGCTCTACGGCGCCACGGGAGAGCAGGCCTATCTCGACGACGCGGTGGAGTCGGCGGCCGCCTCCTTCGACGGCTTCGGCCTTTTCGATGAGGAGGAGGGCGCCTATGTGTTCGGCGTCGATTTTCCCAACTGGCACGGCTGGCTGCTCGACGGCTTTATGCGGCTCTATCCCTATGCGCAGAGGGAGGCGGAGCGCGGCCTCCTCATGTTTGAATATGCCCTTGGGCGTGCCTGCCTGCGGGCGAGGTATGCGAACGGCTATTTTATCGTGGATTGGAACAGCACCCACTCGGATAAAAAAATCGACCTTTTGCATCAGGCGGGTACGGCGCGATGCCTCCTGAACATACAGAATTTTAAAAACAAAATCCGGGAAGAATAGTGACTGCCGCCGGGATTTTCACGGCGCAAAAGGGAAGGCAGGCCACTTTTGAATTACGCAGAGCGAACAGGGCGGCCGCCCTTCAACCGAAAGGAAGCGATGTTTCATGTTTGTGGATACCGCAAAAATCAAAATAAAAGCAGGAGATGGCGGAAACGGCGCCGTCACCTTTCATCGTGAGAAATATGTGGCCAACGGCGGCCCGGACGGCGGAGACGGCGGTCGGGGCGGCGACGTGATTTTTCAGGTTGACGACAATCTGTCGACGCTGGCCGATTTCCGCTATAAACGCAAATACCTTGCCGAAAACGGGAAGAACGGCAGCGGCGGCCGCTGCACCGGAAAAAGCGCGCCCAACCTGGTCGTTCGTGTTCCGCGCGGCACATTGGTGAGGGAGGCGGAGACCGGCCGCCTCATCGCGGACGTATCGGGAGATGCGCCGGTCGTGATCGCCAAGGGCGGAAAGGGCGGCTGGGGAAATACCCATTTCGCCACCGCGACGCGGCAGATTCCACGTTTCGCCAAGAGCGGCGCCCCGGGTGAGGAGCTGGAGGTGCAGCTTGAGCTGAAGCTGCTGGCCGACGTTGGACTGCTCGGCTTTCCCAATGTGGGTAAATCGACCCTCGTCTCGGTCGTGAGCGAGGCCAGGCCAAAGATCGCCAACTATCACTTCACCACCTTGACGCCGGTGCTCGGCGTCGTCCGTATGGGAGAAGGGGAGAGCTTCGTCATGGCGGACATCCCCGGCCTCATCGAGGGCGCGGGAGAAGGGGTCGGCCTCGGGCATGAGTTTTTGCGCCATGTCGAGCGCTGCCGCCTTCTGCTGCATGTGATCGACGTGTCGGGCAGCGAGGGGCGCGATCCGATCGAGGATTTTGAGATTATCAACCGTGAGCTTGCCACCTTCAGCCCCGAGCTGGCCGAACGGCCGCAGATCGTGGCGGGAAACAAGTGCGACCTCGCGGATGAGGCGCAGCTTGCGCGGGTTTCCGATTATTTTAAAGAGAAGGGGCTGCCCTACTTTCCCATTATGGCCGCCATCGCCGAAGGGTGCGATACGCTCATCAACTTTACGGCGGCCGAGCTGCACAAGCTGCCGGCTGTGCGGATCTATGAGCCGGAGCCGGCTCCGCCGGAGGATTTTGCCGCTCGCTCCTCGGCGCGCGACTTTACCGTCCGGACAGAGGACGGCGTCTATTTTGTGGAGGACGCGCCCTGGCTGCTGAAGGTGATGGAAACCATCGACCCGGAGGATTTCGAGTCTCTGCAATATTTTGAGCGTGTGCTGCGCCAGAGCGGCATCATCGACGCGCTGGTGGAGGCCGGCGTGCAGGAGGGGGACACGGTCAGTGTGTATGATATCGAGTTTGATTATGTGCCCTGATTTTCCGGCGCTTTGCCGGGCGATTTTCTGCCGGAATGAAGCCCCCAAAAACGGGGCTTTTTGTCCGGCCTCAGATCTTTTCGGGAGGAATGCATATGTCAGCAGGCAATCAGAACCCCGCGCTGCTCAGCCCCTTGGCGCTGGCCTTTGTGGGGGATGCGGTTTACAGCCTCTTGACAAGGGAGCGACTGGCCGCACAGGGAACCCACCCCTCGCGCCTGCACGGGCTGTCGGTGAAGCTGGTCTCCGCCCCCGCGCAGGCGGCCGCGGCCGCGCAGATTGTGCCGCTGCTGAGCGAGGGGGAGGCGGCCGTCTACAAGCGCGGCCGCAACGCGCACACCTCCACCACGCCGAAAAACGCGACGAATCAGGAGTATCACGCTGCGACCGGGCTGGAGGCTCTGTTCGGGTATCTCCATTTGAAAGGGGAAAGTGCGCGGATTGCACAGCTTTTTGAGGTAATATGGACGACCGGTTTTGGGAACACTACTTCCGAACGGGTCGACTGAATAAAAAATCCGACCCGAAAAGGGCGGATTTTTTTATGCGTAACTGGAAACGCAGTCTCGCCGACGCGATCTTTTTTCTGGCCGGCGTGTCGCTTTATGCACTGGGAGTGGCGGTTTTTATCACGCCGTCGGAGATTTCACCCGGCGGGGTCACGGGTATTGCGGCTCTGCTGACCCGCTTTTCCGGGCTTTCCACCGGCCTCTGGGTGCTGATTCTGAACATTCCGCTGGTCATACTCGGCCTTTGGCAGTTCGGCGGCCGTTTTATCTGGAAAACGGCGGCGGTGGTCATTTTGAATGCAATCATACTCGATATTTTTGACGCGCTGCTGCCGAAATATCACGGAGATCGGCTGCTGGCGGCCGTTTTCGGCGGAATTTTTACCGGAGCCGGGCTGGCGCTTGTGATGCTGCGGGGCGCAACGACTGGCGGAATCGACATCGCCGCCAAGGTGCTTAACCGACGCTTTCCGCATCTGTCCATGGGGCGGCTGATGCTTATGATTGACGCGGCGATCGTGATCAGCGCCTCCCTCGTTTACCGTCAGGCCGAGACGGCCATGTATTCCGCAGTGGAGCTGTTCGCGGCCTCCTTCGTTATGGACAGCCTGCTGTACGGCGCCGATCGCGGAAAGGCAGTGCTGATTATGACCGACCGCCCGACCGAGATTGCCGACGCCATCTTCACGGGTGTGCGGCGCGGCGTAACCATGGTCAAGACGATCGGCGCCTATACCGGGAGGCCGCGCACCATGCTGATCTGCGCCGCGCGGCGGAGTGATGTGGCGGCCGTGCTGGCTGCTGTGCGCGCGCACGACCCCCGCGCCTTCATCATCGTGGCGGAGGCGGGCGAAATCCTCGGCGAGGGGTTTGAGAAGCGCCGGCAGGAGGTTTGAAGGATCCCTCCGCCCCTTTCCCCAAAAAACAAAAGGCCGATTCCACCGCAAAAAGCAGCGGCAACCGGCCTCTTTTTATGCATACCATGTCCTTTGGGCGCGGCATGAATTTTAATCAAAATCAAACCTGAAACCGGGCAGGGTGCGCCCGATACCTTAAAGTCAGCCCCTTGCTTTTTCTAAAGCCAAAGCCCCTTTCAATCGTCGGCGCCGGCAGCTTTCCCATTTTCAAAAACCGCCCGGGCGCAAAGTGCCTCCAGCTCGGCGATGGAGGAGATTTCTCCGCATTGCCGGCGATATTCCGCCGCGCCGCGCATGCCCTTCATATACCACGCCGCGTGCTTACGCGCCTCCAGAATCGCGGTGCGCTCCCCCTTATAGGCGGCCATCCGCCGCACCTGGTCGAGTAAAACAAGCATTTTTTGCGAGAGCGGCGGGGCAGGGAGGACCCGCCCATGCTCCAGCAGGGCGTTGATCTGGCTGAAAATCCAGGGATTCCCCTCGGCGGCGCGCCCGACCATGACAAAGTCACAGCCGGTCTCCTCATACATGCGCGCGGCATCGGCGGCCGTGAAGATGTCACCGTTGCCGATGACCGGGATGCTCAGCGCCTCCTTAACCGCGCGGATGATCCCCCAATCGGCCGAGGGGGCGTACATCTGGGTGCGGGTGCGGCCGTGTATGGTAAGCGCGGCAGCGCCCGCCTCCTCGCACCGGAGGGCGACCTCCACCGCGTTGATTGAGGAGGCGTCCCAGCCGGATCGGATTTTCACCGTTACCGGAATTCCCACCGCCCCGACCACCGCGCGGACAACCTCTCCGGCCAGCTGCGGCGTCTTCAAAAGGGCGGAGCCGCCGCCGCCCGAGGCGACCTTGGGCGCGGGACACCCCATGTTGATGTCGAGAAAATCCGGCTTTTGCGCAGCTGCCTGTCGGGCGGCCTGCGCCATGGTTTCGGGATCGTTTCCGAAAAGCTGAAGTCCCATCGGCCGCTGGCTGTCGGTTACCTGCAAAAGCTGGCCGGACTTCCGATCTCCCAAACTGACGCCTTTGGCGCTGACCAGCTCGCTTACGGTATAGGCTGCACCGTGCTCCCGGCAAATCTCCCGCATGGCGCGGTCGGCGACGCCGGCCATCGGCGCAAGTGCCGCATGCCCCGAAATTTCCAAATTACCGATCTTCAGTGTGTGCATATATGGTCCCCTTTTGCAAATGTAAAGCCGCCTTGCCCGAGTGCAAAGGCTTTGAAAAGCACTTTTCGCCGAAAAAGAGAAGAACCCGCAAAATTCATTGCGGGTTCCCGTAAAAATGGAGCTGCTAACCAGATTCGAACTGGTGACCTCATCCTTACCAAGGATGTGCTCTACCACCTGAGCCATAGCAGCATGTCCGGTTCAGCGACGAGATTTATTATATGATAAATCTCTCCGGTTGTCAACAGTTTTTTTGATATTTTGCTTGACTTTTCTTTTTTTTCTGCGTACAATGATGGGGCGGTCAGCTTCCTCCCCTCCGACAAGCTGCGGCGCTGCACCTTGTGCCGGAGAGGGGCGGCCTTTATCTATCTGCGGGCGTGGTGAAATTGGCAAACACGCTGGTCTTAGGAGCCAGTGCTTCGGCTTGTGGGTTCGAGTCCCACCGCCCGCACCAGCGGCGAGTCGCCGCGGACAAACGCGCACTTGTGTATGGGTGCGCGTTTTTTGCTGTATTGCCCGCGTTTGAGCAATATTTTTTCATAGTTCTTTCAAAAAAAGAGAACGACAATCTTCTTCATGAAAATTGCCGTTCCTTTTTTGGTTCTCTTCGCCTTTCGCCCTTTTCTCTCGAAATGGTCGAAAAATGGGGGAGAGATAAAAGAAAAAAGGCGGCCTTACTCTATCAAGCATTGACTTTCGCAAAAATCGAGATTTGTGCGCACAGCCGACGGATAAGTCTTTTTATAAACCGTATCGCAACGAGCACCCCGATTTGCCGTTTCGCGTTCGGGGTTTTCTCTTTGTTGGGCGATGGTACCTATGCCTCTCTTTGTTCAACACCTCATCAGATGCTATAATGACAGTAACAAAGTGCAGGAGGTCGGGACAAAATGGGAATAACCATACTTGCAACACTTATGATTATGGCGGCATACTTTCTCATTCTATACGGTGCGGTCGGTTTTATCCAGAATAAGAGGTTTTTTCTTCCGCGCCGAAAGAAAATCTGGCGGCCATTCCCGATAAAAAGGAGAGGTTCCCCGGCGCGCATGTCATCGGCTGGATCATAGAGGGGCTTGCCGTTTTGCTGTTTATGGGAGCCGTTGTTATCGGCGCGTGGGACGGTATAAGAAACGATTTTGGATTTTTCCGGTTCTTTGCGCGGTTCCTTGCAATGCTGTATTGTATGGAGGTTTACGATATATTCTTCTTTGACTGGTTCCTCCTCTGCCGTTCCAACTTTTTCCCTCATTTTTATCCGGAACTGAAAGGTATTGTAGGGCCGCATATGTTTGGATATAACAAGAAAACGCACATTCCCGCAGAAAGCCGCTGGGATAGGAAATCTCCCGCACCTTTTCCACGAACAGGAGGTTCTTCTGCTTGAACACCATGCCTTCATACGCGATGTAGAGATGATGTTCGCCGGAAGGGGAAGCGTAGGGCGTCATGGAATGATGTACCGTTTCCGGCCAGAAAATCATGCCCCACATAACGCCGAGGCAAATTGCCCAAAATATGACCGATAAAAGGGCGGCTATGGCCATGCGCCGTGCGTTCAGCAGAAGGGCGGTAGGACCGCAAATGCAGCATACAGCCCAAAGTGCAAAATGAACGGTAAATGAGGTCGCACTGAAACAATACAACTCCAGTCCGAACATCACCTCAATGGCGTAGGATAGTAGGTTCACGCCCAAAGCGAACAGGAAGAGAATGAATAAAAATTTAAAGATGCGGTTGGATACGTTCTGCTTCATTTGAAAAGCCTCCGTTCAAAAGGAAAGACAGGTCGGCGGGGTCTGCTGCGCTTACTCAAATTCGATGCAGAGGCTTTCTGTTTTGTTCGGATCATAACTGGATATGGGATAAGTAAACGTGACCGTTTTGTCATGCCATTCGATGGAATATAATCCGTCGCGAAATAGTTTGATGTCGCCCCGATACGAGCTTCCGATTTCGATCTCCAACAGTTTCGGCGTGCCGTCGGGAAAAGTCGCATCGCCGACAAGACGGCAGGA
>UQRS01000067.1 GCA_900543525.1 uncultured Oscillospiraceae bacterium
TGCGCATTTCTGTCCGTACAGAAAAGGGGTGCCTCCGCGGCATGAGCGGAAAGGTTGGATATTGTAGTAAATTAGACAAAGACCGTCAATATAAAACCGCCCCACACCTACCGCCCAAGCTCCGTAATCCCCTCCGCAATCTCCTTAAAAACCGGGGCGCAGTCAACCGCGCCGGAAACACCGTCCTCCTTGACGATCACCACCGTGTACTCCGGCTGCTCGACCGGGAAGAAGCCGGCAAACCACGCCTGATCGACCGAGGCATCGCCGCCTCCCCAACCGCTCTCGGCCGTGGCGGTTTTGCCGGCGGCCGTGGTGTTCTCCGGCCGGGCGGCCGCACCGGTCCCCTCCTCCACCGTCGCGCGGAGGAACGCGCAAACCTTGTCGGCCGTCGCAGCGGTGCAGACCCGATAGCTTTCCGCCCCGTCGTAGCCGACAAAGCTGCCGCCGACAATCGCCCCTTTGATCACGCGCGGGAGGTTGGCGACGCCGCCGTTGGCCAGCGCGCTGTAAATCCCGGCAACATGCAGCGGCGTCAGCATAAGCTCCCCCTGCCCGATCGCCAGATTGGCTGCCGCCGCAGGTGAGGAGAGATTCTCCGCCGAGGGCAGCCTGCCGGCATCGCTGACCACGCTTTTGCTCAGGACAATCTCGCTGTCCAGCCCGCATTTTTTGCAAAGCTTTAAAAAAGACTGCCCGTCGATCCCGCCGGAAAGGGTGTAGAAAAAGCAGTTGCAGGACTGCGCCACCGCCTCGCGGAAACCGACTCTGCCGTGTCCTTCGGTTTTGTGGCAGGCGAAAACGCGGCCGCCGACCGCCAGGCTTCCGGTGCAGTCGACCATCATATTTTCGTCCACCCCCGCCTCCAGCGCGGCAGCAGCCACCAGCGGCTTAAAAACCGACCCGACGTTATAGGCGGTCAGCGCCCGGTTGAGAAAAGGCGCGCCGGCATCGTCCAGGCTGGCAGCCACATTGGTCTGCAAAAAATCCGGCCGGCTGACCATGCTGACTACCTCCCCGGTCGAGACCCGCATCACCACAACCGCCCCTGACGTAATTCCCTCGGCCGCCGTTTCGCAGATCTGCTGAATCTCCCGGTCGATGGTCAGTACGACCCCGTCGGCGGAGGCGGCGGGCAGAACCACCTCCGGCGAGACGCCCGGCAGAATCTCTCCAACCGCGCTGACCGCATACCGAACCTTGATCTCCTCCCCCTGATAAAGCAGAGGGTCAAAATCCTTTTCAATGCCCGAGGCGCCGTGCCCCTCCCCGTCCAGATAGCCGATCAGGTGCGCCGCAAGGCCGCTGTACCGCACCGGCAGCAGAACCGAGGTAAGCCCCGCGCCGACCACCGGCGCAGCGCCCGTCACGACGGCCGGGCGCCCCGCCTCCAGCCGGGAGAGAGCCGCCTCGGCCGCCGATCCCTCCAGCGCCGCCGAAAGGGAGACCGCCGCCTGCTCGGTCGGGGCGGCGGCAATGCAGTACTGCTCGCCGCTGCCGGTCAGAGGCAGAAATCGCGCGTCATAGATATTTCCCCGCGTCTCACCCAATTTCACCGAGAGACTGGCACTCTCCTTCGCGGCGGCGGCCGCGTCGGCCGGCAGCATGAGAAAGGCCAGGCGTACGCCGCACACCGTGAACAGCACCAGAACGCAGACCAGCGAAAAGGTCAGCCGCCCGACCCGCAGACTCCGCTCCCGCCGCATCAGAGATAAGCTCCCAACGCCTCAACAAACTCCTGCTCCACATGAAGAAGCCGTTCGGCCACCTCCCGCACGCGCTCGTCTCCGCCGGCCAGCTTGTTCAAATACCCCTTGATCTTCTTGATGCCCATATTGGTTCCGTCGGTCAAAAAATCGGCAATCTTCCGGTCGGTGTTCTCCACCATCAGCTTCATACCGACGCTCATAACCACGCTGCTGTGCTCCATCAGATTCGGCTCCTTGGCCTCCTCCCCGACCTCGCCCAGCAGCTCGTGCAGCCGCTCGCCCAGCGACTCGTGAGAGGCGATGGTCCTCTCAATCAGCGCCTGCAAATCATCCGATTTTGCGTCGTCCTGCACACGGCGGAGGGTGTCCAGCGCCATTTTGGAGCCGAAATTGCACTCCCGCAGCAGCTTGATTTCATTTTCAGTCATGCTATGCATCTCCTTCGTTTTTGTGTTAGTATGCCCACCGCAGCCCCTTTTTGCGCAAAAAATCTCCCTTCGGAAATCAAATCCAAAGGGAGAATAGATGCGCGCAGCTTTTCGTCAGCTTTCCAGATCCTCAATCACCCTGACCAGCTCCTCTTCGGTATAGACCTCGATCCCGATGGTCAGCAGCTCCTGATCGTGCCGGGGCAGAGAGCTGGCGCGCAGCCCCTCAATATAATAGGAGGGTTCTTCTGCCCCGCCCTTGAAAACGCCGACCGCATTTTCGACCGACCTTACCGTGTACAGCGGCCCGGAAACCGGCTGCTCCCGCTTTGGAACGCCGGCCGCGGCCGTCAGCACCAGCGCCAACGCGCAAAAGGCCAGCAGCGCCAGCAGGGAGAAAGCGATAACAAACCCTTTTTTCGCCGGCAGCAATCGCATAAAACCGACTCCTTTTCTATGGATATTGAAAGGGCGACCCAGCCTTTTCCACACCTTTAAAGCTATCCGACCGGCCGCTTTTTTACGTTTATTCTGCCCGTAAAGAGGCCGTTTTATGCGGCATTCACAAAGCCGGAAGGAAGTTTTTTCAAAAAATGACCAAATTGTAACCACTTTTTCAAATTTCTATGCTATAATAGCGAGTGTATTTGCCTGCATTTTGCAGGCGTGCATCTGCGGGAAAGATCGGCACAAGGCCGCCGCGCTTCCGCAATCAATTTCCCGACAGGCTTGAAAGGAGATGCTGCATCAAGATGAGCAATCGACGGTATGATTCGGACGATTATGAAGCTCAGTTTCCAAGCCGAAACGAAAAGGATGCGCAGTCCTTCGATCTCAACAGCTTTGCCAGCCGCGGCCGGCAGGGCGATGGACGAAAGGCTGCAGACGGAACCGGAAAAGGCAAAAAAAGCGCCGGCTCCGATAAAAAAGGACGTGGACACGCCCACGAGGCAGAGGGGACGCATACCTCCTCCGCGCGGCGAGGCCGCAGCAAAAAGCCGAAGAAAAAGCGCGGCCCCGCAGCCAGAATCGGGCAGATCGTTTTATCCATCTTTCTGATCTTTGTCATCACCGGCTGCCTGATCGTCGGTACCTTTGCAGTATATGTTTTCGGCTTTGTGGATGACACGCTCGACGACGATTTGAACGAGCTGAAAATGGACTTCACCACCACTCTGTATGTGAAGGACGGCAACACGGGCGACTATGTCGAGTACCAGCGCCTGCACGGAGAGCAGAACCGCATCTGGATCGGCATTGATCAAATGCCGGAGGATCTGATCAACGCCTATATCGCGATCGAGGACAAGCGCTTCCTCTCCCACAACGGCGTCGACTGGAAGCGGACGATTTCGGCCTTTGCCAACATGTTCCTCAACCTCTACTCCTCCAACCAGGGCGGATCGACCATCACCCAGCAGCTGGTCAAAAACCTGACCGGCGACAACGACCAGCGGCCGATGCGTAAAATCCGGGAGATTATGCGCGCCCGCTATGTTGAAAACAACTACACCAAGGAAACCATCATCGAATGCTACCTCAACACCATCGCGCTGGCCAACGGCATCTACGGGGTGGAGGTTGCTTCCAACTACTATTTCGGCAAGAGCGCGTCCGATCTGGACGTGGCCGAATGCGCGACCCTCGCCGCCATGGCGAAGGAGCCGGAGCGCTACCGCCCGGACGAGCATCCGGACAACAATAAGGAGCGCCGCCTGACCGTGCTGTTTGAGATGTACGATCAGGGGCTGATCACAGCGGAGGAGTATGAGGCCGCCAAGGCGGAGGATGTGGTCATCACCGCCTCTCGCGAGAGTTTGAACGAGGCCGAGTCCAACACCTACTTTGTCGATACGGTAATCGACAACGTGATCCATGATCTGATGGACACCTACGGCTATGACCAAACCTACGCCTCCAACCGCTTCTACAACGGCGGATACAAAATTTACTGTACGCTTGACCCCAAGATTCAGGAGGTGCTGGACACCGTCTACACCACCGACAGTAACTTTGCCAAGCTGACCAACAAAAAGAACCCGGACGAGGCTGTACAGTCGGCCATGACCGTCATGGATTATGAAGGACACATCGTCGGCATCGTCGGCGGCCGCGGAAAAAAGACCGGCGTGCGTGAACTGAACCGCGCCTACAACGTGGCGCGGCAGCCCGGATCCACCATGAAGCCGATCGCCGTTTACGCCCCCGCGCTGGAGTCCAATCTGATCACCTACAGCTCCAAGGTCCTTGACCAGCCGATTCAGGCCAACATCGGCGGCAAGACGCAGAACTGGCCGAAAAACTCCTACTCCGGCTACATCGGTACGACCAATGTGAAAACCGCGCTGGAACGCTCGATCAACACCGTGCCGGTTCGGATTCTGCAGGAGCTGACGCTGGAGAGCTCGTTTGAGTTCCTGACGGCCAAGATGGGCATCACTACACTGGATGAAGTCAACGACCTCAATCTCGGATCGCTGGCGCTGGGCGGCAGCTACAGGGGCATCACGCCGACCGAGCTGACGGCCGCCTTTGCGACCTTCGGCAATCTGGGAAAATATTACAAGCCCACAACCTACTCCAAAATCACCGACCAGTACGACGAGGTGGTGCTGGAGCCGACCAAGCCTACCGTAGCCATCGGCGAGGACACCGCCAACATCATGAACAAGCTGCTGCAAAACGTCATCTACGGCAGCAGCGGTACCGGTACATCGGCGCAGTTCGGCACGCTGCCGCTCTACGGAAAGACGGGTACAACCTCCGACAACAACGACCGCTGGTTCGTCGGCGGATCGCCCTACTACATCGCCGCCTGCTGGTACGGGTTCGACACCCCCTACACGCTGAATGTCAGCGGCAACCCGGCGCTCAACGTCTGGAAAAAGGTGATGAGCCAGATCAACTCCGGGCTGGAGTATAAGGACTTCCCGCAGAGCGAGGCGGTCGTATACGGCCGCTACTGCACCGAAAGCGGCATGGCCGCCACCGGCAACTGCTCCTCCACCGCCTACGGCTGGTTCAAGGCGAGCTACCGCCCGGCCTGCACCACCCACGGCGGAAAGCTGCTGGACGCGGCCAGCAGCAAGCCCACGGGTATCAACTCCTCTTATTCCGGAGGCGGCACGAGCAGCCGCACAAGCAGCCGGACCTCCTCCACGGCGACAAGCAGCACCTCCTCCGCCTCTTCGGGGGAGAGCTCGAGCAGCAGCACCTCCTCCGCCGCGAGCGAATCGACCACCAGCAGCTCTGCACCGACCACCTCTGTGGAGGAGGATCTGGATTAAGCTTTTGCTGCAAAGGTTTTGCTTTCCATCAAAAAGGCCGTCCCTTCCAAAGCCGAAGGGGCGGCCTTTTTTCTCGCGCCGCACCGGATAAAGCGCGAGGCGGCGCACAAAATTTTACGCTTCTTCATCCGAAAGTTTGGGCAGGTTTTTGCGCCGCTCCGTTTTGCATTTGCCGCCGCAGCGTAGTATAATAGGCAAGGTGTGCACGCCCTCCTCAAAAGACGGGGCAGACGCCGTATCTGAAATAAGGAAAGCTTAGGTTTTGATAAAGTATGATTAAGGATTTAACCGTCGGAAGCCCCGAAAAAGCGCTGCTGCGCTTCACGCTGCCCATGTTTGTCAGCGTCGCCTTTCAGCAGTTTTACAACATGGCCGACAGCCTGATTGCCGGCCGCTTTGCCGGTGAGGATGCCCTGGCCGCGGTCGGCGCCTCCTACCCGATCACGATGATTTTCATGGCGATCGCCGTCGGCTGCAACATCGGCTGCTCGGTCGTCATCTCCAACCTGTTCGGGGCCAAACGGATCGGCGAGATGAAAACCGCCATCTCCACCACGCTGATCGCCTCCTCCGTCCTGTCGGCGGTGCTGACGGTGGCCGGTGTCATCCTCACCTCCCCCATGATGCGGATGATTCAGACCCCCGCAAACATCTTCTCCGACGCGGCGCTCTACCTTCGCATTTATACCGGCGGTTTTCTCTTCCTCTTTATTTACAACGTCTGCACCGGCGTTTTTCAATCGCTCGGAGATTCCAACACCCCGCTCTATTTTCTGATCGGGTCGTCGGTCGGCAATATCCTGCTCGACCTCTGGTTTGTCGCCGGCTTCCATTGGGGCGTGGCCGGAGTGGCCTGGGCGACCTTCCTGGCGCAGGGCGCGGCCTGCATTCTGGCCTTCATCACCCTGCTCCGGCGCGTCGCCAAAATCAAGGGCGAGGGCGAGGTGCGCCGCTTCTCCCTGCCCATGCTCGGCCGGATCGGGAAAATGGCCGTTCCCAGCATTTTACAGCAGAGCTTTGTCTCGGTCGGAAACCTGTTTATCCAGGGCATCATCAACAGCTACGGCTCCTCGGTCATCGCGGGATATTCGGCTGCCATCAAGCTCAACACCTTCGCCATCACCACCTTTACCACCATGTCCAACGGTCTCTCCAGCTTTACGGCGCAAAACATCGGCGCCGGAAAGAACGACCGCGTCGCCCGCGGGTATCGTGCCGGAAACCTGATGATCCTCTGCTTTGCGCTCCCCTTTTGCCTGCTCTTCGTTTTCGCAGGCCGCAGCATGGTCGGCCTCTTCATGACTTCGGAGAGTGAGACCGCGCTGGCCGTCGGGGTGGAGTTTTTGCGCATCGTCTCCCCCTTCTATCTGGCGGTCGGCATCAAGCTGATCGCGGACGGCGTGCTGCGCGGTGCGGGAAACGTGGTGCTCTTCATGATTTCGACCTTTTCGGATTTGATTACGCGGGTTGTGCTGGCCTTTATCCTCTCTGTCCCGTTCGGCGCAACCGGCATCTGGATCTCCTGGCCGGTCGGCTGGGTGCTGGCCGCCGTGCTGGCTGTCGGCTTCTATTTCTACAGCTCCCGCAGCCGCGAGAGGCAGACCGGACTTGGCTACGACGCGGCGCACGCAGCCCTCCCTTTCGTGGAGGAAGAGGGCTGCGATATCTGAAAACCGACTGCAAAGCCGGGAGGAATGAAAGCGCCTCCCGCCTGACGCCGTCCCCGCAAAAGCACCATAAACGCTGCAAAACCGGGAACCCCCGGAGGCTTATGCCCCCGGGGGTTCCCTTATGTTTTTCTTATATGGGCAAGCAGGAAAGCTTCCCCTTTTTTTCTTTGCTTTTGCAGACTGCGTCCAGCCTTATCCGGCGACAATCTTCGCCCGCAGCGCCACCACGTCAGAGACGGTCAGCAGCTCGTCGGCATCGTCGAGGTTTCCGGCCGCAAGCTCGCGGTCACTCCACGTGCCATTCATAATCAGCTGCCGCAGCGCCACCACGTCAGAGACGGTCACCTCTCCGTCGTCATTCACATCGCCGGAAAGGATCGGCTTCTCTCCACCGGTAATCTGCACCGACGCGGTCACCGTGATGCCGTCGGGATTGCGCCAGTCGGTTCCATCCAGCGTCAGGCTGCCGGTAATCGTCTGTTCGCCCGCGACCTCCGGCCGATAGGCGGAGGCATCCCACGCAACCGGGCAGAGAACCTCTATCCCGCTGCTGAGCACAACCTGCACCTTTTCCGGCAGATCGAGGTCGGAAAACGCCGTGCCCGCCTCGGCCGAGAGAGCCGGAGAAGCACTCGCGACGCCGCGCACCATATACAGCGCGTCGTCGGTCGGAAGCGGCTTTCCGCTGTCGACATACAGCGAAATTTCCGCAAGCTGCATCTTGTGTTCGCCGGTCTCGGTCGGAATTTTATCATAGTCGATGTGCAGCTTGTAGTAGGCATAGGCCGTCGGCTCTGCAAGGTCGAAAACCGTCTCTGTGCTGTTTGCCTTCGGCAGATCCGTGCAGCCGACCTTGGTATCCATCGCGGTCCAGTTCTCTCCGTCGGCAGAGCCGTAGAGAACCCAGTCGGTAGGATTCCGGCTGGAGTACCGAGCCGTATCGCCCCCCGTAGTCAGGCTGTAGCGCACCGCCTCCACCGGGCCGGCCGTAACCTTCCAAACGATATCCGCGGTGCTGATCGCCGGCTTGGAATAAAGCTTGGTGTTCCCCTTGCCGTCAAAGGCTTTTTCCACGCCCTCGTTGTTGTTTTCTCCAAAGCGCGGCCCCGCCAGCACAGTCACCTCGGTCGCATTGTCGATTTTGCGCGTTGCGTCGGCGAGCGCGCCATAGACGCGGATGTTCTGCAGCGCGGCCGAGGCGGGCGCGTCGGCCATCAGAAGCTTTACATACCGCGCCTTGTGCAGGCCGTTCAGAACGGTATAGCTATCGCTGTTTGCGCCCGGCCGCAGAATATTGCCGGCCGTTTCCCAGCTGTTGCCGTCGGTGCTGCACAAAACCTCTACCGGGCCGGGGAGGCTGTTCGCCTCTCCGGTCGAGAAGGCGACGGCCGACAGGTTGGTGAGGTTCTCCAGCCCCAGCGTCACTTCCCAGAACACGCGGCCGCTGTACGCCCCGGAGGTGAGGCTGCAGGCCGCCGTTTCTCCCGTTTCCGTCCCTGCCTTCAGGTTGGAGGAGATCGTCGCCGTAAGGGCGAGATTCTCAAGGCCGTCCAGCACAGACAGGGTATTCGCACTCGGCACCGAAACACCGCCGGCGTACGAATTTGCCGGAATGTCGATGATCTTTTCCGCCGCGGTCTGCGGGACGGCGTCCTTGATCGGCCGCGCCTCACAATAGACGCCGAAATGGTCGGAGCAGGGATGGTTGTGATAGGTCTTTCCGTTATAATCAAAGGTAAACATGTCGTTGACAACGGTATACCGTCCCACCTCAAACATGCCCTTTGTCAGAAAGATAAAATCAATCGGGCTTTTGGTGTAATCCACATTGGGGGTGGAGTTGATCTCCCCCAGATTGCCCGACTCCCATGCGTCGGGATTCTGATACTCGCAGAAGGTTTTTCCGCCCACCACAATGCTTTTGGCAATCTGCTTGGAATCGTCCATAATGCTGGTCATGGCCTCATGCACTGTGCTGTCCTCGGTCGAGTTGTAGTCGCCGGTGGACACGGCCGGAATATTCCCGTACTTTTCACTGATCCGGGTGATGCGGGCCGTGATGATCCGGATGCCGTTCTCTCTTGCGAGGTCGCTGGTGTGATCCACATGGGTATTGAAGTGGATGTACCTCTCCCCTGTCTCCTGATTTTCCAGAACGGCATAGGTGCAGATGCGGGTGTTGGAGGCATTCCAGGCTGTCCCGGACTTCTGATCGGGCGTTTCAGACAGCCAGAAGGTATCCGCCTCCAGCAGCTTATATTTATCCGCCTTATAAAAAACCGGCGCGAATTCGTTTCCCGTTCCGGTGGCGGTCAGATCGTCCGTGCCGCTGTCCCGGCCAACGCCGACATAAGCGTAGCCGCGCTTTGCCATCTCCGGCCGCAGATAGAGCATCCAATCGTTGGTTGCCTCCTGAAAGCCGACCGAGTCCACGTCATACCCCTCAATCAGCGTGAGCAGGTGCGCCCCCCGGACCGAGGTGGAAAAAGCGCCGTGGCTGGTGGTGTCATAGCGCAGGTTAAAGGACATCAAATGTAAATATTCCGCGTCGTCGGTAGGCGTAAAATCCTCCAGCGTAGCGCCAGCCGTCATCGAAAAGCTGAGCAAAAGCGCAAGGATAACCGCCACAGCGGACAAAAGCTTCGGTTTATACATCATAAAAACACCCTTTCAAAAACATGGTTTTTTATATTGTAACAGCGCCCCTTTCTCTTTTACATAAAATTTTTGTCTAATAATAACAAATATTTGACATTCCACTCGCCGGAGCGTCAAGCGGGCGCACCGCTGCCTCTCCCTTCCCCGGTGAGGCAGCCCCTCGTCGGTCGGCGCGCCCGCTTCATTCCGGCAAAAAGGCCTCTGCCGGGACGAAGCGAAAAAGAAAAATGTCATCCCAAGTGATTTTTGTATTGACATTTCCACGAAGTATGGTATAATAAATCTCGCGGTTTTCGAGGCATGGGCCATTAGCTCAGTTGGTTAGAGCAACCGGCTCATAACCGGTCGGTCCGGGGTTCGAGTCCCTGATGGCCCACCAGTTTCCCGCGGAATATACAGGGGTATAGCTCAGATGGTAGAGCAGTGGTCTCCAAAACCACGTGCCGAGGGTTCGAGTCCTTCTGCCCCTGCCAAAAGAAAAACCAGTCCTTTTTGAGGGCTGGTTTTTCTTTTTGGGCGGATGAGAGCACCTCTTCCAAAGCGCAGAGGTTGGCGGTTTACGGCGCATGTTTCCGACCTGCCTTAAATCCTCCTTACCGGCCGCAAAACGCGTGCAGTCGAACGATGTCGGCAGGACTTTCAGAGAGATTTTGCAAAAATCCCGTTTTTTCAAAAAAATATTGTTGACAGGCGGCACGGCAAATGCTATAATAATCGAGCGCCCGAAAATGCGAGTGTGCTGGAACTGGCAGACAGGCACGTTTGAGGGGCGTGTGTCTTTGACGTACGGGTTCAAGTCCCGTCACTCGCACCATATCGAGTGTTCTTAACCAACCTGAGAGTTGGATGAGGACACTCGATTTCTTTTTGCCCTTTTGTGCCTCTTCGTATGTATGAGCAGGAGCTGTCCTGCTCCTTTTGTTATGCCGTTTTCGGCTCGGTTAAATACTTGGTCGCGACACCTTTTCTGGTATCGGCGACGATATTCGGTCTGTGAGATACTTCGGGTATTTCCACGTACCCGACAAAGCGGTAATAGATAACGATTCTTTGGGTTCTGCTTTTGCCTTTGCCCTCTGTTTCAAACACATCAATGTGGTCGATGAGTTCATGCAGCAGCGGTGCGGTCAGTCTGTCCATTCGCATAAACCTGCGGATTGCCGAAGTGAAATTTTCACGTTCCTGTTCGCGCTGTCCGCATTCGGAAAGCTTTTGACGAAGCGCCTTTATTTTTGTTTTCAGCTCCAGCCTTTCCGTTTCATATTTGTGGGACAACTGCATAAACCATTCGTCACTCACCTTGCCGATAGCATTATCCTCATAAAGCTTTTCAAAAGCAAAAACGCGGTCTGTATTTATCGTAAAAGAATTAAAACAAAAATTGCTCCGCTATGCAGCAGAGCAAGGAATAAAAAGTGGTATGATTTTTGTAACCCGCACAGGCAAGCCGATAAGCCGCACAAATATTTGGCGAGAAATGAAAGCGTTATGCGAGGAAGCAAACGTCAACCCGCAAAAGGTTTTTCCACATAACCTGCGCCATCTGTTTGCAAGGGTGTTTTACGGAATTGAAAAGGATATTGCCAAG
>UQRS01000068.1 GCA_900543525.1 uncultured Oscillospiraceae bacterium
CATTCAAGAAGCCGCCGAGTCATTGATCCAACATGGGGTGGATCAATTTTACAACGCATGCCTCGGCCGATTTGAATGGAATTGCGCCATTGCCATTTATCTATTGCAAAGTAAGTATCCATCCATCAAGCAGGATCTTGTTTTCCCATCCCGTCGCTGTTCTTTCCATATAGACACGGATGAAAACTCCTTTTTTAATAGGGTAATTTATGTAGATCAAAATACCGCTGTAGACTGGATGATCGCACACAGTCAGCATATGATTTGCTTTGTTGAACATGACTGTGGCATGACAAGTACGTATGTACAACGCGCTAAGCAGGCAGGATTGAATATCATTCGCGTCGGACATTCTGACTATCACTATCCCTGCCATTTGTAGTACATTTTACCTGCAAAATATTTTAACCCCCATAAAACAAGCCGCCGGCCTTGCGGAGAGAAAAACCTCCCCACAAGCTCCGGCGGCTGCTTTGCCCTTCATCGGTTCGAGGGCGCGCAGAGGAATCATAAAACCACATCAGGAAAGGCCGGCGGGCAGCCCCGCACACGCCCGCAAAAGCACAGCCTACTCCATATTCATCATCACCAGCGGAGAGACCCACGCCCCGTCCTTCTTCATGGCGAAATGGAAGTGTGAGGCATCGGCGCTCTCGCAGGGAATGTCGGTAAGCGAGCCAAGCTCGGTTCCCGAAAGCACAACGTCCCCCGCCTCCACCAGCGGGACATTATTCAGCCCGCAGTAATAGCCGTAAACGCCGTTGCCGTGGTTGATTACCACCGTGTTCCCATACAGCCCGTCGGCATAAACCTCTTCCACCACGCCGTTTCCGGCCGATTTGATCAGGGTGTCCCGCGCCGCCTCAATATCCACTCCGGTGTGCAGCCGCATGTCGCCATAGGTCTCGGAATACTGCAGCTCCTCGGCATTGTATTTTTTCAGGATGTTGCCGGTCACCGGCATCACGAAAAAGTGCGCCACCGTGTCCGGCTCATTCAGCACCGGCGTGTCCGCCGGAGCCGCCGACTCGGGCGCAAAGACGGAGCTGTCAGCCGGCTCGCTCTCCACCTTCACCTCGGCGTTCTGCACCGGCGCATCGGAGGAGACGCCCGCCTCCCCGCTCGACAGATCGGCCGTGTCTCCCGGCTCCCGCAGGCTGACCGTCGCGCTCCAGGCGGCCGCCGCCACCGCAACCATGCAGAGGCAGAGAATCAAATAAAACAGCCCCGATTTCGCCTTTTGCAGACCGGCTCCGCCGCTCTTATTGGATTCAGACATAGAAAAAAACCATCCTTTCCTGCCGTCCCGACCGGCCGGCATCCGGCTTTGCGCAGGCAGGCTCTGAAGCCTTTTTCTGCTCGCACCGTTTTTGTAAGAATATTCTTTCCGGGATCAAGCGCCTTTATGCGGCCGCCCTCCAAAAAATCCGCGCGCCGCCGGGTAAACTATGCCGGCGGAATCTGCGGCCTCTTGCATAAAAAAGCCCCAAGGCCGAAACGTTCAAAAAATATTTACAGTTCGATAACATTTTTTAAAAAACCTTCTGGTATAGTATGCTTGTACTTCAAGAGGAAGTAAGAAGCCGCATCTTACTCGAAGTACTTTTTACCCTCCTCAAAACACCCCTTTGAAGCCCTGCCGGGCCATTCCGGCGGGGCTTCTCCCTTTTTTTGCAAAAAAGCAAAAATGCTCCTCCCTCACCCAACAAGTATTTGACAAACCTGTCAAATCTATGTATAATAATCTGAAGTAAAAGGATAATTCTGCCCTTTTACTTTCCCGGATCGAATCTTTTCCATTTGCGCTTTTTAAAGAGTATTCAGCGCATTTTTTGCTATACTATTACCGGACGAAAAACATAGATTGGAAGTGTAACGCGTCTTGGACAAATTTGTGATTACCGGCGGCGTTCCCCTGAAGGGTGAGGTAACAATCAGCGGCGCGAAAAATGCGGCGGTCGCGATTTTGCCGGCTGTCATCCTCTCGGATGAGGTCTGCCGATTGGAGAATGTTCCAAATATTTCCGACACGGCCGCCATCCTCCGCATTATGCAGGAGCTTGGCGCCGACGTTCGCTATATTCAAAAAAACACGGTGGAGATTGACCCGCGCCCCATCCGCTCCCATACCGTAACGTATGAGATGACCAATCGCATGCGGGCCAGCAGCTATTTCATCGGATCCATCCTCGGCCGCTTTCATAAGGCGCTGGTCGCCCCGCCGGGCGGCTGCAATTTCGGAGTGCGCCCCATCGACCAGCACATCAAAGGGTTTGAGGCGCTGGGCGCCAGAGTTTCGATCACCCACGGCATGGTAAGTGCGGAGGCGGATCGTCTGATCGGCTGTCCGGTCTATCTCGACGTCGTGTCGGTGGGCGCTACCATCAACATCATGCTGGCCGCCGTAAAAGCCAGGGGGCTGACCGTGATCGAGAATGCGGCGAGAGAGCCGCACATCGTCGACCTGGCCAATTTCCTCAACTCGATGGGCGCCGACATCATGGGCGCCGGCACCGACGTTATCAAAATTCGCGGCGTCGAGCATCTGGGCGGCGCCTGCTACAGCATCATTCCGGATCAGATTGAGGCCGGCACCTACATGGTGGCCGCCGCCGCAACCGGCGGCAACGTGCTGGTCAAAAATGTCATCCCCAAGCATCTCGAATCCATCACCGCCAAGCTGGAGGAATGCGGCGTCACGGTGGAGGAGGAGGACGAAGCCGTCCGGGTAATCGCGCACGGCCGTCCCCGCCGCTGCAATGTCAAGACCATGCCGCACCCCGGCTTTCCGACCGATATGCAGCCGCAGATTCTCACCCTCCTCTCGGTGGCGGAAGGGACAAGCATCGTCACCGAAGGGGTCTGGGACAACCGCTTCCGTTATGTTGATCAGCTGACCATGATGGGCGCGCAGGTGCAGGTTGACGGCCGCGTCGCCGTGGTCGAAGGGGTGGAGGAGCTGCACGCTGCTCCGGTCTGCGCCACCGACCTGCGGGCGGGCGCCGCTCTGATCATCGCGGCTCTGATGGCTCACGGCACAACCGAGATCGGCGACATCGTCTATGTCGACCGCGGGTATGAGGATGTCGTGGAAAAATTTACCGCGCTGGGCGCCAATATCCGCCGGGTGGAGGATTTCAATCCCAATCATCAAAAGGCCGCGCTGTAACCCTCAGGCCTTTTATAAAACAACCCAGCAATACCGGATCGACCGGATCGAAGGAAAACAGATTTCACACCGCCGTCGGTGCATAAAGCCGCACGGCGTGAAAATGGGGATGGGCGGACCGTCCCCGTTTTTCCGTTTATATGGCCAAAAATATTTTATCCCATCAGCCTGAACTGACGGGAGCCTCCGCCGCGCTGAACGAGGAAAAAGCCCCTTCCTCTTTTTACCGCTGCGGCCGACAGCAAAGGAGCAATGATTGATTCTATGGCAAGATTCTGCCCCCTCTTCAGCGGAAGTAAGGGAAACAGTACATACATCGGCTGCTCGGGCACCGGCATCCTGGTCGACGCCGGCGTCAGCGGAAAGTCTATCCTCGCCGCGCTGGCCGGACAAAGCATCCGGGAGGAGGAGATCGGCGCCATCTTCGTCACCCACGAGCATATCGACCACATCACCGGCCTGCACGCCGTCGCAGCCCGGCTGCATCTGCCGATCTATGCCTCCGGACAGACGCTGGAGGCGCTGGAAGCGCTCGGCAAGCTGAAGGGACTGGAGGCGCATGAGATAGGCGGCGACCCGGTGGAAATCGGGACGCTGACCGTCTCCCGCTTCGCCACGCCGCATGACTGCGCCGGGTCGAGCGGCTTCGTGGTGCTGGCTCCCGACGGGCGGAAAATGGCCGTCGCTACCGACATGGGCTGCCTCACGGAGGAGATTCAGCAGGCGCTGCTCGGCTGCGACCTCGTCATGATCGAGTCGAATCACGACGTCATGATGTTGGAGAACGGCACCTATCCCTACCCGCTGAAAAGGCGGATTCTGAGCGATACCGGCCACCTCTCCAACGCACGGTGCGCCGATTTTCTGCCCGAGCTGGTCGCCGCCGGCACAACCCGCCTTGTGCTCGCCCACCTGAGTCGGGAGAACAACCATCCCTCGGTCGCGCTTGAAACTGCCCGCGCCGCCCTGACCGCCCGCGGCTTTAAGGAGGCGGAGGATTATCTCCTCACCGTCGCGCCGCCGTCCGGGGGCAAATCCATCCTGCTGTAAAGCGATACCGCGACCGCCGATACCGCAGTCTCATTTTTTTAAAAAAATTTAAAAAGAGGTGGATTCCCATGCTCCGCGTCACCCTGATCACCCTCGGCCGCCTGAAGGAGCCCTATCTGCGGGAGGCGGTGTCCGAATATACCAAACGGCTGCAAAGCCTCTGCCGGCTGGAGGTAATCGAGCTTTCCCCCGCGCCGCTGCCCGACCGCCCCTCCGCCGCGCAGATCGACGCCGCGCTGGAGGCGGAGGCCCGCAAAATCGAGGAAAAGCTGCCCTCCGGCGCCAAACTGATTCCCTTGTGCATCGAGGGCAAGCTTCTGTCGAGTGAGGATTTCTCCGCCCGGCTGGAATCCGCCGGAATGGAGGGCGGGAGTATCGCCTTCGTGATCGGCAGCTCATACGGGCTGTCCGACCGGATCAAGCGGCGCGCCGATCTCCGGCTTTCCCTCTCCCCCATGACCTTTCCGCATCAGCTGGCGCGGGTTCTCCTGCTGGAGCAGATTTACCGCGGCCTTAAAATTCTCGCAGGGGGAACCTATCACAAATAACGTGCCCGGCGGCAGCGTGCCTTTGCCGCAAAACGGAAATCTGTATGATCAGCAAAACGGACAGCGACAGCAAAGATAAAATTTTCAGGTATCTTCTTCACTTTTGCAGGATGGTGTGATAGAATAGCAACGGAAAAGGTATGGCCTATTCGGGGGAGCTTTCGCTCCCCTTTCGGTCCGGGATTTACTTTTTCCCTTTGTCCTCGGATAGCGTTTTGATGATTTGGATGATCGTAAGCGCTATACCGAGGACTTTTGCTATTATCTCAACCATTCGTTTCACCGCCTGCGCCAAGATCACTGCACAATAAAATCTTCTCACACCCGGCCGGGAGGAAGCCCCTCCCAAAACGGCCGGTTATTTTTTGCGCATTTTTGAAACCTCCGGTTCATAAAATAGATCGTCCGGCCTCATTTACCTGCGATTGATAAAAAATTAACAATTTATGTATCTTTTTTGCGGAAAAGTTATCGAAAAAAGCTGAAAATCGGCAAAAAAATGCCCCAAACCCATGGATTTTTAATACCGATTCTGCTATAATTCCTTTGTTATGGATTGGACGGCTCGGATGACCGGTTTCATCAGCCGCTTTTGGCAAAGAGGAACAACCGACCACCTATCCAATATCTGAACAGGAGGACAAACGTTCATGAAGAAAAAAGCAAGTTCGATCCCCTTCTCCGGCACGCCCGAGCAGGAAGCACAGCTTCGCGCGGTCATTGCCGAGCATCAGGGGGACAAGGGCGCTGCGCTTCCGGTCATGCAGGCGGCACAGGAAATCTACGGTTACCTGCCGCTTGAAGTACAGGAAATCATCGCCGAAGGGCTCGGCCTCCCGGTGGAGGAGATTTACGGCATTGCAACCTTCTATGCCCAGTTCGCCCTCTCCCCGAAGGGCGAGTACAAAATTTCGGTATGTCTTGGTACCGCCTGCTATGTTAAGGGAGCGCAGGCGCTGATTGACCGGATTACCCAGGTGCTTGGTATCGGCCCGGATGAATGTACGCCCGATGGCCGCTTCTCGCTGGAGGCCTGCCGCTGTATCGGAGCCTGCGGCCTCGCGCCGGTTCTCACCGTAAATGAGGATGTGTATGGCCGCCTGACCGAGAAGGATATAGATGATATCCTGAAAAAGTACATGTAAAAATGAAAGAGCTTTCGCTGAACGTCCTTGATATCGCGCAGAATTCGGTCACAGCCGGCGCGACTCTGATCTCCATCGACACGGTGGAGGAGCCGGCCGCCGATCTTCTGACCATTTCGGTCACCGACAACGGCAAGGGCATGTCGAGAGAATTTGCAGAGCGGGTAACCGACCCCTTCTGCACCACTCGTACAACCCGTAAGGTCGGCCTTGGCATTCCGCTGTTCAAAATGGCGGCGGAGATGGCGGGCGGTCATTTCTCGATCGAGTCGGAGCCGGGACGCGGAACGAAGGTGACCGCAACCTTTGTGCTGTCCAATGTCGACCGCATGCCGATCGGCGATATGGAGGGGACGGTATCCGCCCTGATCCAGATGAACCCCGGCCTCGACTTTGTCTACCACCGGGCAAGGGGAGGCAAAAGCTTTACGCTGGACACGCGGGAGCTCCGCTCCATGCTGGAGGATGTCCCGCTCGACACGCCGGAGGTTGGCGCCTGGATCCGGGACTATCTTGCGGAAAATCTCGCACAGCTGTATACATCAACATAACCGTATATAAAAGATCATTGGAGGTTAAGCCATGAAATCCATCGAAGAACTGAAAGCCATCCGCGACAGGGCCAGAGCTTCGGTCAACGTGCGCGGCGACAATTCGGAGGATATCCGCATCGTCGTCGGTATGGCGACCTGCGGCATCGCCGCCGGCGCCCGCCCGGTTCTGAACGCCTTTGTGGAGGAGATTAACGCCCGCGGACTCTCGAACGTCATCGTAACCCAGACCGGCTGCATCGGCGTCTGCCAGTTTGAGCCGGTTGTCGAGGTTTACGTCCCCGGAAAAGAAAAGGTCACTTATGTCAAGATGTCGCCCGATAAGGTACCCGGCATCGTGACCGAACACATCGTCAATGGCCGCGTGGTCGAGAAGCAGACCATCGGTGCCTATACCAAATAAGGAGGAGTATCAATGTATCGTTCCCAAGTGCTCGTATGCGGCGGTACCGGATGTACCTCCTCAGACAGCCCCAAAATTATCGAGGCTTTTAAGGATGAGATCAAAGCCGTCGGCCTGGAGGATGAAGTCAACGTCGTCCGCACCGGTTGCTTCGGCCTCTGCGCCTTAGGGCCGATCGTCATCGTCTATCCGGAAGGCAGCTTCTACAGCATGGTCAAGGTCGAGGATGTCAAGGAGATCGTCGACGAGCATCTGCTCAAGGGCCGTATCGTCAAGCGCCTGCTCTACTCTGAGACGGTGACCGAGGATGACAACGTCAAATCTCTGAATGACACCGCCTTCTATAAATCCCAAAAGCGTGTGGCGCTGCGCAACTGCGGCGTGATCAATCCGGAGATTATTGATGAATACATCGCCTTTGACGGCTATGCCGCACTGGCAAAATGTCTTACCGAGTACACGCCGGAGCAGGTCATCCAGATCGTGCTGGATTCCGGCCTCCGCGGCCGCGGAGGCGCCGGCTTCCCGACCGGCCGGAAATGGCAGCTCGCCCGCAACATTGTCCCCGACGCCGATCAGAAGTACGTCTGCTGCAACGCGGATGAGGGCGACCCGGGCGCCTTTATGGATCGTTCTGTGCTGGAGGGAGATCCTCACGCCGTGATCGAAGCAATGGCCATCGCCGGTTACGCCATCGGCGCCAACCAGGGCTATATCTATGTCCGGGCGGAGTATCCGATCGCCGTTAACCGTCTGCGCATTGCGATTCAGCAGGCGCGGGAGTACGGCCTGCTGGGCAAGAACATATTCAACTCCGGCTTTGACTTTGACCTTGACATCCGGCTGGGTGCCGGCGCCTTCGTCTGTGGTGAGGAAACCGCTCTCATGACCTCCATCGAAGGACACCGCGGCGAGCCGCGGCCGCGCCCTCCCTTCCCGGCGGAGAAGGGTCTCTTCGGCAAGCCGAGCATTCTCAACAACGTTGAAACCTATGCCAACATTCCGCAGATCATTTTGAACGGGCCGGAATGGTTCGCCTCCATGGGTACCGAAAAATCCAAGGGAACCAAGGTTTTCGCCCTCGGCGGAAAGATCAAGAACACCGGTCTGGTGGAGATTCCGATGGGCACCACCCTCCGCCATATTATCGAGGATATCGGCGGCGGCATTCCGAACGGCAAGAAGTTCAAGGCGGCGCAGACCGGCGGTCCTTCCGGCGGCTGCATTCCGGCCAGCCTTATCGACACGCCGATCGACTATGACAACCTGATCGCCATCGGCTCGATGATGGGCTCGGGCGGACTGATCGTCATGGACGAGGACAACTGCATGGTCGACATCGCCAAGTTCTTCCTCGAGTTCACCGTGGACGAGTCCTGCGGAAAGTGCACCCCCTGCCGGATCGGCACAAAGCGCCTGCTCGAGCTGCTGACCAAGATCACCAACGGCAACGGCACGATGGAGGATATCGACCGGATGGAGGAGCTTTGCTACTACATCAAGGATAACGCCCTCTGCGGCCTGGGACAGACCGCGCCCAACCCGGTGCTCTCCACGCTACGGTACTTCCGCGACGAGTATGAGGCCCACGTGAAGGAGAAGCGCTGCCCGGCCGGCGTCTGCAAAAAGCTGGTCTCCTACCATATCGACCAGGATAAGTGTAAGATGTGTACCGCTTGTATGCGTCAGTGCCCGGTCGGCGCGATCGACGGCGCTGTCAAGCAGCCGCATACCATTATGCAGGATAAATGTATCAAGTGCGGAGCCTGCTTCGAGAAGTGTAAATTCTCCGCCATCGTGAAAAAGTAAGAAAAGGAGTATGCCAACAATGAATATGGTTAACATCAAAATCAACGGCATGCCCCTCAGCGTGCCGGAAAATTACACCATTCTGGAAGCCGCGCGAGAGCTTGGAATTGAAATTCCGACCCTCTGTCATATGAAAAATATGAACGAGATCGGCGCCTGCCGCATCTGCGTGGTTGAAGTCAAGGGCGCCCGTACACTGGTCGCTTCCTGCGTATATCCGGTATCCGAGGGCATGGAGGTTACCACCAACTCACTGCGGGTGCAGAAGGCTCGCCAGAACACCCTGAAGCTGATCCTCTCCAACCACGACCGCAAATGTCTCTCCTGCGTGCGGAGCGGCAGCTGCGAGCTGCAGAAGCTCTGCTACGACTTCGGCATCGACGACGAGGCCGAGTTTGACGGCACTAGGCAGCAGTTTGAGATTGACTACAGCGCACCGCACATGGTTCGCGACAACAACAAATGTATCCTCTGCCGCCGCTGCGTTGCCGCTTGTAAAGCTCAGCATGTCGCCGTCATCGGTGCCAATGACCGCGGCTTTGACAGCAGCGTCGGCTCGCCCTTCGGCAAGCCGCTGAATGAGATGGCCTGCATCTCCTGCGGACAGTGCATCGTCAACTGCCCGACCGGCGCGCTGTATGAGAAGGATGACACCGATAAGGTTTACGCCGCGCTGGCCGACCCGAAAAAGACGGTCATTGTGCAGACCGCGCCCTCTATCCGCGTCACGCTGGGCGAGAGCTTCGGCATGCCGATCGGCAGCATCGTAACCGGAAAGATGGTCGCCGCCCTCCGCCGATTGGGATTTGACAAGGTGTTCGACACCGACTACTCGGCCGACCTCACGATCATGGAGGAGGCGAACGAGCTGCTTGAGCGGGTACAGAACGGCGGTGTGCTGCCGATGATCACCTCCTGCTCGCCCGGCTGGATCCGTTTCTGCGAGCAGTATCATCCCGATATGATCCCCAATCTTTCGACCTGCAAATCTCCGCAGCAGATGTTCGGCGCGGTTCTCAAAACCTGGTACGCCGAGCAAAACAACCTGAAGCCGGAGGATATCGTCAGCGTTGCCATCATGCCCTGCACCGCCAAGAAGTTCGAGGTCGGGCGTGAGGATCAGAACGCCGCAGGCGTGCCGGATGTCGACATCGCCCTCACCACCCGTGAGCTGGCCCGCATGATCGACCGCGCGCACATCAACTTCAACCTCCTCCCGGATGAGGCGTTCGACAATCCTCTGGGCGAGGCCTCTGGCGCCGGCGTCATCTTCGGCGCAACCGGCGGCGTGATGGAGGCTGCTCTCCGCACGGCGGTGGAAACGCTGGAGGGCAAGCCGCTCGACAATTTGGAGTTCGCGGCGGTTCGCGGCACCGATTCGGTCAAAGAAGCCGCCCTCAATGTGGCCGGCCTGGACGTCAAGGTTGCCGTTGTCAGCGGAATGGAGGCGGCCAACGACCTCCTTCTGAAGGTGAAGAACGGCGAGGCCGACTACACCTTTATCGAGGTTATGGGTTGCCCCGGCGGCTGCGTCAACGGCGGCGGTCAGCCGATTCAGCCCGCGTCGGTTCGCAGCTTTGTCGACCTGAAGGGGCTGCGTGCAGCCGCCCTGTATGCCGACGACGCGGCCAACCCGGTGCGCAAGTCGCATGAGAACCCGATGATCAAAAAGCTGTACGACGAGTATCTGGAGAAGCCCGGCAGCCACAAGGCGCATGAGATTCTCCACACCTCCTACGTCGACCGGTCGAGGGACTATGTCAAATAAAATCCTGCCCCGCCGGTAGGCAGCAGTTACAAAAAAGGCCGGCTGAATCCGAAATGGTCCAGCCGGCCTTTTCTATTTGAAGAAAGTGGCGGGGACTGCCTGATTCCGGGCTGATTTTCCCCCGCAAAATCTTTTCCATAAAAAAGCAAACCACCCCTTTGAAAAGGATAAAAATGGGTAAAATAGGGATAGAAATTTGAAAGGAGTTAAAAACCATGAAGAAATACGTTTGCGATGTCTGCGGCTACGTGTATGATGAGGCGGCCGGCGATCCGGATAACGGAATTGCTCCCGGCACAAAATGGGAGGATATTCCGGAGGATTTTGTCTGCCCGCTCTGCGGCGTTGGCAAGGACATGTTTTCAGAAGCGGAATAAACACCTTGACCGTGCGGAAACTTTTCGCCGGATGAGAAATTTTTGGCAGTGCATAAAATGGCCATACGCAAAGCTTTTTGAATTCAAATTATAAAAAGCGATGCACCGCCGATGGACCGACCGCCTCCCCGATGCACAAAAAATTAAAAAAGGGTGTGACTTCTCTAAATTGCAGAAGTCACATCCTTTTTATAGTTGCGGTAAAGCACAAAACCCTCTTTAAAAACAGAATTTTTGTGGTTTTTCAAAATAGCCTTTTTACAGCTTTTCAAGACCCACTTCTCTCCTTCATTTGCCGCGCCGGCAGAGAGGCTTTCCGCTCCTTTTTTCCGATTTTGTTCCAAATTTTTACAGCAAGAAAATAATAATTCCTTTGCGGGCTTTACCGGTATGAATGTATGTGGTTGTCCAAACAAAATCCGGAAAAACCTCTTATGTTAAAATATTTGGATTTGCGAAAATCCTGTTATTTTTATTAC
>UQRS01000069.1 GCA_900543525.1 uncultured Oscillospiraceae bacterium
AAACGATGATCACGGAAGAATTGATTTCAGAGATAACCAATGCACTCATAACCCCCGGCAAACGATTTATGCGCGTTGCCTTTGTAGGAGCGGACGGCTCCTCTTGCAGAAAACTAAAAAAGCTGTTATACGGACACGGATTTGCAATCAAATTTTTCGACGGCATTGAACCGGCAAAAGAGTGGATACTGGACGAGCGGGATGTTTAATTGATGGGAGTTGGACTGTGCTGCCCGCCGGCTTAAAAAAAGACGCGTTCGGTCGTAAAGGGCAGAGCGTGTATTTTTTTGCATTTCCGGCCTTTTTCATGCACCCGATGACCTGAAGTCATTCAAAATTCAACCCCTAAAAACATGCGGGACGCCGCCGGGGAGCGCTCCGAAAAAAAGGCGGCAGCCCCTCTCTGCCATAATCGCGCAGAGTCGAGGCCGTGACGCTCGGCGGCTTTGCGGTTTTCCGGTCTGTAAAGGGCATGGCTGAATCCTTTAAAAAATTTTTTCCACCCCTTGACTTAAAGCGCACTTCAAGTTGTAGAATATACATGAAAATCAAAAACGCCATACCGTCAAACGGCCGGTCTGTCAATAGTGCAGGGCAGCTCTGCGGCGAAGGCCGCTTCGCCTTTGGGCTGACGGCATGACCGATCAATCATCATCTGCAGGAGGTTTTTATCATGAAATACGAAAACAGGGAAGCATTTGAAAAAGCAACATGTTCGGCACCGGAGAGGACAACACGGCCTTTGCAAAGTATTTTATCGGAAACTCCTTTCTGAATCCGCTGACCGACCCGAAGGGAGATCTCTTTGCCGCCAACGTCACTTTTGAGCCGGGCTGTCGCAACAACTGGCATATCCACCACGCCGTAAAGGGCGGCGGGCAGCTCCTGATCTGCACCGCCGGCGAGGGCTGGTATCAGGAGGAGGGCAGGGAGGCCGTCAGCCTGCAGGAGGGCAGCGTTATCATGATTCCCGCAAATGTCAAGCACTGGCACGGTGCGAAAAAGGACAGCTGGTTCAGCCATATCGCGATAGAGGTTCCCGGTGAGGATTGCAGGAACGAGTGGTGCGAGCCGGTCTTGGACGAGGAATATGCAAAGCTGTAAAGGAGAAATTGCCATGATTTTGAAGGAAACCTACACGCTGGAAAACGGCGTCCAGATTCCCAAATTGGGACTCGGCACATGGTTTATTGCGGAGGATGCGGCGGCGCAGGCGGTGCGCGCGGCCGTAAAGCTGGGCTATCGCCTGATTGACACGGCGCAGGCTTACGGAAACGAGCGCGGCGTCGGCGAGGGCGTGCGCACCTGCGGCCTCCCGCAGGAGGCGCTGTTTGTCGCCAGCAAGGTTGCGGCAGAGCTGAAAACCTATGACGCGGCGGCAAGATCCATTGACGAAACGCTGGAGAAAATGGGGCTTGACTATCTCGATCAGATGATTATCCACTCGCCTCAGCCGTGGAACGAGTTCCGTGTGGAAAAGCGCTATTTTAAGGAAAACAAAGAGGTCTGGCGCGCGCTGGAGGACGCACAGGCGGCCGGCAAGGTCAAGGTGATCGGGGTCTCTAACTTTTTGAAGGATGATCTGGAAAACCTGCTCGGTTCCTGCCGCGTAAGGCCGATGGTCAACCAGATTCTGCTGCATATCGGCAACACCGACCTCGAGCTGGTGGAGTTCTGCAAAGCCGAGGGCATTCAGGTGGAGGCCTATTCTCCCATCGCGCACGGGGAGGCGCTGAAAAATCCGGCGATTGCAAAAATGGCGGAGAAGTACGGCGTTTCTGCCGCGCAGCTCTGCATCCGATATGCGATTCAGCTGGACACTGTCGCGCTGCCGAAAACCGCCAATCCCGCGCATATGGCAAGTAATGCCAACCTTGATTTTGCCATCTCCGACGCGGATATGGAGGCACTGCGGCAGGCGGAGCATATCCGGGATTATGGCGAGTTCAATATTTTCCCCGTGTTCAGCGGTAAACCGCTGACGTAACAAAAAACGGCGCCGAACCAAGACTGGGCCGCCGATATTCTCCACCACCTTGCGGCCGGAGGCTTTTGCCTCGTCAGGCTGCCTGTCTGCCTCCGAGAGGTCGGCGTTAAAAGCCAAACACAGCACCGCCTTGCTGGGCAGTTTGCCCCGCGGCGCGGTGCTTTTTTGTCCTCTTCAAGAAAAGGAACACGCGGTGCTGTGCGGCCTACGCTTCTCCTTGCATTTCATAAATCCGCGCGGCGGAAGGGAGGCTTTTAACACAGGGGGCGCCGCACACTCATATTATACACGAGAGGAAAAGAGACGGTTGATTTTTCGGCCGATCTGTGTTATGCTTTATTTGAATAAACGATCGTTTATTTTTGGAAAGGTAGAAAAGCCGATGATGACAAAACGCAGCACCTTGAAGAGGCTTGCCGCTGCACCGGAAAGCTGCGATTTTCAGGGGATTCAAGCTGTTTTCGGTTTTTGCGCCGATGATCTGAAGGAGGTACAGAAAATGAAAAAAATAAGCATGGGATTCATCTGCATGCTTTTGACATTTTGCATCCTGTTTTCCGCCGGGTGCCGCAGTGAGGAGGTGACTACCGCCTCTGCCGAGCTTCTGGACGTGCGGAACAACGGCACGGCAATTCAGTGGAAATACGGTCAGGATGATACCTGGCACGACCTTGTGAAAATAGAGGAGCTGAGAGCCGCGTTGGCCGAAACCGGTGAAAACGGCGCCGACGGCAAGAACGGTACGGACGGTGAGAATGGAGATAACGGCCTCAATGGCGCAAATGGTACTGATGGTAAAGATGGTCTCAACGGTAAAGACGGCCTCGATGGAAAGAACGGCACAAATGGTAAAGATGGCCTGGATGGAAAGAATGGCGTCGACGGCAAGGACGGCCTTGATGGTAAGACGGTAGAGATCAGAAAAACCGATACCTTTGTGCAGTGGCGCTACGCGGATGAGGAGTGGAAAGACCTTGTCTCTCTGGCGGCGCTTTCGGGCGTAAATGGCACTGATGGCACGGACGGCCTCGATGGCAAGGATGGCACGGACGGTAAAGATGGCGCCGATGGCAAGGATGGCACGGACGGCCGTTCTGTCGAGATTCGGATTTCGGATGCATATATTCAGTGGCGGCAGGAGGA
This sequence comes from uncultured Oscillospiraceae bacterium, assembly GCA_900543525.1. Classification (GTDB taxonomy): domain Bacteria; phylum Bacillota; class Clostridia; order Oscillospirales; family Acutalibacteraceae; genus UQRS01. The sequence goes on from UQRS01000069.1 coordinate 3,131, forward strand.
CGGTGCGTGGCAGAATCTGATTGCGCTTTCGGATATTACCGGGCCGGGCGGAAAAGACGGTGCAAACGGCACAGATGGAAAAACGCCGAAATTCAGGGTAGAGGAAAATACGCTGCAGTGGCAATATGCCGGGGATGAAATCTGGCTGAATCTCTATGACCTGTCTCTGCTCGAAGGCACTGACGGCAAGGATGGTGTCGACGGCAAGGATGGTGTCGACGGCAAGGATGGTGTCGACGGCAAGGATGGTGTAGATGGTAAGGATGGTGTCGACGGCACTGACGGCAAGGATGGCGTAGACGGAAAGACGATCGAGGTAAGAAAAGATACAGAGTATATTCAGTGGCGCTATTCGGATGAGGCGTGGCAGAATCTGATTGCAATCTCCGACATCCGGGGGCCTGCCGGTGTAAACGGAACCGACGGTACCGATGGAGCCGACGGCAAAACGCCGGAGTTTCGGGTAGATGAAAACACACTCCAGTGGCGGTATGTCGACGGCACGGTGTGGTTCAACCTCTATGACCTCTCCCTCCTAAAAGGTGAGAAAGGCGATCCGGGTGAAAAGGGCGACCCGGGCGAAAAGGGCGATCCGGGCGAGAAAGGCGATCCGGGTGAAAAGGGCGATCCGGGTGAAAAGGGCGATCCGGGTGAAAAGGGTGCTCAGGGCGAAAAAGGCGACCCGGGCGAAAAAGGTGCCCAGGGCGAGAAGGGCGCTCAGGGCGAAAAAGGTGCCCAGGGCGAGAAAGGCGCCCCGGGCAGCGACGGTAAGAATGGCGTATGCGCCGGATATTTCATGGCCAGCGGAGATTCTTACAGTATTGCATGGGACGCGCCGCTTACCTTCGATGTGAAAACAAGCAAAGGCAATTGCATTACTTATAACGCTTCCGATAAAACGATCACATTGCAAAAGGGGCATTCCTACAGCCTGGTGTTCAGCGGAACGGCCTCTGTCGCGGCGAAAAAGGCAAATTGCACTTACGGGGTATCTCTCATAGATGGGTACGACTCTTCCAGCTGCATGTTTGCGACGCAAACTTATGTGAATTCGTCGGCCGAGGGAATGACGAGCAGGCTGACCGTAGCCTATAACACGATATACACGGCGGCGACGGAGGACATCACCCTGCAGTTCGCATACAACAGGCTGCTGATTCAGGACACGGATTTGAAAGCCAGCAATTATCGTGTTACCATCCTCGCGCTGGATTAGGTAAAAATGGCAGCGGGGGAAACCGGACGGGAGGAGTCGGAGTGACCTCCCGGGCGGCCCCGGCCTGCCTTGAACAGCAACTGTCCAATACTTCACAACGGTTATGGCGGGAATGAAATGAAAAAGCGGATTTTAAGCATTTTCCTTGCCCTGTGTATGGTGCTGTGCCTGATGCCTATGGCGTCTTTCGCTGAGAATGGGGTGATAAAGGACGTCGGATCGGGTGCTGGAGGGTGTTTTGGACCCGGCGAGAGCAGGGTGGAAATTCCTGGGCTGGATGTGCGGCGACACTAACGTGACCGGCGAGACAACCTACGCCGACCTTGCGAAGGACGACGCTGTGGCGCGTATCACGCTTACGGCGCAGTGGGCGGACATCGAAAAGCCGAGCGGAAAAATCACCGTTGACAAAAGCGAATGGCGCGAGTTTCTAAATAACATCACCTTCGGCCTCTTTTTCAAAGAGACCCAGAAGGTGACCATAACTGCCGAGGATAACAGCGGCGAAACGGTCAAGATCGAATATCTGCTCTCCGAAAAGGCGCTTGCCGAAGCGGAGCTTGCGGGTCAAAGCTTTACGGAATACACGAAGGCCTTCCACATCAGTCCCGATCAGGAGTGTATCATCTGCGGCCGGCTGACGGATGCTGCGCAGAATATCCGTTACATCTGTTCGCAGGGGATTGTCCTGGACAAAACCGCTCCCGTAATTTCGGGAGTAGAGGCCGACGGCATCTATTGCGAGGCGCAGACCGTGACGATTCGGGAAAAATATTTGGGTACGGTTACGGTGAACGGGGTGCAGATTGACCTCGATAAAAACGGTCAGTTTGTCCTTTCTCCGGATAAAAAGGCGCAGGAGATTGTTGTGACCGACGAGGCAGGCAACGAGACCAAATTGACCGTGACGATTCACGACGGCCATACTGCGGCGCAGGATGATGGAGACTGCACAACGCCGGTCCGCTGCATTTATCACAGCGAGGTCGTGATGATTCCGGCAAAGGCGCACGATTTTACGGGCGCCTGGCAGGAGGATGAGACTGGCCACTGGCACATCTGCCAGAACAGCGGCTGTACCGTCACCGATACCAAAACCGCCCACAGCGGTCAGGATGACGGAGACTGCACCACGCCGGTAAACTGTGACGCCTGCGGACGCGAGATCACAGCGGCAAGCCTTACGCACACGTGGGGTGCGTGGACGGCCGACGGTGAGGGAACGCATACGCGCCGCTGCAAGGCGGAGGGCTGCACGGCGGGGGCTGAAACAGAAAATTGCCACGGCGGCAAGGCCTCCTGCACAGAGAGGGCAGTCTGCGCGGTCTGCGGCGAAAAATACGGGGATATTGCCCCGGATAATCATACCGACCTCGCGCACACGCCCGCAGCCGCCGCAACGAAAGAGGCTGACGGCAATTCCGAATATTGGCGCTGCGCAGGTTGCGGCAGGTACTATGCCGACGCGGCGGCAACGATGGAGATCACCGAGGCGGACACCGTGATAAAGCGGCTTCCTGCCGACGAGCCGAGCTTCCCGAAAACCGGGGATGCAGGCAATCTCCTGCCGGTGGCTGCGCTTCTGCTCCTCAGCGGCGGCGCCATCGCAGTGACGGCCGCGAAAAAGAAGCGCTCGGTAAAATAAACAGTCCCAGCAGCAAGTAAAAGACGGCAGACTCCGGCAAGAAGCTTTTGGAGTCTGCCGCTGTTTTTTTAAAATAGTGAGCCTGCCGCCATTTTTTTGGAAAAACGAAAAAAAGGGGGGGAGTTCCGGCAAAGCCCTCCACAAGCCTTAACCTCGTCAATGCCCTGGACAAAAGGTGGCGGAACGATCGCTTTTTATTGCCCTTTTGGCCGGAGCGAAAGGGCAGAGGGAGAGGGCGGCGGCGCTCTTTTTCACGCTGCCGTTTTTTAAGGCTGCGCTCCGCTTTCCGCCGAACGGCGGGGGAGGGCAGAGGGAAAGGCGGCTGCCTATCTTCCAAAAGATAGGCAAAACAAAAAAAGCGAGGAACCGTTTGCCGGCTCCTCGCTTTTTAAAGGGTTTCGGTTATTTTGCAGAGTGCGTTTTCTTCTTTTGCACAACGGTTATGCCGGCCAGGACGCCGCCGCTGACAAACAACAGCGCAATCCACAGTGCGGGGTTGCTGCTGTCGCCGGTTTTCGGGAAGGCTTCGGGCTCGGTCTTTCCTCCGGACGAGCCGCTCACTGCGGAGGCGCCAGCACTCTTATCGTCAGAGGTGGTGCTGCCGTTCGCGCCTGTCCCAGAACTCTCCGACGCTGTGCCGGAGCTTGTTCCGGAACTCGTCTCCGATTCACTTGCGGCCGCAGCTGCGGTAAAGGTTGTCTGTGCCGTTCCGTCCGCCGTCTGAATCGCGATCGTGTGGCTGCCCACCGCAAGGGTGTTCAGGTAATCGCCAAGCAGCGTGAGCGCGTTCTCCCCCTCCAAACGGTAGGAGGCGGTGGTCAGCGCCTTTCCATCGACCGTAATGACCGCGTTTTTGTCAAGCGGCATGTTGCAGCTGAAGCGGAGCGCGGTATCCTCCATCTGCTTGAAGTCGCCCTCCGTTTCCTTGACAACGGCCGGGACAAGCTGCGGCAGCACCCGGGTCTCCTGCTCCTGGCAGCGGGTGCAGCTGCGCGCCTCCTCGCCCGCGCCGGTAAAGGTGGCGGGAGTGGTGACGCTCCATGCGGTCCAGTCGTGCCCGGGCGCCGGCTTCTCAAAGGACTGCTTGTCGGCATAGGTCTTATCCGGATTCAGCGTGCCGTTCTCGTCGGCAAAATAGCTGCCGCATGCCTCGCAGTACCAATAGGCCAGGTTGCCGCCGTTCAGGCAGTCTCCCGCTTTGGCGGCGGTCAGTAGCGCGCCCTCATGCCGGAGCGCGGGCAGCACCGTCTCCGCCAGAGAGGTGATCTGCGTGCAGTCGGCGTCCAGGAAAAGCCCCTCGCAGCCGGTGCAGGTATAATATTCTCTGTTTCCGTCCGCTGTGCAGGTTGCCGCTTTCGCCTCGTGCTTTACGGCGTTGTGGCGATGGGTCGAGTCGGTAATGGCGATCGTGGCAGAGGCAGTGGCTGCCGCCTCTCCCTCCTCGCCGAGCGGATTGAATACAAAGGTGAGGGTTTGGATTGTGCCGGTGGCAAAGCGGGCGAAGTATGCCTTTGAAACCGTGACGGTGTTGCCCGATACGGTGTAGTCGGCGCCGCTTACCAGGGGTGTGTCGCCGTTTTTGACCTCACGGAAGGTGTTGCCGTTCAAATTCAGCGTAAAGGAAATGTCCGCGCTGTTTTCGGCTTTCAGATCAAATTTTGCTTCTGCGGGCGTCACGGCACTGTCGCTGTAGACGATAATCCCCTGATCCAGCGCGATGACGCTGTTTCCGGCCTTGTCCGTCACTTTTACATAAATCAGCTTTTTGCTGCCCGGTGCAACGCTGAGGCTCTTCTGCCAGTCGGAGATGCTTTCAGGCTCCGCCACCTCGCTGTCGGCGGCATAGTAGAGGATCTCATCCACGCCGCTGAGCGCATCCGTAGCCTTCGCCTCGACCTTTACGGTATCTTTGAAGAACAGGCCGAAGGTCAGCTTGTTGAGGAGGCTCTTGAAGCCGTTCTCGTTATACTGCACGGCCAGGTCGGTCGGCACTGTGGTGTCGATTTTGTATTGCAGAACCCCGCAGTAGACCTTGCCGTCCGCAGCCTTCAGGAAAACCTGCTTGCCGCCTCTTGCCGTTTCGCCCGAGAGGGTCAGCGTGTCAGAGAAGCTTTGCGGCGTCTCTCCGATTGTGAAGCCGTTCTTCGCGGTGATTGTCACGTCGCCGCGGTACCAGCCGTTTTGATTTGCCTCGGGCATGCTGTACATGAGCTCGGAGGCGTGACCGTAGGATATTCTGAACTCTACATTGCAGCTGCCGCTGTAATTGTCCTTCAGCGTTATGGTCACCGTGGCGCGTCCGATCGCCGTGTTGTTTTCGTAGATTACGTCATAATCCTCGCCCCGATTAAGCGTGCGGTTGTCAACCGTGACGTTGGGAGTGGGCTCCAGCGCTGTGCCGTCGTAGATGTAATCTCCCGAAATGCCGGTAACCGTAATCTGGGAGGCGTCAACCTCCTTTTGCGCAATGGTAAAGGTCCAGCCGTCGCTACCGGCATCCTCCAGCGCGGCATAGGTGTCGTTCTCCGCCACGTCGATCAGGACGGTATAGGTCCCGGCATTGATCGGCGTGCTTACCTGCACACCGTTTTTATCATAATATTTTACGGTGATTTCGCCGCAGGCGATTCCGGATTTTGCCCTGACGGCCGCCGTCTTCGGAGTGCCGTCGTATACAAGATTTCCTTGCGGCGGTGTGAACTCAAAATCGCTTGCAGAAAGGGATTTGAGCGACGTGCGAAGCACGAGCGAGTTGCTCGCACGGTCGAGTACGGGCGTATACTTTGGATCGTCACAGTGAATGCTGCCCAGTATAAGCTCATTCAACCACAGGGTATCGGTCAAAAAGGGGCAGGAGATTGCAACCTTCGTACCCTCTCCCGTGAAGTTCAGAGAAACGTTGCCGCCCTTGAAGGTGTTGTATATGCACAGATACTGTCCGGCGGCGAAGGAGGCGTTGTCCTTCTTTTTATCGCCATCGAGGCCGGAGGTGTTGTTCAGCACCGTGGCGCTGCACTTCGGGATGCCGTACGGATCGTCGATATAATTCTCATAGCCGCGCAGCGCAACACAATATGTGGCGTAAATGCCGCCGCCTTTTTCTGTGGCGGTGTTTTCAGAGATGTTGACGCCCATGAGCCTCACAAAGTCATATTTGCTGTCCGCTTGGCTTCCCTTGGCCGTGTAGAGACCGCCGCCGAGCTTTGCGCTGTTGCCGGTAATATTACCGCCGTTGAGGTTCATGTCGCCCTCGCAGTAAATGCCGCCGCCGTTTTCTGTGGCTATATTATTTGTAATGCTGCCGCCGTTTAGAGTGACACCGGCCCTTGTCCCGCAGTAAATGCCGGCGCCGTTTTCCGCGGTGTTTCCGGTAATGTTACCGCCGTACATGATCAATTTGGTCATATAACGGCTGTCATCTCCCGTATTGATGCCGCTGCCCGTCTTTCCTTTGACGTGGGTGATTTTCCCCTGTTTGTCCGGCTCGGAGCAGTCGGACAGGGTGAGCGTCTGCGTGAGGGCGATGACGTCAAAATCTCCGGCCGCGGTGATGCTGTGCCCATTGAGGCAGAGATTCATCTCACGATTCATCTCCCAGGTCTCATCCAAAACGACGTCGGTCGTCAGATAATAGTTGGTAAAGCTGTGTGGCAGGGAGGTCGGGTCGCTCCACGGCTGATAGGTATCCGCCCTGTAGCTCGAGCAGGTGCCGCTCTTTTCATGATTGGCGGTCGCGCCGCAGCGGCAGTGAATATGCTCGGTCGTATAGTAAAGATAGCTGTCGAACTTGGCCGGGTCATAGGCGGCTCTGTCAGATTTATCCGAAGCGCTGCCCGCCCAAAGCTTAAAGCCCTCGGCTGTTGTCGGGGGATAGAGCGTGTCGGTCGCCTTCGTACCGGCCGAGATTTCAACAGAACCGCCGCCGAAATAGACGTTGGCCGGATACTCCCAGACGTTTTTTTCATCGTTGTGCTTGGCCGCACCGCGGATTCCGTAAGAAATGCCGTTTCCGCTCGAGCTGGATGAAACGGTCAAAGAACCGCCGTTTACGGTAACACTGGCGGCCGAAATGCCTGTCGCGCCGTAATCATACATTCCTCCGGAGCTGGAGGTGTCTATACTGACCGTGCCGTTTTGAAGCGTAAAGTCCGATGAAGCGCCGATTCCCTCCGTACCGAAATCCTCAGTGCTCGAGCTGGTAATATCCATCCTGCTCTTCGGCGAAAGGTCAACGACAAGGGAGTGCGCTTCGAACGCCTTTCTGGTTTCGGTTACATCCATTTTAAGATTTCCGTCACCATGCAGATAAATGTCGCAGGTGCCCAGCCGCAGGCCGTAATTGGGAGCGGTTACGGTATTGTTTCCGGAAAGCTCCAGATCCAGCTTACATTTGTTGCTCGACCGTAATTGGATGCTGCTTTCTATAATATAAGAACCGTTATAGTTGTTCAGCTTTATAGCATACTCCGCGGTCGAGAGGTTCGACTGAATCGCCCAGGTCCAGCCGCTTTCCGGCAGCGACTCGACATTGGTCGCGGTCACCGTGTCGTCCGTGCCGTAAGCCCAGAAATCGTTGCTGGTGTTTTCAACATTGATTTTGTTTTGGCCGACGCGGAATTCCGTAATCACCGTAAGCTTTGCGTTGTCGGCAAAGGCGGTTATGGGCACGATGCTCAGGATCAGCACCGCGCACAGAACGCTTGCCGTCAGCTGACGGCTTCTGCCGGAGAGGCATTTGAGGCTTCTCCCCAGCCACTGGAACAGCAAAAAGAAGGGGAGCAGTGCGAGAATCGCTATGTATTCCGCCCTCTCTTTACCGTGTACGTCTTTCAGTTTATGCATGGTTATCGCTCCTTTTCATTCCACTC
>UQRS01000070.1 GCA_900543525.1 uncultured Oscillospiraceae bacterium
CCTGTCGCGTACCTTATCGGGAACCATGTCCCCGTCCATCGCCAGCTTGTCCGCTTCCTTCTTGCGGATGAGATAATCGACGCCGTAAAGCGCCACGCGGCGGTAATCCCCGACGATACGGCCGCGGCCGTAGGTGTCGGGCAGACCCGTGAGAATATGCGCCGAACGCGCCGCGCGCATTTCGGGCGTATAGGCCGAATAAACGCCGTCGTTATGCGTTTTTCTGTATTTGGTGAAGATCTCCTTTACCTGGGGATCGAGCGTATAGCCGTACATATTGAGCGCCTCTTCGGACATGCGGATGCCGCCGAAGGGGATGACGGCGCGGCGAAGCGGCGCGTCGGTCTGCAGACCGACGATCTGCTCCAGCTCTTTGTCGATATAGCCGGCCGGGTGCGCCGTGATGGTCGAAATCCGGTGGTTGTCGATGTCGAGCACGCCGCCGGCCTTTTTCTCCTCGGCCAGAAGGTCGGTCACCTTCCTCCACAAGGCGGCCGTGCGCTCGGTCGGCGGGGCAAGAAAGCTGTCGTCCCCGGTATAGGGGGTGTAATTCAGGTTGATAAAATCCCGCACGTCGATTGTCCGATTCCAGTTGCCCTTTTTAAAATCCATACCGCATCTCCTCCAAATCGTTTGACCCTTTTCGCGTCGGAAAAATCGGGGTTTTGCTCCTCTTTTCCGGCACAGCGTTGCCCTTATTTTTCCCCGCGTTTTTTAAGATTATCATTTTTTCTCCCAATTATTTTTACAAATAAAGCGGCGGCAATCTGAAAAAATAATTGTGTGGAATCGCGCGAAAAGGCGCGCGGCCATACATTATTTTTTTAAAAAAGGAGGGTTTTGCAGTGCATCATAACGGTATGAATTTTGTCAAGGGTGTCGGCACGGGACTGGCCGCCGGCATGGTGGTGGCCGCTGTCGGCGGCTCGATGATGAAGAACAAAAAGAATCTGAAAAAAAGCGCCGGAAAAGCCGCCCGCGCGGTCAGCGATATTCTGGACGACGTGCAGTATATGCTGAAATAACGCCTTTGCGACGGCTCCCCATTTTTTTCGACAGGCCTTCGTTTCCGGCGCCGGCGTTCCCGTTTTGGGGAAAGGCGCTATGCGGCCTCAGCCGGAGAAATAAGCCCACCCGCAGAAAAAAAGCAGCCCTGCGAAAAAACGCAGGGCTGCCGAAATTTCCGGATTTACAAAAAAAGCTTTATAAAAAACTTTGCGGCAGAAACGACCTTATGCAGTCTTATCTGACCCGTCCGGCATACGAGCCGCCGCAGAAGTCTCCGCAGCCGCGGCCTATTATAACTCCGTGCGGCGAAAGGCTTCCTCTCACCCGAGCAGAGCGGAGATGCCGTGCCAGACCGGCGGAATCAGCAGCGCCGGCAGGAGATTGCCGGCCTTGATCCGTTTTCCGAAGGTCAGGTTGATCCCAATGGCAAAAACCAGCACCGATCCCACCAGCGAGAGGTCGGCCAGCAGCGCGTCGCTGACAAGCGGGGCGATCAGCCGGGCGGCTATGGTCAGCGCCCCCTGATAAATCCCGAGCGGAAGCGCGGCAAACAGCACGCCGACGCCCAGCGTTCCGGCGAACACCATCGAAATGACCCCGTCCAGCAGCGCCTTGGTATAGAGGAGGGTGGGGTCGCCGAGCAGGCCGTCATTGAACGCGCCGACCACCGCCATCGCACCGACGCAGATCACCAGCGTGTTGGTCACAAACCCCTCGGAAAAGCGGCCGCCGAGCCTTCCCATCTTCTTTTGCAGAAAATTGCCGAGCTGCTCCATCCGATCCTCAATCCGCACCCACTCACCGAGCAGGCCGCCCAGCGTCAGCGCGCAGATGAGCAAAAGCGGACTGCCGGAGGAAAGGCGTCCATCCTCCCCCACAAGGAGCAGGCCGGACATCGCCCCGGCCGCCCCGATAAAGAAAACGGCGAGGCCGTTTGCCTTCATCAAAATATCCGAAAAGCGGGGGCGCAGCGCCGATTTTATCAATAAACCCAGTCCGCCTCCGGCCAGGACGGCTGCCGCGTTGACCAGGGCGCCTGTCCCGATCACGCAAATCCCTCTTTTTTTATGAGAACATATAATCTTTCGCGCCCGACCGTTCAATCGCAAGATAGAGCGGCAGCCCCAGCAGATAGCAAACCACCAGTTCGCCCAGCCCGACCTCCAGCGCAGCCAGGAAAAAGGCCGGCAGAGAAAAGCCGGTGTCGGCGGTAAAGGCAATCTCCGCCCCGACGATCAGCGCGTTGAAAACGACCGGCGGCAGCGGTGCCAGAATCGGCAGGCCGCAGAGCTTTACCTTCCGCAACAGCCGGGTGCATATGGCCGCAAGCAGGGTCGCCGCCGTCCCGCAGATAAGGTCGAGCGGATAAGGACTCGCCAGATTGCTGAGGAGACAGCCGACCGAAAGCCCCGGGATCGCCGCCGATGTGAATACCGGCAGGATGGTCAGCGCCTCCGAAAAGCGGAACTGAATCTGGCCGTAGGCCAGCCCAACTGCTCCGGCGACATAGGTGAGTGCGGCGTAGATGGCGGCGATCAGCGCGCCGCGCACGACCGCCTTGGTAGATTGCTTCATGATTTTGTTTCCTTCTTTCGTAGTTTTCTTTTAGGTCAGGATTTTGCGAACTGACCGTAAGCTGACGGGGGCGCGAACCTTAGCACTCGGAAGTTTGCCGCCCGAAAGCCTAACGCGAAAACGCGTTACCACGATATTATAAGCCGGTCTGCGAAAAAAGTAAAGTTTCATATTTACCGTCCTTCAAAAATATGATACAATGGATAAAACAAGCGGGATACCATGCCCGCTTTGCCTTTATTGATACTGCTGATCCGGCCGACGGGAAAAGGGGACTCTCCCTGCCCTTCGGCCATGTCTGCGTATTCCGGTTTCTTAACGCCGGAATGCGGAAAGGGGAGTTTTTATGATCGTGACCACCACCCCCTCGGTCGAGGGGAAAAGCATCGCCGAGTACCGCGGCATCGTCTGCGGCGAGGTGATCGCCGGCGTCAATTTCGTCAAGGATTTTATGGCCGGCATGTCCAACTTTTTCGGCGGCCGCTCCAACGATTATGAGGAAGAGCTGATCCGGGCCAGAGAGGCCGCTCTGGCCGAGATGACCCAGCGTGCCGCCGCAGTCGGCGCCGACGCCGTTCTCGGCGTGGATATTGATTATGAGGTGCTCGGCGCGAACAACGGCATGCTGATGGTGACCGCCTCCGGCACGGCGGTTACCCTGTGCGCAAAGTAATCCGAAAGGGCGGCCTGTCCTCCCCCTCCGACCGGCTCGACCGTTTTTCGTACCGAAATAAAAAAGCAAAGGAAATCTGACCGTATGTTTTTAAAAAGAAAGAAAGAATTTTCCGGCAGTTTTGACGCCCTGATCGTCGGGCTGGGCAACCCCGGCCTGCAATACGAGAATACCCGCCACAACGCCGGCTTCATGGCGATCGACCGGCTGGCGGAAAGCTGCGGCTGCCGGCTGACAAAGCTGAAATACAAGGCGCTCTACGGCGACTGCACCATCGGGGACCGCCGGGTTCTGCTGGCCAAGCCGCAGACCTACATGAACAATTCGGGGGAGGCGGTGCGCGATCTCGCCGCCTTTTACAAGCTGCCGCCCGAGCAGGTGATTTTGCTGTTCGACGACATCTCCCTCGACGTCGGGCGGATCCGCATCCGCCGCAAGGGCAGCGACGGCGGTCACAACGGGCTGAAAAGCATCTTTTACCTCTGCGGCTCGGACGCCTTTCCCCGGGTGAAAATCGGGGTCGGCGCCAAGCCCTCCCCCGACTATGACCTGGCCGACTGGGTACTCTCCCGCTTTAAAAAGGAGGAGGCCGAGCCGCTTTCGTCCGCGCTGGACGCGGCGGTGAAGGCTGCCTCTCTGATCGCGCAGGGGGAGATTGACCGCGCCATGAATCTGTACAGCAAGTAAAGTTTGAGGTGTATGATGGACTTTCCGATTTTCTGGATGAAAAACCTCCGCGACTATCGCACGGTGAAGGCCGCGGTCGAAAACGGCCGCCTGCCGGCTGCGCTCAGCGGCCTTTCACATATTCACAAGGCGCTGCTGATCGCCACCCTCGTCCGCGACACCGGCCGCACCGCCCTCGTCGTCGCGTCGGAGGAGGGGGAGGCCACCCGCCTGTCGGAGGATCTGGCGGCACTGGACATTCCGGCGCAGGTCTATCCCGAGCGGGATTTTACCTTCCGCAGCATCGCCACCCGCTCGCGTGAATATGAACAAAGACGGCTTTCCACCCTCTCCGCCATGCTGGAGGGGGATTACGGCGTTGTGCTCTGCTCGGCGGCCGCCGCGGCGCAGTACACCCTACCGCCCCACGAGCTGTATACCCGCAGCTTTACCCTTCGCCCCGGAGACGTCCTTTCGGTGGAGGAGGCGGTCGACCGCCTCCTCCGCGCGGGCTACACAAGGGCGGAGCAGGTTGACGGCCCCGGCCAGTTCGCGCTGCGCGGAGGGATTCTCGACCTCTTTCCGCCGCAGGCCGCCTTCCCCGTCCGGATGGAGTTCTGGGGAGACGAGATCGACTCGATGGCCGAGTTTGAGCCCGAAAGCCAGCGCCGGCGGGAGGCGCTGGAGGCCGTCCGGGTCACCCCCGCGGCCGAAATCGTCTACGGCGGGTACGACGCGCTGGCCGACCGGATAGAGGCGCTCCTCCACCAAAACAAAAAGCTCCCCGACAAGGCAAGGGAGCGGCTCTGCGCCGACATTGACGCGCTGCGGTCGGGCGTCGGGGTGGCGGACGACCGCTATCTGCGCTATGTTTATGACCGGCCGGCGACCCTCTTCGACTATGCCGAGGACGCCCTCCTCTTCGTGAGCGAAACCGCCCGGGTAAAGGAAAAGATGCAGAACGCCCTCTGGCAGCAGGGGGAGGATGTCACCGCCCTGCTTGCCGACGGCTGCCTGTGGGAGGGGAACACTGAGTTTTCGCTGGATCTTGGCGGATTGTTCTCTCGCTTCGAGCAGGGGGGCGCGCTGTTTATGGAGAATTTTCCCGGCGGCAGCTACGATCTGCCGATCCGCGCGACCGTCGGCTTCAACCTCAAGCAGTTCTCCCTCTGGGGCGGCGCGTTGGAGGTTCTGTGCGAGGACCTCTCGACCGAAAACGGCCGCCAGGTCAGCGTCGTGCTGGCCGGAGGAGAAAAGGCTGCCGTCCTGCTGAGTGAGGAGCTGCGGCGAAACGGCATTCCGGCAACCTATGCGACTGAGGTGCCCTTCGGCGCAGAATCGGGGGTCTATGTCTGTCCCGGGGGGCTGTCGGCCGGCTTCGAGCTGCCCGAGCTGGGGTTCACCCTCTACTCTCAGGGGCGGGGCGGGAACAAGCTTGCAAAATTCCGCGGCAAGCGCAAGAAAAACGCTAAAGAGATCGGCTCGATCGAGGAGCTGAAAAACGGCGACTATGTCGTGCACGCCGCACACGGCATCGGCGTGTTCGAGGGGATCGAGCAGATCACGGCCGGCGGCATCACCAAGGATTACATCCGCATCCGCTATGCCGGAAAGGACGTGCTTTTTGTCCCGGTCACCCAGCTTGACCTCGTCTCCAAATACATCGGCGCCGCAACCGAGGAGGGGCATGTCCGCCTCCACAAGCTGGGCGGCGAGCAGTGGCAAAAAACCAAGTCGCGGGTAAAAAAGGCGGTCAAGGTCATGGCCAAGGAGCTGATCGCCCTCTATGCCAAACGGATGAACGAGCCGGGCTATGCATTCTCTCCCGACACCGACATGCAAAACGACTTCGAGCGCCGGTTCGAGTATGCCGAGACGGAGGATCAGCTTCGCTGCGCCGCCGAAATCAAGCAGGATATGGAGCGGCCGGTGCCGATGGATCGTCTGCTCTGCGGCGACGTCGGCTTCGGCAAAACCGAGGTAGCTCTGCGCGCCGCCTTCAAATGCATCGCCGACGGCAAGCAGTGCGCCATCCTTGTGCCGACCACCATCCTTGCCTGGCAGCATTATCAGACGGCGCTCCGCCGGATGGACGGCCTGCCGGTCAGCGTCGACCTGCTCTCCCGCTTCCGCTCCCCCTCTCAGCAGGAGAAAACCATCAAGGCCGTCCGCTGCGGCAACGTCGACCTGCTGATCGGCACCCACCGCCTGATCTCCAAAGATGTCGAGTTCAAGGACCTCGGCCTTGTGATTGTGGATGAGGAGCAGCGGTTCGGCGTCGCGCAGAAGGAAAAGCTCAAGGAGCGGTACCCGCACATAGATGTGCTGACCCTCTCGGCCACGCCGATTCCCCGCACCCTCAACATGGCCATGTCGGGGCTGCGGGACATGTCCTCTATTGACGAGGCGCCCGGCGACCGCTTCCCGGTGCAGACCTATGTGCTGGAGCAGGACAACGGCATTCTTTTGGACGCGATTCAGAAGGAGCTGCGCCGGGGCGGACAGGTCTACTACCTCCACAACCGGGTGGAGAGCATCGACGCCACTGCCGCCCGGCTGAACATCCTGCTGCCCGACTGCCGCATCGCGGTCGCCCACGGCCAGATGAGTGAGGAGGAGCTTTCCCGCGTGTGGGAGCGGCTTCTTGAGCATGAGATTGACCTGCTGGTCTGCACGACCATTATCGAAACCGGCATTGACGTGCAAAACGCCAACACTCTGATTATCGAGGACGCCGACCGGATGGGGCTGGCTCAGCTGCATCAGCTCCGCGGACGGGTCGGGCGCTCTACCCGCCGGGCCTACGCCTACCTCTGCTACCGCAAGGGCAAGGCGCTCTCCGACATCGCCACCAAGCGGCTGGAGGCGGTGCGGGAATACACCGAGTTCGGCTCGGGCTTCAAAATCGCCATGCGCGATCTGGAGATCCGGGGCGCCGGCAACATCCTCGGCGGGGAGCAGCACGGCCAGATGGAAGCGGTCGGCTACGACATGTACCTGAAGCTTCTCTCGGACGCGGTGAACGAGGAGAAGGGGCTGGAGACCGCGCCTGAGGCCGAGTGCACGGTGGATCTGCGGGTGCCCGCCCATATTCCGGAGAAGTACATTCCCACCCTCTCTCACCGGCTGGGAATCTACCGCCGGATTGCCGACATCCGCACGGCAGAGGATGCCGACGACGTGGTCGACGAGCTGATCGACCGGTTTGGAGATCCGCCGGCGGCCGTCCTCGGCCTGATCGATGTAGCGCTGCTGCGCAACCGTGCGGCCGTCCACGGCATCACCGAGGTGGTCGAGAAGGAGCGCTGCATGCTGCTCTACCTCTCCCGCCTGGATGAATCGGCCGGCAAGGTCTGCGCCGCGATGAAGGGGCGCGCCATGCTCAACGCCGGGCAGAAGCCCTACCTCTCGGTACGGATCGCCCCGGGGCAGAGTCCTCTCGACACCGTGAGCGAGGCGCTCGATGCCATGGATGGGGAGTAATTTTTGAGAGATATCGTTTTTTTAAAAGGCTGGGAACAGGACAGCAGCCAAATTGCCCTGTTCCCGGCTTTTTTAGCAGATCCGGCGGGGCGGCAGCCGGGCTTTGCCGCGGGTTTGTCATGGACGAATCTGCACCCCCTCCCGCTGGGGCGGACAAGCGGGGATTGACAAATCCCGTTTATCCGGGTATTATATAGAATAAGAATGCTGGAAGTTTTACCATTTTTATGGAAACCGCCGCATTAAATTTTATAATAAGGAGTCAACGATCCATGGACGACCCTGGACCCGGTAATTTGATTTTCAAGCTGATTCTGCTCTTCGCACTCATCCTTGTCAACGCATTCTTCGCCATGAGCGAGATTGCCATCATCTCTTTAAACGAGAACAAGCTCCGCCACATGGCGGAGGAGGGCAACAAACGCGCCCGGCTGCTGCTGACCCTGACGGCCGACTCGGCCCGCTTCTTATCCACCATTCAGGTGGGCGTAACCCTGGCCGGATTCTTAACCTCGGCCTCCGCGGCGGAGAATTTTTCCGACCCGCTGGCGGCTGAACTGGCCGGCCTCTTCCACATCACGGGAGGAAGCGGCTACGCCTTTATCAGCGGCCTGTCGCTGGTGCTGGTCACGCTGATTATCTCCTTCTTCTCGCTCGTTCTGGGCGAGCTTGTCCCCAAGCGCATCGCCATGCAGCGGAGTGAGGCTGTCTCTCTCAAGGTTGCGGGCGTGCTGCTCTTTATCAACCGGCTGATGCGGCCGGTCGTATGGCTGCTCTCGGGCACGACCAACCTCGTGGTACGGGCGCTCGGCTTCGACCCGCACGCCGAAGGGGACGTCGTCACGGAGGAGGAAATCCGTCTGATGGTCGACGCGGGGGAGGAAAAGGGCGTTATTGAGGAAAGCCAGAAGGAAATGATCAACAATGTGTTTGAGTTTGACGACATTTCCGCGGCCGACGTAATGACCCACCGCACGGATATTGAGGCGGTCGAGCTTGAGGACTCTATTGAAGATGTGCTGAAGCTTTCGATGGAACAGGGGCTTTCCCGCATCCCGGTATATCGGGAGGATCTCGACGATATTGTCGGCATTCTGAATGTCAAGGATCTCCTCCAGTTTGTCGGCAAGCCGGTGCCAGACACCCCGCTTGAAAAATACATGCGCCGCGCCCACTTCGTGCCGGAAACCAAGCGCTGCGGCGACCTCTTTGCCGAAATGACGGCGCAGAAGCTGCAAATGGTCATCGTCTCGGATGAATACGGCGGCACGGCCGGCATCGTCACGATTGAGGATCTGATCGAATCCATCGTCGGCAATATTCAGGATGAATATGATAATGAGGAGGAGGAGCTGACCCGCGTCAACGAAACCACCTTCCACATCGACGGCACAATGGATATTGAGGAAGTGGATGAGGCGCTGGATATCACCCTCCCGGAAGGGGAATATGACACCATCGGCGGCCTGATTATGAACGAGCTGGGCCGCATCCCGGGCGAGGATGAACATCCCGCTATTGAAATCTGCGGCTACCGTTTCACGGTGCAGTCGATTGATGAGCGCCGGATTGAGGATGTTCTGGTGGAAAAGCTGCCCGAACCCTCGGCCGCCGGGCAGGAGAAATCTTCTCTGCCGGAGAAGGCGGAAAAGAGCGACCACAAACCGGAACGGGAATAAGCTGCTCTTCTGCTTCTTCTTGGCTGCTTTTCCGAGCGATGGCTCGGCCGATCTTAAAAAACTTCATACTTTGCAATGACGCAAATCCGGACTGCGGGAAACCGCAATCCGGATTTTTTGCAAACAAAGGCCGCTTGTCCGCCTACTCTCCCGGCTGTTCAGTCGGTCATGCGGCAGACAGGCAGGCAGACCGTCCGGCAGACTATCCGAAAGGATGTCCGGTCGCCCACTCATCCGCTCGTCCGGTCGCCCACTCATCCGCTCGTCCGGTCGCCCGGTCGTCCGGTCGCCCACTCATCCAATCATCCGGTCGGCCATCCGGCCGCCGCTCCTTTATAAAATGGAGGCGCATGCCCATTCTAGCGCTTGCGGCAATCGGACGGCTTGCCGGGCAGCCTTCGCACCAACCGGCCTGCCATCGCAGCCGGTCAGCCACCGGATCGCCAACCGGCCGGCCGCATATACTGCAATATCCGTCATTTCCTCCGCCGATCACGGACAGAGGGGACGGTTATTACATAAAAAATTTTACAAAAATAGGTGTGTTCTCATGCAATTCAAAGAAGAACTCAAAAAACTCCGGCTGAGAAATTTTCTGTTTCTCTTTTTCGCCGGCATCACCAACGCCATCGGCGTTACGCTTTTCCTCGCCCCGGTGCATCTGTATGACAGCGGGCTGTCGGGTACCTCCATGCTGCTGTGGCAGCTTACGCCCGACTGGCTGTCCCTCTCGTTTTTTCTGATTGTGCTGAACACGCCCTTTTTCATATTCGGCGCCAAGAAGCAGGGGTTTGGCTTTACGGTCTATTCCCTTTTTGCCATTCTGATTTATTCGGCGGCATCCTACCTCATCACCTACGTGCTGCCGATTGATGTTACCACCGCTTCCCCCTTTGCGGGCACCGACCTGGTACTCTGCGCCATCTTCGGCGGTCTGATCTCCGGCATCGGCAGCGGTACCACCATCCGTTTTGGCGGCGCCATCGACGGAGTGGAGGTCATGGCCGTCATCTTTGCCCGGCGTCTCGGCCTTACGGTCGGCACCTTTGTCATGATCTATAACGCCCTTTTGTACATCGTAGTCGGCATCGCGCTACAAAGCTGGATTCTTCCGCTCTACTCCATCGTGACCTATGCCGTCGGGATCAAGACGGTGGACTTCATCGTCGAAGGTCTGGATAAGGCCAAGTCAGCCATCATCATTACCGAGCAAAGGCAGGCGGTCGCCGACACCCTGTCGGAGGCCTTCGGCCGCGGCATCACCCTGATGGAAGCGGAGGGCTATCACTCCGAGTCTTCAAAAACCATGATTTATTTTGTGATTAACCGGTTCCAGATTTCCCGTATGAAGCGCCTGATTGCGGAGGCCGATCCGGCCGCCTTTGTCACCATCACCGACGTTTCCGACGTGCTGGGCAGCAGCCTTCGGGAGGCGGGCTGAGCACTGCTTTGTCCGCTCGGCGAAACGCCTGGCAAAGGCCGATCAAGGGTTTAACACTCAGCAAGCCGTAAGCCTTTGCGCTGGGGGGTGCGGGGGGTGGCTTTCTCTATCCAACTTCCTGCAAAATCTAACCTTTCCGCTCATGCCGCGGAGGCGCCCCATTTCTGTCCGTACAGAAATGCGCAAACGCAGCAAGAAAGAGCTGATACAAAAATAAGAACCGCAAGGGGGAACCCGCAAACGCTTATGCAAAGATAGCAACGAAAGCAAGCAGAGCGTTTGAACGTAAAGTTCAAACGCCAAAGCCTTGATAAAACTTTGGTTC
>UQRS01000071.1 GCA_900543525.1 uncultured Oscillospiraceae bacterium
TAAAGAATAACGGGCGTTATATACAAATAATACCGCATTTCCTTTTGCAACCTGTACGGGATAAAATATCCGGCGCCATACACATGCATAGCGCCGCTTTGCGGAGGCATACTACCGGTAGGATTTCTTATGAGAGGATGGTACCCTTATGCAGCTTACCGGCAGACAGGCAGAGGATCGGGAGATTATCCGCGGTCAGCTTCATCCGGATGAAAGCTTTGACCTGGTTGCGAGAGATATTGTCATTGGCGAGCGGCCGGCCTCCTTCTACTTTGTGGACGGGTTTATGAAGGACGGCGTGTTTGAGAAGGTTCTGCAGTTTTTGATCGGGCTGACGGCCGACCAGCTGCAAACCACGCCCGACATGGATCAGTTTGCCCAACGGTTTATGCCTTATGTAGAGGCGGACGTCGAACCGGATGTGGACAAAATGATTACCGGGGTCCTTTCGGGGCAGACGCTGATTCTGATTGACGGGATGCCGGACGGCCTTCTGGTGGACGCGAGAACCTATCCCATGCGGGGGGTCGAGCCGCCCGAGAAGGAGAAGGTGCTCCGCGGCTCGCGCGACGGATTTGTAGAAACGCTGGTCATGAACACCGCCATGATTCGCCGCCGGATCCGGGACTGCGCCCTCCGGGTGCAGCACATGCAGGTCGGGGGCATGTCCAGGGTGGATGTCGCGCTGGTCTATATCGACGGTCTGGCGCACCCGCAGGAGGTGGAGAAGGTCCGCAAAAAGCTGCAGTCCATCCGGGTCGACAGCGTCTCCATGACGCAGGAGGCCATTTGTGAGGCGGCGGTGGACTATCACTGGATCAATCCCTTCCCAAAGGTCAAGTTCAGCGAACGGCCCGATTACACCGCCGCCTGTGTGATGGAGGGACGGATCGCGGTGGTGATAGATAACAGCCCGAGCGTGATGATCCTGCCGGTTTGCTTTGCGGATTTTATGAAGGAGGCCGACGATTATTATTTTCCGCCGCTTACCAGCAGCTATCTGAAAATTGCCCGGATCCTGATCAGTCTGATGACCGTGTTTCTGCCCCCGATATTCCTCTATCTGCTGAATCACGAGGAGCTGATTCCTCCATCGTTTGAGTTTATCAAAATTGTCGAGCCGGTTGTCATGCCGGTTCTGGCACAGTTTTTGCTGCTTGAGCTGGTCATTGACACGCTGCGGCTGGCCTCTACCAATACGCCGAACATGATGTCCAACGCGATGGGCATTATCGGCGGTCTGCTGCTGTCGGATTTCGCCATACAGTCGGGCTGGTTCGCGGCGGAGATCATCCTGTATATGGCCTTTGTCGCCATCTCCAGCTATGCGCAGCCCAGCTTTGAAATGGGGTACGCTTTTAAATTCTTCCGTGTGCTGATGCTGATTTTGACCCAGCTTTTTGGGCTGTGGGGCCTTTTGGGCGGGGCGATTCTCATGCTCATTTCCCTGATCTGCACCGAGACCTTTACCGGGAAGGGCTATTTTTACCCCATCATTCCCTTCAATGCCACCGATTTTCGAAAGATGTTTATCCGCCGGAAGCTGAAAAACAGCAAATAGGTCTGGCACCAAACCGGCGCGGGTTCATAAACTGGTGATAAGGGAGATAGGTTTGGTACCGCCTGCCCTTTTTATATAGAAAGGGGATACCGGTTTTTCGGTATCCCCTTCAGGTTTTTTATACGCGGCCTTTTTTGCTGCTACATTTTCCAAAGGATGCTGGGGCCGCCCCGCTTCCTGCAAAGCAGGAGGGTCAGCCCGAGGTAGACGCCGGCGGTTACAAAAATCCGGCCTCCGAGAGAGAGCCATCCGGCCGGGAGCGGGCGGCAGAGCAGCCGGGAGAGCCCGACGCCCGCGCCGGCCAGCATCAGCGGCAGAAAGACAAACCGCCAAAGCGGCAGCCGCAGTCCGGCCACCTTGAGCAGCCGGCGGATATTCATGGAGGAGGTAAAGATATTGCTGAAAATCATGATCCACAAAAAGCCGGTCATGCCATATTTCGGGACAAACAGAAAAATAGCCGCGATCCGCGCCGACGAGTCGATGACGTTATAGAGCAGGGAATGCTTTTGCTGGGTCAGACCTTTAAGGATTCCGTCGCAGACGCTTTCCAGATACATAAAAGGCACGATGGGCGCGAGCGCGACCATAATTTTTCCGACCCCCGCGCTGCCGTAGACCAGCAGGGCGATCTCCCCTCCGAAGCTCCAGAAAATGGCCATGATGGGGATGGAGGCGGTCAGGGTGATGCCGATCGCGCCGGCGGCGGCGCTTTTTACCTTCTGCCGGTTGCCGGAGGCTGCGGCTTCCGAAATCTCAGGGAGGAGAAGGGTGGACAGTGCCCCCAGGAAGGAGGCCGGGAAGAAAAGCAGCGGCATGGCCATGCCCTTGAGCATCCCGAACTCCGACACGGCCGCCTCCGGACTGGCGATCCCGGCCGCGAGGCAGGCGGGAATAATCATGTTTTCGGCCGAGTGGAGCAGGGTGGACAGGTACCGGCTGCCGGTGATCGGAGCGGAGGCGGCCACCATCTCCCTCCGATAGGAGGAGAGCCTTCCGCCGGCCGGCTTCTTGCGGATGGAAACCGACATGGAAATCAGGAAAAACAAAAAGGAGCAGAATTCTGCCACGCTGTCTCCGAACAGAACGGCGGCGCAGGCCGTCTCCAGATCGGCGCTGCCGAAAAGGGTCAGCAGGCCGACGATGACGCCGATGCGGACAAGCTGTTCAAAAATCTGCGCCGCGGAGGGGATGATGGTGTTGTGCTCAGCGATGAAATACCCGCGCATGCAGGCCGACATGCCCATAAACGGCAGGCTGAAGCAGAGAATTTTGAGGGAGAGGGCGGTTCTCGCGTCGGCGATCAGCAGGCCTGCAATGGCGTCGGCTCCAAAAAAGAAGGTGACGCCCGAAAGACTCAGCACACCGGCGGCCGCAAGCATGGCAAAAAGCAGCGGCCGCAGGCGGCTGCGGTCGTTTTGGATGGAGGATATTTTGGCTGTGACCGCCGCCGGGAGGCCGGATCCGGCCGCCGCCGCAAGGGTGTAGATCGAAAATACCAGCTGGTACAGTCCCATGCCTTCGGCGCCGAGCTGCGCCGCCATATAAATGCGGAAGAGAATGCCAATCCCCCGGATGATGAAGGAGGTCAGGGTGAGGGTGGCGGCATTTTTTAAAAACAACTTGTTTTTCAAGGAGCGGCCTCCTTTTTTCGGTAAGATGTGCAGAATGGTTAAGGAAAGAGGCGTTTTGCTTACCGGAGCTTTTGGGGGATTTCCTTTCGCCCCGGGAGCTTTGCGAAAATTTGGTGCATCGGCATATGTGAGAAAAGCGGCGTTTGTCTCATATAAATATATCCGGCCGGGCGGGACAAATATGCCCCAAAGCTGCGCATAATAAAAAATAAGCTGGCAGTTTGAAAAACTCTGTGCGTAGAGCAAGGATTCCGGCAAAAGATTTTTTGTTACTCCGCTTTGCTCCGTAATAAAAAATATGCTGGCAGTTTGCAAAACTCTGTGCGTAGAGCAAGGATTCCGGCAAAAGATTTTTTGGAGGATGGCCGGCTTTACACCGATTTTACAAACCTTCTGTTCATGATTTTACAAATACCGATTATGATAATGCCGGAAAGTGAGGAGAAAAAGTATGAAAAAAATAACAGCAATTTTTCTGGTTATGGCCATGGTGTTTTGTTTGGCCGCATGTCAGAACGGCGGCGATACTGCTTCGACCGGGTCGGGAGCCGGCTCTGCCGGCAGTGCGGCCGGCACAAAATTTGACGCGACAAAGTCGATCACGGTAATCTCCCGTGAAGAGGGTTCGGGCACGCGGGACGCCTTTATCGAGCTGACCGGTGTGCAGACCAAGGACGCGGATGGGAAAAAGACCGATAACACCACCGATGAGGCGGTCATCATCGACGGCACCCAGGCGGTCATGAGCAGCGTTGTCGGCAACGAGTACGCCATCGGGTACATTTCTCTCGGTTCGCTGAACAACACGGTCAAGGCTGTGAAGGTCGGCGGCGTGACGCCATCGGCGGCGGCGATCAAGGATGGCAGCTACGTCCTCTCCCGCCCCTTCAACATCGCAACCAAGGACAACCTTTCGGCGGTTGCACAGGATTTTGTCGACTATATCTTAAGCACCGACGGACAAAAAATAGTCGCTGACGCCGGTTGCGTTACGCTGGATGGCGGCTCGGCCTATGCCGGGAGCAAGCCGTCGGGCAAAATCGTAGTGGCGGGCTCCTCTTCGGTCTCCCCCGTGATGGAGAAGCTGAAGGAGGCTTACCTCGCGGTAAACCCCAATGCGACGATTGAAATTCAGACCAACGACTCCTCCTCCGGCATCAATGCCGCGAAGGAAGGCACCTGCGACATCGGTATGGCCTCCCGTGCGCTGAAGGACAGCGAGAAGGAGACTCTGACCGAAACCAAAATTGCCATGGACGGAATCGCGGTTATCGTCCACAAGGACAATCCGACCGAAAACCTGACAAAAGAGCAGATCGCCAAAATCTTCACAGGCGCGGCGGAAGCCTGGGACGAGATCGGCGGATAAAGCCCTCCCAATCGCCGGTGGGAGAGGGGGAGAAGCCTCCCCGCGGCAAGCGGACATAAGGGCTTTGCGCCCCCCCGCCGCATGCTGCAGAAGCGCCTCCTCCCCGCCGGTACATCATATTTTTTATACACAAAAGCGTAAGGCCGAAGCGTGGGCGATAGGAGAACCTGTCGCCCCGAAGCCGTATCCGGAAAAACCATCCGTCCCGCCGTATGAGGCGGTGCGCCGATTTTTCCGTTTCGGCGGCTCGATTTGTGTGAAGGGATGAATGGTAGTTTGACAAAGCAGAAGTTTAAAGAAGGAGCCATGCGGCTGGTCTTTTTTATCGCGGCGCTGGCAAGCGTCCTCGCGGTGGCGCTGATCTGTGTTTTCCTGTTTGTCAGCGGCGTGCCGGCCATGGCGAAAATCGGACTTTTCAACTTTTTGGGCGGCACAAAGTGGGCGCCGACCGACACGCCGGCCAGCTATGGGATCCTTCCGATGATTCTCGGCAGTATTTATGTTACGGCGGGGGCGATTGTGGTCGGCGTGCCGCTGGGGCTTCTTGCCGCCATATACATGGCGCGGTTCTGTCCGCGGGGGATTTACCGGTTTTTAAAGCCTGCGGTCGGGCTTCTGGCCGGGATTCCGTCGGTGATATACGGCTTTTTCGGCCTGACCCTGCTGGTGCCCTTTGTGCGGGAGCATTTCGGGGGCAACGGCAGCAGCATCCTGACCGCCTCGGTCCTGCTGGGGATTATGATTCTGCCGACCATTATCGAGGTGAGCGAGTCGGCCATCCGCGCGGTGCCCGACAGCTATTATGAGGGGGCGCTGGCGCTCGGCGCGACCCATGAGCGGAGCGTCTTTTTCGCGACTCTTCCGGCCGCAAAATCGGGCATTCTGGCCGGCATCGTCCTCGGCATCGGCCGCGCCATCGGGGAGACCATGGCCGTCGTTATGGTGGCCGGCAACCAGCCCCGTATGCCCAAGGGGCTGCTGAAGGGGGTGCGCACCCTCACGGCCAACATCGTGCAGGAGATGGGCTACGCCGCCGACCTCCACCGGGAGGCGCTGATCGCCACGGCGGTTGTGCTGTTTGTTTTTATCCTGATGATCAATCTGCTGCTGTCGGTGCTGCGGCGCAAGAAGGCCTGAACCCTAAGTTTGGGCCGGAAAGGTATGGTTATATACTATGGAACTGCTCAGGAAAAACAGTCCGCCCGTTTCCAGCTCGGGAGAAGCGGGCAGAGCCTCTGCCGGGATGATCAACAAAAAGACGCTGCGGGATCGGCTGCGCGAGTATAAGCGGTCGCCGCTCTCGGCATTGCTGCATCTTCTGGTGATATTGGCGGCGGCCGTTACGGCGGCAGCGCTGCTCTTTATTATTGTGTACATTCTGGTAAACGGTATCCCGAATTTGAAACCCAGCCTCTTCTCTCTTACTTATACGTCGGAGAACGTTTCGATGCTGCCGTCGATTGTCAACACCCTGATTATGGCGGTGCTTTCTCTGTTGATTGCGGGGCCGCTCGGCATTTTCGCGGCAATTTACCTGGTGGAGTATGCCGGCCGCGGCAACAAGCTGGTTTCGGTCATCCGCATGACGGCCGAGACGCTGTCGGGCATTCCGTCGATCGTGTACGGCATCTTCGGCATGATCTTTTTTGTAACGGCCATGCACCTCGGTTACTCGATTCTGGCGGGCGCGCTGACCATGTCGATCATGATTCTGCCGCTCATCATGCGCACGACCGAGGAGGCGCTGCAGTCGGTGCCCGACGCCTACCGGGAGGGGAGCTTCGGCCTTGGCGCCGGCCGGCTGCGCACGGTTTTCAGGATTGTGCTGCCCTCGGCCGTACCGGGCATTCTGGCCGGTGTGATCCTGGCGGTCGGCCGCGTCATCGGAGAGACGGCCGCCCTGATTTTTACGGCCGGCACCGTGGCCGAGATCCCGGACAATCTGCTCTCCTCCGGTCGGACGCTGGCCGTGCATATGTACCAGCTCTCCCGCGAGGCGCTGCACACCGGAGAGGCTTATGCGACCGCGGTGGTAACGCTGCTGGTCGTGCTGGCGCTCAACACGCTTTCGGCGCTGATCGCCCGAAAAATTACCAGGAGGTGACCCGGTATGTCGAAAATCAGCATACAGGACTTAAATCTTTATTACGGGAATTTTCATGCCCTCAAAACCATAAATCTGGAAATCGAGCCCAATCAGGTGACGGCCTTTATCGGACCGTCCGGCTGCGGAAAATCCACACTGCTGAAAAGCCTGAACCGGATGAACGATCTGGTGGAGGGCTGCCGCATCACGGGGAAAATTACCCTCGATGGGGAGGATATTTACAGCGGCTATGACACCAATCTGCTGCGCAAACGGGTCGGCATGGTCTTTCAGAAGCCCAATCCCTTCCCGATGAGCATTTACGACAATATCGCCTTCGGGCCGCGGACGCACGGCATCCGCTCCCGCATCCGGCTGGACGAGATTGTGGAGAAATCCCTGCGCAGCGCGGCCATCTGGGACGAGGTTAAGGATCGGCTGAAAAAGAGCGCGCTCGGCCTCTCGGGCGGACAGCAGCAGAGGCTGTGTATCGCCCGCTCTCTTGCGGTCGAGCCGGAGGTGCTGCTGCTGGATGAGCCGACCAGCGCCCTCGACCCGATTTCGACCTCGAAAATTGAGGATCTTGCGGTCGAGCTGAAAAAGGGTTATACTATTGTCATGGTGACCCACAATATGCAGCAGGCTGCCCGGATCTCCGACAAGACCGCCTTTTTCCTGCTTGGCGAGATGGTCGAGTATAATGAAACCGACACCCTCTTCTCCATGCCGAGAGATAAGCGGTGCGAGGATTATATTACCGGGAGGTTTGGATAATGCGCAACCGATTTGACAAACAGCTGGAGGAGCTGGGAATTGAGCTGACCCGTATGGGTGCGCGGATCGAGGATGCGATCCGGTTTGCCACGCGGGCGCTGACCGAGCGGGATGCCTCGGCGGCCGGGCTGGCGATTGAGGCTGACAGCGAGATTGACGAGCTGGAGAAGGATATTGAACAGCGCTGCTTTAAGCTGCTGCTGCATGAGCAGCCGGTGGCCTCCGACCTGCGGCTGGTCTCGGCCGCACTCAAGATGATTACCGACATGGAACGGATCGGAGATCAGGCGGCCGACATCACCGAGCTGGCCATGGCCATGGCCGGGCGCCGACAGGCGGAGAACCTCGACCTCGTGCCCAAAATGGCCGAGGCAACCATTAAAATGGTGACCGGCAGCGTGGAGGCCTTTGTGCGCAAGGACAAGGAGCTGGCGGTGTCGGTTTGTGAAAGCGACGATGTGGTAGACGGCCTCTTCAACCGGGTTAAGGATGACATTGTCGGCATGATCCGGGAGAACGCCGCGCTGAGTGAGCAGGCCATCGACCTCTTGATGGTGGCGAAATATTTTGAACGGATCGGCGACCACGCCGTGAACATTGCCGGCTGGGTGATTTTCTCGATCACGGGAAAGCACGGCAAGGAGAAATAAATATGTTTTGTCCGGCCAAACGGCGGGAGGCTTGCAATGCCGCCGACCGTTTCGGCGTCCGGAGATATTTGAAAAGGGAGGGCGGCTTTTATGAAAATTTATATCGTGGAGGATGACGCCGACATCCGGGAGATGGAGAGCTACGCCCTTCGCAACAGCGGCTTTGAAGTGGAGGAGTTTTCCACTGCGGCCGAGCTGTATCCGGCGCTGGAGCGGGAGCGTCCGGCACTTTTGCTGCTGGACATCATGCTGCCGGGTGAGGACGGGCTGCACATCCTCCGCACCCTGCGGGAGAAGGCCGAGACGGCCGAGCTTCCGGTCATGATGGTGACCGCCAAAACGACCGAGATGGATAAGGTCCGCGGCCTCGACACCGGGGCCGACGATTACATAACCAAGCCGTTTGGCGTGATGGAATTTATCTCCCGCATCAAGGCGCTGCTGCGCCGTACGGCCAAGGCGCCGGGGCAAAGCGCGCTTTATACGGTCGGGGGGATTTTGCTGGACGACCTTGCCCACACGGTCACGGCCGACGGCGTGCCGTGCGCGCTGACCTACAAGGAGTACGAGCTGCTGAAATTCCTCATGCTGAACAGGGAGATTGTGCTCAGCCGGGAGAAAATCATGGACAAGGTATGGGGCTTCGACTATGAAGGGGAGAGCCGGACGGTCGACATGCATATCAAGACGCTGCGGCAAAAGCTCGGCAGCTGCGGCGCACTGATCAAGACGGTTCGGAACGTCGGATATAAAATCAGCGGCTGATTTCTGGCCGGCGGCCGACTTTTCGGACAGCAGCCGTTTTTTTCGGATATTGCCTGCCGGGGCGGCGCGCTGTTCTTCTCAGACTGCAGAAAGGATGCTTTTGCCGGCGAAAGCGCAGGGACGGTTATGGAGGAAAAAATTACCGGACATCTGTTTTTTATGGGCCTTGCGGCGGCGGTTGTGACCGCCGTGATCACAATCTTTATCTTTAACGGCCGCCTGCAGGCCAGGGTGCAGGCCGATCTGGCCGACAGCGCCGACCTGATTGTGCAGGCGTACGACGCCCTCGATCAGCCGGAGGAGCTGCGCCGGTTTTCAAAAAATCTGCGGGTGACGCTGATCGAGCCGGACGGCCGGGTGCTGTTTGACAGCGTGGCCGACGCGGCGGCGATGGAAAATCATGCCGACCGTCCGGAGGTTTCCGCCGCGCTGTCTACCGGCGTGGGAGAGGCGATCCGCCGCTCGACAACCGATATGGCCAACGCGTATTATGTCGCCGTCCGCCTGCACGACGGGCGGGTGCTGCGCGTCTCCTCCGAGGCGGCCGGCACGCTGGAGGTGCTCAGCGGCGCGTATGGGGCGCTGATTGTTCTGTTTATCGGGCTGCTGCTGCTTTCGGTCTTTCTGGCCGTTTTTTTGACCCGCAGCCTGATCCAGCCGATTAACCGTCTGGCTGAATCGATCGACGACATCGACCCCGAGCAGGAGGAGAAGGTCTATCCGGAGCTTGCCCCGTTTGTGGAAAAGATTCAAGCGCAGCGGTCGGAAAACCGCCGGCAGCTCAAGGCGCTGGCGGACGAGCAGGAAAAGCTTTCCGCGATTATGGAGAGTATGTCGGAGGGGCTTCTTGTTCTGGACAGCGACCGGCAGGTGTTGATGATCAACCGCAGCGCGGAGGAGTATCTGGGCTGTGCCGGACAGGAAGCGAGCGGCAGCCGGAATATTTTGTATTTCATCCGCAACCGCGAAATTCTGGAGGCTGTGGAGCGCGCGGCCGGGGGAGAAAATGTATCGGTCACGGTCGGCCTCACCGGCCGCGACCTGCAGGTGGTGACCGGCCCGGCCCGGATCGACGAACAGCAGACGGGGGTAATCTGCTTTTTGCTGGATGTGACCGAAAAAATGCAGATCGAAAAAATGAAGCAGGATTTTACCGCCAATGTCTCGCATGAGCTGAAAACCCCACTGACCTCCATCTCCGGCTATGCGGAGATGATTGAGAACGGCATGGCCAAGGCGGAGGATGTAGAAAACTTCGCCGCCAGGATTCATAAGGAGGCCGGCCGGCTTCTGACCCTGATCAGCGATATCATCCGGCTGTCGGAGCTGGATGAAATGCCGGAGCATGAGGCCTTCGTGCCGGTCGATCTGCTGGAGGTTGCGCAGGACTGTGCGGGGCTGCTCGTCCTCCAGGCCGAGAAGCACGGAGTGCAGCTGGCGGTCGAAGGAGAGTCGTTTCAGGTTCTCGGCAGCCGCAGCATGCTGGATGAGCTGGCCTATAACCTCGCCGACAATGCCATCCGGTACAACAAGCCGGGCGGCAGCGTCACCCTCCGGGTAGAGCCGGGGCGCCTGATCGTTTCGGACACGGGGATCGGCATTCCGGAGAAGGATCAGCGACGGGTGTTTGAACGGTTTTACCGGGTGGACAAAAGCCGCTCGAAGGAGACGGGGGGCACCGGCCTCGGCCTTGCGATTGCGCAGCATATCGCCCGTCGGCATGGGGCGGAAATCCTCTTGAGAAGCCGCGAGGGTGCCGGGACGGAGATTACAGTGGAGTTCCCGGTGGGAGAGGATCGTGCACAAACCGAAAAGCTTTCATAAAAAAGAAGCCGCCACTGGATAAATGAACCGCCCCTGTAAAAACGGACAATAGACAAAGCGCCCCTATGTAGGATAATGAAGTGACCCCAAAAAGTTAGACAAAAATAAGAATAAAAATTGTTCAAGCTAC
>UQRS01000072.1 GCA_900543525.1 uncultured Oscillospiraceae bacterium
TTTCCTTGATCGCGCCGATCTCATCCTTGGAAAGGCCGGGCTCGTCCGACTCGTTCTGGTTCGGATCGTCCGGCTGATCCGGATTGTCGGGCGCGTTTCCGATGTAATCGTCGTTATTTTCTGATTGGCTGTTTCGTTGTTTCATAAGCTGTAAAACCTCCCTTTGGGTTAGTATTTGCCGCGCGGGAGATTTCATGCATACCAAAACAGCCTGCTTTGGATGAAAAGATAATTATACAAATTACATTATAGCACTTTATGTAAATCTCCGCAAGCGTGAAAGAAAAATCATCCGGTCGAATTTTATCCGATTAAAACAGGGGAGAGGCTTGCCTTTCATTAAAAATGTGCAAAAGCAAAAGGCGCTGTCTATCCGGACAGCGCCTTTTGCTTTTTGTAATGGCTTTTTGGCTTGCGCCGGTGGGGTCGAACCTCGCCGCCTGTCAGCGCCCTCGTTTCGGCGCTTTTCGCCTTTTCCCCTAATGGGCGTTATGCAAACGCGCCGGCGACGATATAACTGCGGAGGGCTACGACATCAGCCACCGTAAGCGTTTTGCTGCCGTCCAAATCTCCGGCGGCGAGCTGGGCGTCGGTCTGACTTCCCGCAACGATGAGGCCGCGCAGAGCAACGACGTCCGAAACCGTGACGGAGTCGTCGATGTCTACGTCGCCGCGGCGGAGGGCGGGAGCAAGCTTATCTACAGCCGCTTTGAGCGCGGCCAGCTTTTGCGCCGCCGCTCCCAGAGTCTCCTTCTGACTGTCGGTAAAGCCGCTGAATATCTGCCATGCCCTGTTTACGGCCTCCTTATGCTCCATGCCGATATCGGCCGCCTCCGGCAGAGATTCTATCTCCGCCGGAGGCTCCAGCGCCTCTATACGCTTTTGCAGCTCGATCAGCCTTTGCGCCTGTGCCGCATATGCGGCCGCGCGACCCTCCGGCAGAGAGCGGATGTCCCTGAGCAGGGCTTCAATCTGCCCCTTTTGGGAGAGCAGCTGCGTCTCATCCTCGGAAATCCGTTCGGAGAGTCCATTGATGTTCTGGCTCAGATCAACGATGAACCGCGCGCCGGAAACCCATTTCCCGGCCACGAAATCTCTTCCCCTGACCAGCAGCCGATCGGCATAAACCTCGACATAAAAGCCCTGCGCGCCTTCCTTTTCGGTGTCGTCATCGGTCCAGAGATAGCCTACCGCCGCGTCGTTGAACATGGTGGCGTCCACACCCTTTCCGGCATACATGGCGCTTTTGGCGTCCAGCTCCCAATGGGTGTGCCCCGTGAAAAAGACAACCTGCGGATACTGCCGCAATATCTCGCGGAGTTCGGCGTCTCTGTCCACTCCGTGCCAGTTCTGGCCGGGCAGAGAGCCGGAAACGGTGTTGTACAGCGGCTGATGCAAAAACACAAAAATCGGCTTCATGCCATCGGCCGCCTTCGCCAGCTCGGCCTTCAAAAAAGCCAGCTGGTCATTCCGCAGATGGGCGGAGGAGCGGTCCAGCGCCCAGTTGTCGAGATCCTGCGACGTCAGGAAAATATAGGTAGCGTCTCCGACCTTTTTGGAATAATAGCCGGAGGGCGCGTTGGTATTCTCCAAAAAGCGCTCCAACGCCATATCATAGGTCTGATTTCTCAGGTCATGGTTGCCGGGCACGCAGTAGATGTAGGGGATGTCCTTTACGCTGTTTACGACCCGGCTATATTCCATATACTGTGCCGCTTCACCGTTGTCGGTGACGTCCCCCACATGGAAGATACCGACGCTGTCCGGGTCGGTGTTCCGGATATCCTCAAGCGCCATGCGCAGGTGCTGGCTGTGCAGATGGTTGGAATCGGCCGTTATATGGGTGTCTGAAAGCACCTGGAAGGAGTAGAGAGGCTGCTCCTCCACCGCGGCGGCGTCCTTTTTCAGCTCGGTATACACCCCATCGGGAGACTCTGTGCTGTCGTCGTAAACCGCAAAGGCGTAGAGTCGGGTCGCGCCGCAGGGAATCATGGTGTTTTCATTGAGTTCGCGAATCGTCTGCCCGTCTGCGTCGTCGGCTGGAATCGGAATGCCGGTATATTCCGGGAGAGGGCCGGCCGCGTCGCCCCAGTATAACCGATAGCCCGTAAGCCCCTCGGCGTTTTCCGGCGGCGTGACGGCAACGGTGCCGTCGGCATAGCCCCGGTATTTGCCGGCGTGGTGATATCTGATCTGGCGCGGCGCGGGACAAAGCGCCGGCTCACGGGGAGAAAGGGTAAATCTGCACTCGGCCACGATGGTATAACCTCCGTCCGCAAAAAGATAAGCGTAATATTCCCCCACGGCAAGCTTCGCCATGGTTGTGATGCCCTCGGCCGACGCTTCCTGCAGCGTGGCCGAGCCGTCGGGCTGGCCTTAATTCCTTGTATAGGACCAGACCAGCGCAGGGTTTCCGTCGCGCGGCGTATGATCTCCGCCGGCGGTGTAGATGCCGATCCAGGCGTCGTTATGGCTGCTGCCGGTATAAGAGAAAACCGGACGCTCGCCAGGGCCGTAGCTGCTTTTATCCGTGCGGATAGAAGCGTCAGTCTGACCGGGATCGCCGTTCTCCCGGATTACGAAGGCGCTTTGCGCCAGAATGTTGTATCCGTCGTCCTCCATCAGGTAAATGTCGTATGCACCGGGCGGCAGCGCCTTTACATCTCCGCGATCCGGGTCCTTAAAGTCCATCCTGCCGTCCGGCTGCCTGGTTTTTTCGGTGTATTCGTACACGGTCGCCTGCGGACCGCCCGCCCCGGGCTGCTGCCCTTTCTGATAAATTGCGATCCAGTCCTTTTTGCTGCTGCCTGTATAGCGGACCGAAATCTCGTCTCCCTGTACAAATTCCGTGCTGTCCAGCGTCATGGAAGGCGCTTCTGCCACCGCGGGGGAGACGGCAAGGCTTCCGAAAATCGCCAGCGCCGCAAGGCTCGCAATCCAATGGGAAAATTTTTGAACAAGCCGCATGATCCAACCCTCTCCTTTAAAATCAGCGTTTTTTGCTGAAATGATGGAACCGACCGCTAAAAAAGAGGAGACCGCGGCTCTCTTTTTTCAGTGATCGCACAGCAAGTATAGTATGGCAAGGTTGGATAAGCAAGGATTTTGTTTGATTTATTTTGACTTTTGTGGACTTGTGTTGATTATGGCCTTTTGCGGAGGATGGAGACGCCCGCCTTCCGATACTTTTCTTCCACCGCTTCGGGCAGCTTGGAATCGGTGACAATGCCGTCTACTTCGTTTAAAGAGGCGATCTTGATCATGGAATTGCGTTCGAATTTGCTGCTGTCGGCCAGCACATAATTGACGGTCGAGTTTTTCATGATTTTTTTCTTGACGGCGATTTCTCCGAGGCCGAAATCGGTCAGACCGCCGGAAAAGGAGATGCCGCTTATGCTGATAAAGCCGACGTCGGCGTGGAGTGCGTCCATGTTTTCCTCGGCCATGGGGCCGACAATGGACATTTCGCCGTGGCGCAGCACACCGCCGGGAATCAGGAGCGTAAACTCCGTATTTTGCGAAAGCTCGTTGACGATCGGAAGATAGTTGGTGATCACCGTAAGGCGGCGGAACCGCTGCTTGAGGGCGATGGCCGCGGCATGGTTGGTCGTGCTGGCGTCCATGGTGATGACCTGCCCCTCCTGTACGAGGCGGCAGACCGTCTCCCCCAATTCCAGCTTTTCTTCCCAGTGTATGACCTGCCGCTCCTCCCGCCGGGAGGGTTCCGGAGAATGCTCGGCCGGTACCGCGCCGCCGTGCACTCGCCTGAGCAGATTCTGCTCCTCCAGATACTTTAAATCTCTGCGAATGGTTTCGATCGAAACGTCAAACCGGGAGGATAAATCGTTCACCCGCACCACGTCCTGCCTGTACAGCAGCTCCAGGATGACGTTGTATCGTTCTTCCGTTAATAAAGCCATGATAACCTCCTGTTTCCAAACTACACATATATCCACAAAAATCCATAATGCGAGCCTATTATAGCACGGCGGACCTGTAAGGTCAATGGGTGGGGGAGGCTTTTCGCCGGCGGGAGCGTCCTGCCGGCGTCCGGGTCTGCGCCGGCTTTGCGAAACGGCGGCGCAGACCCGGATAGGCGTATGGCCGGCCGGAGGATCGCTGGGCCGGCCGGAGGATAGCTGGCCGGCCGGACAGGCAGGTGGACAGACGGGCGAATGGGCGGACAGCCGGACGGGCGAAAAGAAAAACCGGAACCGGGACTGAAAAAAATCAATCCCGATTCCGGTTTTTAAAATTTTGCTTTGGCTATATACCTCGGTGAACCGAGGAGGCTTATTCCACGCCGCCGGAGACGATCAAAGCGCGCAGCGCAACCACGTCGGAGACGGTCAGGTTCTGATCCGAATCATCGAGGTTGCCGGCCGCGAACTCACGGTCGGTCCAGCTGCCGGCCACGATCAGCCGACGCAGCAGCACCACGTCGGAGACGGTTACCTTGCCGTCGTTGTCGACGTCACCGCGGCGAACGGTGACCGTCTGCTTCGGCAGTACCTTGTTCACCGTGAAGTCGAGGTAGATACCTCCCACGCTTACCCGGATTTTTCCGCTGATGCGACCCTCTGCCTCGGTAGTGGAGGGGGTCACATGCGCCGGCTCATCCCAGGTAACGGAGGTGGAGGAGTCGGTCAGCGCGCCGCCGGCCGCAGCAAGCAGCTCGGCTGCCGTCGTGTCCGCGGAGGGGATGTAGGCCTCTACAGCCTCTTCGGCCAGCTTGGCCTGCGCGTTCAGCAGACTGTCGTCTATATCCGCCAGCGTGTAAGCGGCGATGAACATGTGCTCGGTGCCGCTGCTTTCAATATGCAGGGTAGTGTCGGTCTGCGCCCGGAACCTCACCGTGACGACCCGGTACTGGGTTACATCTCCGGCACTGAAGCTCTTGGTGGTGACGACACCCTCGTCATCATAGACCTTGATTGTGTTGGTCGATTGATAAGAGCCGGTGTAAACCTTCAGCTCCTGCCACTCGGTTCCCGCCGGAACCGAGAAGGAAATCGTGCCGCGATAGGCTGTGATGGCGTTCTGGCTTCGATCGGCGGAGGCGGTCGGCGTCCCATCCGAGAAGGAGATGGCCGGGAAATCGTACACCGGCATTCTGCTGCCGTCAAAGCTCGGCGCGCCAAGCAGCTGGGTTACACCGCTCTTGCGGTTGATCGCGTTTGTATCTCCGCCGAGGCCGAGATGTACCCAATCCTTGATGCCGCTGTCCGAAAGGTTTGTGCCTTCCTTCGCCGTCTCGATCGAGATAATCCGCGTCACCGATCCATCCGGCTCGGAGAGGGGATCGCCCACCGCGACCGCCATCAGAGCAAGCTTGCCGTCTCCCTTGTTTTTGAGGGTGAATTTCAGGCTTGCACCGGCCTTGCCGGCTGCGGCGTCCACGGTGATCCGCTTTGCAAAGCTTTCGTTTCCGGAGGTCAGAGAGATCACCTTGGCTGAAACGCCGTCGGTGATTTCCAGCACGCCGTCGGTGTTTTCCCCGGCGATATAGAGCGAGATCCGCTCATCAGCCGTGCCGACCGCAACGTCAAAGGAGAGGGATTCGGAAATTCCGTAGCCGGTCGTGGTCGTTTTGCCGTCCGCCAGCTTGTAGGTTGTGTTCCCGGCGTAGGGGAAGGTGTCTCCCTCCCCGGCGAGGCCTGAAAACAGATTCTCATCCTTCGCCAGAGTCAGCGGCTCTCCCGCCTCGTCAAAGGCCATCCATCCGGTCGAGCCCAGCGCGTTCAGATCAACGGCGGCCGGCGTGTTGCTCTCCTTGGAGGTGTAGTCCACCGCCACGGCGTCGTTTGCGGGCAGGCTTTCATCCTGCGGAGAGGCGAACTTGATCCGCACTTCACTCTCGGCCGAGAGCGCCCGCTCAAAGCTTACGGTGTACACCTCGGCATCCCGCACCGAACCGGAGAACGCGAAGGGAGAAGCATCGAGCGAGCGGGCGAGCGTGGTCGCCTCGACAGCCTTTCCGTCCACTGTGAGACCGGTCAGCGCACCCCAGCCCTCCGGCGCATGTACGCGCACCGACCAGGTGCGGGCGTCAAAGGCGTCGCTGCCCTCGAACGAGCCTTCGGCCGCGCCGATCCGAACCACGACCTCGCCGGTCGCCTTGTCAAAAGAGGTCGAGAGGGCAGTTGTACGGTAGGCTCCCTCCTTATATGCATTGGAGGTCGCGTCATCCTCGTACAGCTCGGCCGTGCCGGCAAGCTGCGTGCTCGGATAAACGTCCAGCGCCACGTTGTCCCAGGCCTTTTCACCCAGATACCCGGCCGTGTCAACCAGTGGCAGAATCGTGCCGCTGCGGACGAAGAGGGGAGAGGTATCATACCCGTGCGCCCGGGTGATGGTCTGCGGCCCTTCATAGCTTTCGCCGGTCCAGACGTCGATCCAGTTGCCGTCGGGAATGAAGACTTCGCGGTGGTCTCCCTCCTCCGGGATGACCAGCGCCTTCAGCTCCATGCGGGCGCCGCCGCTGCCTTCATAATATTCAATCTTGATGTCGTGGGTCGAGCCGGCCTTTAGCAGAACCGGTGCAACGTTGTTCACGTTGTTGATGCCCGACCAGATGTCGATGACCGGTGTTCCGTCAATCCAGAGGCGAACGCCGTCGTCGGTGCGGACCGCAATGCGGGCATCCTCGTCTCCGATCGTGATGCTGCCGGTCCACCGGACGGAGAAGTTGTCGGCATTCACCTCATCGGCCGGTTTGCCGTACTCCCAGTTGTGATAAACCTCGGTCTCATACCGGGTGAGGACGGGCGTGCCAGACAGCTCGGTGTTGTTGAAATATTCGGCCTTGAGTCCGGCCTGCCCGTCGCAGGACATCCAGGCGGAGGGCAGCGGCATTTCGGTGCCGCCCTCGTACAGCGGGGCGACCAGAATGTTGTCGCCTACCGTGTACTCGGTGTCATCCTGCGCCTCGGCATACTGCGGATAGTTGAAATCCAGCCGGCGGAGGATGGGCATGCCGTCCTCATAATTCTCGTGCGAAAGGGCATAGTAAAGCGGCATCAGCCGATAGCGCATGTTGACGTACTCGCGGGCGGTGTCCTCCGCCTGCTCTCCGTACAGCCAGGGCGACCGGTCGACGGAGGCGCTGACGCTGTGGAGGCGGAAGATGGGGGCAAAAGCGGCATACTGTATCCAGCGGGTATACTGCTCGTTCGACTGCATGCCGTAGTGACCGCCGACGTCGGGCGCAACATACGGCGAGGAGGAGATGGCTCCCGACCGCACCGAGTTTACAATCTCCCGATAGAGGCTGTCGCTCATCTGCCCGATGTCGCCGGTCCACTGCACCGAGTAGCGGTGAGAGGCATAGTCGGGCGCGCTGTTGAAGTATCCGTTGTCGATGCCGTCGGCGTTGGAAAGCACCATCGCCCGCTCGTTCGGCGTCGTACGCAGGGTAATGTCATGGAAAAGGTACATGCCGAAGCTTTCCTTCGGGATGCCGCTGAAGGGCGATTTGATCGAAACCGTCCAGTTGCGGTCGAACCACCAGGTGTCCAGCCCGTACTTCAGAATTTTGCTCAGGTTGGTGTTGCGGAAGATCAGCTCACCCTGCTCCAGCGCATGCATGTTGTTCTGCGCCTCCGGATGGTCGTTAAAGACGAGGTTTACATGCTGCTCATCATGCATCCGGTTGAAGAAGCGGGTCGCGTCGGGCAGCAGGCTGGTGTTGATGTTATAGCCGTGCGACCCGCCCATCCGCCAGTCGGTGTCCATAACAAAGTAGTCGAGCGGAAAGCCCTTGTCCCGGAAGGTCTGCACATATTCGAGTGCCGCCTCCTCCGAAAAGGCGCGGAAGCAGCTGTACCAGAGGCCGAGTGCCTTAAGCGGCACCATCTCGCTCGATCCGGTCAGGGCAATAAAGTCTGCGCGGAGCTGCTTTGCGTCGTTCATCGGAACAAAGATGTACATGTCGGGCGCGTCGTTGTCCACGTCCCAGCCGTTGTAGCCGTTGTCGGTCTCCCCCTCGGGCAGAGGCGCATAGCCCCACTCACTTGGGATAACGCGGGGCGTGTCGGCAATCGCCCAGGCCTTGGGCGTGTCGCCCGGGTCGGGAAGGTAATCCGGCTCCTCCGGCAGGCTGGTATAGGCCCAGATCACCTTGCCGTCCCGGTCGGTCATGTAAACGCCGTCGAGCGCCTTCGCCTCCGTCGGAACATAAACCACATAGTTCTCGGTGGAGATGGCGATCAGATCACCGACCGTCTGCGTCGTGTAGGGCGTACCGTCCCAGTCGCGTCCGGTGATGTGATAGGTCTCTCGATCCTCAAAACCCTTGGGACCTCTGACCTCCACCCGGGCGAGGCTGCCGGACAGCAATTGCACACGCACATCGCCGATCACGACGTCGTAGGCGTCGGCCCCGGCCTGCGCTGCCGCTCCCGTGCCGGAGGGGCTGTCCGCCCCGGCGATTCCGGTAATCTGGAATGCCGTGGCCAGCATGCAAAGGCAGAGAAACAGGGCAATTGTTCGCATTTTTTTCATTGCAAAGCACACTTCCTTTCATTTTCGATTTTCGCTTGATTCCGTCGTTTGCGTACCGACGAATTTTTACATTCTAATCATAATGCATTCAGCTTTATTTAGAAAGGTGTGTTTTTAATAAATTCTGGACAATTCTTGTGATTTCTGCACAAAGGGAGGGGAAAATATACCGGCCAAAATCGGGCGGAAACCTGTCTTGGCACCTTTGCAATCACGAAGGAGCGGGGTGTTTATCACGAAAAAGGACAGCCGCCGGCCCTCATGAAAGGCCGGCGGCTGTCTTTTTGCAGTATTTTAGGGGAAGCTGTTGAACGCTGCTGAGGGGGATTGCTTTCTTAATCCCCCGCCATGATGGCAGTGCGCAGCCGCACTACGTCCGAGACGGTAAGCAGGCCGTCCCCGTCCATGTCGCCGTATGCATTTGAACTCGATTTTTTCACTCCGGAGGAGGCGTCGGAATGCCCTGCTGCAATTTCACTCCGCAGCGCAATGACATCCGAAACCTCCAGCTTTCCGTTGCCGTCCATGTCGCCGGCGCGAACCATTTGGGGATAGGATGCACTAAGGTCGAGCAGCGCATTCTGAGAAACCAGCCCCTTCTCATACGCGTCCTTGAAATAATAGAGCTTCCCATCCTTGTATACCCAAAGCGCCTGATTTACACCTGAAAAATTAAACACATAACCACCGGCAGATTCCAGCCAGTACAGGTCGATATAGCTGATTTCCCTGTGTTCGACCGTTACGATATAAACGCCGTCTTCCCGGCCATAGCAAGCGATTGCA
Source organism: uncultured Oscillospiraceae bacterium (assembly GCA_900543525.1). Lineage (GTDB taxonomy): Bacteria > Bacillota > Clostridia > Oscillospirales > Acutalibacteraceae > UQRS01. The sequence continues at coordinate 9,289 of UQRS01000072.1, forward strand.
ACATTATCCAAAGATAATTTTTTGCTTTCGTCGGCTTTGAATTTTTCATACGAGTCGTAGCGCTTATTAAAAGCTGTAATATAATCCTCGTGTAAAAAAGAAAACCATGCATCGAAGATCGCTTGCTTTTCATCTGTCGTAAGGGAGACGGCGCCCTCGGCTGAGATGGCGGGAACAAGCAAACCGAGAATGGATAGAAAAGCCAGACAAAAGCTGATCAGTTTTTTCATAAAAACCCCTCCTATAATTTTTGCGTGTTGGATGACGAATGTTCTTCTGTGTTGGATCACAACGGCATAATCAAGGTTTCGAGAACTGTATAATCAGAATAATCCAGAATTACCCCAATGCTAAGTTGTACATCGCCACTGTCCGACAAAGTGTAGGTGGCAGAATCAATGGAATATGTATCCACAGAGGTGTATTCCTCCGCAATCAAATTATCCACAAAATTATGTATCGACGCATCAGACACAGTGGGAACTGCCTTTCCGTCAAAGACGCCGGTGTTGGACGTTCCGACTCCGACGACTGTCCCATCCGTCATCAGCATCACAAAAGCTGAGTCGTTCGTATTCCTGCCGTTGATTTGTCTGACATAACGGAGCGTGTATAATTCTGTATCATCTACATAGTGATCGTAAATAAGCGCATATTGTTCCGTGGAAATATAATTGTTTAAAGATGCAGCCGCTATACGTTGCCGCATTGATTCTGTAACGGTAGCGCTTTGATTGGTACCTTGTTCAATCAGAGAACAATCCAGATATCCGCTGACAATCTCCGGATTGATCGTAATTGAAGCAGCCGCTGTCTCGTCTTTTTCCAGACTGGCAATTGCATCCGAAGCAGTTATTGCCGACACATTATTGGTATATCCCAATTGTGCAAAACTAGCATCAATGGGGTATGCCAGCAATTGTGTAGTATTGCCCTTCACCAAGCGGTTTTGATTATTTTCGGCATAGCCGGTTGCCAGTAATGCGGTATAATCCGCTTCAATCAGTGCCTGCGCTATACTTACCCCTTACAAATGGATTTGAAAAACTGACTGCTCCAGATTGTTGTTGCGTCACAATAAACAACGTCTTGGAATCCTATAACGGTTTTCGCACCTTTATTGTATGTTGTGTTGACCAGGTTGTTAGCTGTCGACCCACCGCTTGCTGTAGAGCATGCACCATAGTACACTAAACGGGTGGAGGCCAGAGCGTTGTCCGGTAAGCCTTTTATATCCTCCATCTCCATAGAACCGGTAGCAAGTGTGATGCCTGTTGGGCCGCCGTGTGATCTGCTGGCAAAAATCGTAGCGCTTTGTAAAGATGCCAGACAAGTGTTTTTATCAATATCCTGCTTCAGGACAAAGGGGAACTTCGTGATGTCTTCGAGCGTTTTCA